>CAZYRG010000121.1:0-9533 GCA_964650425.1 uncultured Flavobacteriaceae bacterium
TTTACAACAGCTCAAAGCTTCATTACGAAGTTCCAATGCATAAAGCGGGTTAAAATTTACAGGATATTTTTTTCGCGTTTTTTTAAAACGTATTTATTTTTTTTATAACTTAACTCATGAATTCCCCCACTTTCATAAAAAGAAGGATTTCTAACAACTTATAATTACTAGATGACTTAACATAAAAAATTAACCACACAACCAATCCATTGGTTCTAACTTTTACCTTATGAAGAATAAAGCCCCGAATTCCTTAAAAAGAGTGATCGTTGATTACAAAAAACTAACCCCTAACATCCTATCAATGCTTGTAAGCAAGTATCCAGACGGTTATGGAGATGATGACATTATTTCTTTCAGAAATGCTAGAAACGAAGTCATTGAAGCCGTAGAGCTCCGCACAAGTGATTGCATCTACTTAGTAAAAGTGAGCACCAAACTTGTCGCGCAAATGGAGCGCTTTGACGCCGATGACAAAACTTTGAGCGCTGCAGCTATAAATAATGCTGCAATGAATCTAAATAACGAGCAGAGAATATAGCTTAAACAGTAGCAATATAAACTAATAATCAGTGAATTGTATGTTTTTTATACCCCTCACTGATTATTGTATATTTTTTATCCATGAACGCTAAAAAAGCGTAATGTACTAAGCTGTTCTGATAATCTTAGCTCCTATGGCTCTTAGACGCTCATCGATATTTTCATAACCACGATCAATCTGTTCGATATTATGAATGGTAGAAGTTCCTTTAGCACTTAGGGCCGCAATTAACAACGAAATTCCTGCTCTGATATCTGGAGAAACCATTGTTGTGGCTTTTAAGGTAGATTTAAAATCATGTCCAATCACCGTAGCACGATGTGGATCACAAAGAATAATCTTTGCCCCCATATCAATAAGCTTATCTACAAAAAACAAACGACTCTCAAACATCTTTTGATGTATTAGAACTTCGCCTCGAGCCTGAGTTGCTACTACTAAAATGATACTCAATAAATCTGGTGTAAAACCAGGCCAAGGTGCGTCACTTATGGTCATAAATGAACCGTCGATAAACGTTTCTATTTGATACCCATCTTTATGGGAAGGAATATAAATATCATCCCCCTTTTTCTCTAGTTTGATTCCGAGCTTCCGAAATGTATTCGGAATCTGCCCCAAATCATTCCAACTTACATTTTTGATCGTAATTTCGCTCTGTGTCATCGCTGCCAAACCAATCCATGACCCGATCTCGATCATATCTGGCAGCACACGATGTGTACACCCTCCGAGTTTTTCAACCCCTTCTATGACTAACATATTGGATCCTACACCACTAATGTTTGCTCCCATGGAGATGAGCATTTTACAAAGCTGTTGTAAATAGGGCTCACATGCGGCATTATATATTGTAGTTGTGCCCTTGGCTAGTACGGCCGCCATTACAATGTTAGCAGTTCCTGTCACCGAAGCTTCATCCAATAACATATAAGTACCCTTAAGACCTTCTGGTGCTTCTACTCCATAAAAACGTTCTTCTTTGTTGTATCTAAAATTTGCACCAAGCTTAATAAAGCCTTCAAAATGCGTATCCAAACGACGACGCCCAATTTTATCTCCTCCAGGTCGAGGAATATAGCCTTTTCCAAATCGTCCTAATAACGGGCCAACAATCATGATAGAACCTCTAAGTCCACTTCCCTCCTCTTTGAATTGTTCACTTTCGAGATAGTCAAGATTTAACTCATCACTCTTGAACGTATATTGTCCTTTGCCTAATTTCTGGATTTTCACACCTAAATTTCCAAGAATATCAATCAGTTTATTGACATCCCGTATATCAGGAATATTGGAGATTGTTACTTCTTCTGGAGTTAATAAAACTGTACAAAGTATTTGCAATGCTTCATTTTTTGCTCCTTGTGGTTGGATGTCTCCTTTTAGCCGGTGACCTCCTTCGATTTGAAAAGTACCCATGAAATAGTGTTGCAGTTAGATTAGTATCGCTTTTTGTTGGATTTTTTGTAGTTCTTTTTATTGGAAGAGGATTGTTTCTTTTTCGAAGAACGCATCAAATCTGCAGCATCACTCAAAGTCTCTCCGCTATTTGTCAAATCTAATTGACCATCACTTAATTCTACTAAATGCTTAAAAATCACCGTATCTTCAACCGTATCTTTATTCCAGTTCAAGAAACATTTTTTCATATGATTTGCAATAGTAAGAATTAGCGCTTCTTTCAAATCTCCAGCTTCCCAACCGATCGCTACATCAATCATACGCTTGATATTGTTTCCGTAAAATCGATACTTTGGGAAATTCTGAGGATATTCCAACGGTTCTGGACGTTCTTCTAATTTTTCTTTGGTCAAGATTGGATATGGTGAATCCGCATCTAGTTGAAATTTACTAATGATAAATAGTTGATCCCAAAGCTTATGCTGAAAATCTGGTACATCTCTAAGGTGCGGTTGCAAATTTCCCATTACAGAAATGATTGCTTTTGCCTGTTGATTTCTTTCTTCTCGATCTTCTATTGCCACAACATGATCAATCATTTTCTGTAAATGACGTCCATATTCTGGAATAATTAATCCTTCGCGTTCCGTATTGTATTCTATAAGAGCTACTGACATAAATTTATTTGTGGTGGAAATTGCTATCTGGTCATGGTAGTACTGAATTAGTAATTCTGAATGACCGAGGGTGCAAATATAAATGCAAAATACTAAAATAAAATTTAGTGATGCGTTTTTTTTGAAAAGGTTTTTAGTAAAGTACGATTTGCGAAGTTAGAAGTACGGGATTAGAAGCTGGAAAAGTTCAAAAATGCACGTCCCTGGTATAGGTTGACCGTTTATTGTTAATTTTCAAGAACTATAAAGTGAGGTACTCCGTATTCCAAACCCTTGTTCCATTCACAAATCCTACAAGGAGGTCTCCGACAACACCTTGCAGGATTCATACTCTCGTACTTCTAATCTCGTAAATCGCACTTCAAAATTGCTTCTTTAGTTTTTCTAATTTTTAATAGGTTTATAAAGAAATAACACCTTCTACTTTTGACGCTACTTCTTTATATTTTGCAATAACAGCATCAGGGTTTTTCATCCTTACATTGACCGAAATACTAGTATATTTTTCATTTTTGGAAGCTTTTTTACTAATTACTGCTCCCATATTGTCAAAAATAGTCTCCACCAACGAAATTCTATTCGCATCGGTTGGCACGATAAACTTGTATAAATAGGATGTTGGCCAAAGGCTGGTATCGGCCAATTGCAGTTTTAACTTTGCATAAAACGCTTCTTCTTTACTCATGCGATTATTTTTGTACAAATATAGAGAAATCTAGTTTAGAGTTCGGAATTCAGAGTTAGGAGTTCAAAGCTTTTTAATTGACAACTCCGAACTTGAAAACCTTTTTATTCTAAAGTAAAATCGCGAAATTTGGAAAAAAAAGTTTGACTACACACAAAATTGTCATCACTGGGGGTCCAGGAACGGGTAAAACCTCTATTATCAATAAATTAAAGCAATCTGGACAGCAGTGTTATCCTGAGATTTCTCGAGATATCATTCTAGAAGCCCGCAAAGATGGTATTGAACAACTTTTTACTAAAGACCCATTACTTTTTAGTCAAAAACTTCTTGATGGAAGGATCCAACAATATAAAGATGCAGAAAATGCCCCTGAAAAAACTATTTTTCTAGACCGTGGCATTCCAGACATCCTAGCCTATATGGAATTTTCCGGACAAAAAAGCCCCGACGCCTTTGTTGATGCATGTAAATCCTATCGTTATTCATCCATATTTTTAGTACCCCCCTGGTCGGAAATTCATACCACGGACAATGAACGCTATGAAACTTTTGAACAAACAGAGCGCATTCACCAACACCTAAAAGCTACGTACGAAAACCTAAATTATAACTGCATACTCGTTCCTTTTGGAACGGTCGCAGAACGATGCAACTTTATTCTAAAAAATAGTATCTTATAACGTATGCAACCGCAAGAAGCACTTCAAAAATACTGGAACTTTGATCGTTTTCGCCCTTTACAGGAAACCATCATCACTTCTGTATTAGAAAATGAAGATGCGATTGCACTATTACCAACTGGCGGCGGTAAGTCTCTATGCTTTCAGCTACCCGCCTTACTCAAGGATGGTATCTGCATTGTGATCTCTCCACTTGTAGCACTTATGCGCGATCAGATTCTGGGGTTACAACAAAAAAACATTAAGGCCATGGCACTTACAAGTGGCATCCCTTATCATGAATTAGATCAACTACTAGATAATTGTATTTACGGAAACTATAAATTCTTATACCTCTCTCCAGAGCGTTTGCAACAAGAGATTGTACAAGAGCGCATCAAACAAATGCCTGTAAACTTGATTGCTATTGATGAAGCCCATTGTATTTCGCAATGGGGACACGACTTTAGACCTGCGTATCGAAATATCAAAATTTTACGTGATTTAAAGCCTTTAGTTCCTATTTTGGGACTTACGGCTACTGCTACCCCTCAGGTCGTAGAAGATATTGTGGAGACTTTACAACTTTTTCAACCAAAAATCCATCAAAAATCTTTTGCCAGACCTAATCTGGCCTATATGGTATATTCGGCAGTCGATAAACAGTATAAACTACAACAATTACTAGAACGTCAACCCGGAAGCACCATTATTTATGTTCGCAATAGAAAATCTGCAAAAGACACTAGTGCGTATCTAGAAGCCGCTGGATTTACGAGCACCTATTATCACGGAGGCGTTACAGCTGTAGAAAAAAACAAACGCTTGGAGCAATGGCATCGTGAGGAAAAACAGATAATGGTCGCCACCAACGCTTTCGGAATGGGAATCGATAAGCCCAATGTCCGATTAGTGATACACCTTAATATACCAGAAAGTTTAGAAAGTTATTTCCAAGAAGCCGGACGTGCTGGCAGGGATGGTCAAAAGGCGTATGCAATTTTACTAAAAGGCGAAAACGATGCTACGCAACTAAAAAATCAATTAATCAAAACATTACCTGATCTACATTTTGTGAAGCATGTGTATCGAAAGCTTTCTAATTATTTTCAGATATCATATGGCGAAGGAGAAAACACCGTACATTCTTTGAATTTTAATACGTTTTGTCACAATTACAACCTCCCCATTGCAGCTACCTATAATGCCATCAAACTCCTAGATCGGAATAGTGTCATTACTTTTATAGAACGTTTTAATAAAAAAACAACTATACAAATCATCACGGACAGTAGTACGATGCTAGAGTACCTAGAGCAAAACCCACAGTATGCGACTGCTGTTAAAACTATCTTGCGAAATTATGGTGGTATTTTTGAGGATGAAACGGCTATTAATATTGCACAGATTGCCAACAAAGCAGGAACCATAGAAACTGAAGTCATTACTATTTTAGAAAAAATAGCCAATCAGGGGTTATTGACATTTAAACATGCTAGAACAGATGCGGAGCTTAGCTTTTTGGTTCCTAGAGAAGATGATAGCACCATCAATGCTATTGCAAAACATATCACTGCTCAAAATGCCGTAAAACGACAGCAGGTAAAAGCAATCTTAGATTTTGTTGAAAATGACACGCATTGTAAACACCAATTATTACTAGAGTATTTTGGTGAGACCACTAAAGAACTCTGTGGAATCTGTAGTTTTTGTAGGACTCAAAATAAGACTGTCAAGAAAACAAATAGTACCACAATTACAACGACTATTGTAAAGCTATTAACACAACAACCCTTATCTTCGCGGCAATTATTAAAACAACTATCCTGTACCGAAACACAATTAATTAACGCAATCAAAGAATTAAGCGAAAAAGCGATTATATATATAGGTAACGACAATCATTACTACCTAACGGACAACTAACAGGATTTGAATTTTATATACGGAAGCCAAAAACAGTACTTATCATATGAGAACATTACGAATACTTTTTATGGGGACTCCAGACTTTGCTGTAGCATCGCTTAAAGCCATCGTAGAAAACAATCACACCGTGGTTGGAGTAATTACCGCTCCAGACAAACCTGCAGGAAGAGGAAGAAAGCTTCGTGCATCCGCCGTAAAGGAATATGCACAAGCACAAGGGTTAACTATTTTACAACCCACCAACCTCAAAGACCCTGAATTTAATGCTACACTAGAGGAATTAAAACCCAATCTTGCAATTGTTGTAGCTTTTAGAATGCTTCCAAAAATCGTTTGGCAATTGCCAGAATATGGCACTTTTAATTTACACGCTTCTTTGTTACCCGATTATAGAGGCGCTGCTCCTATAAATTGGGCGATTATTAATGGAGAAACAAAAACGGGAAATACTACTTTTTTTATTGACGAACACATCGATACTGGTGCTGTTATTATGCAAAATGAACTTTCTATCGCTCCGACTGATACTGCGGGCATGCTTCATGACAAGCTGATGTCTTCTGGCGCCAATTTAGTTTTAGAGACGATAGATCAGATCGCTCATGATACTGTTGTCCTAAAACCGCAACCCAAAGCAGAGCTAAAAACTGCTTACAAGCTACATAAAGAAAATACCAAAATTGATTGGAATGCAACAAGCACAAAAATTTATAACCTTATAAGGGGACTCAACCCATATCCTGCAGCTTGGAGTACCTTATATAATAGTGACGCAACGCTTGCTGTCAAAATTTATGACGTCAAAATAGTAGAGGAATCAACCAAACACGAACCGGGAACCATCATTATTGACCAAAATCAATTAAAGGTAGCCACGGCCAGTGGTTATATTGAAGTGCTAAAAATGCAACTTCCTGGAAAAAAAGCAATGGACACAAAATCCCTTTTGAATGGGTATAACTTTCAAAAAGACGCAAAATTCTCTTAATCACCTGATATGATTCGTACTAATGCCCCTACAAAAAAAAACCTTTTTTGTTAAAAACCTGCTTAGTTATCAACAAAAGCCCGTATTTACTGGGCTAATCCTTGCATGGTTAAGAAATCCGTATAAATTTGTATAAGGATTTAAATAAAATTTAATCAACAATAAACTAAAATCAGAATTATGAACAAAACAGATTTAATCGACGGAATGGCAGAGAGTGCAGGTATCACAAAAGCAGCTGCAAAAAAAGCTTTAGAGTCATTTTTGGGTGACGTTGAAAACACACTAAAAAAAGGAGATAGAGTATCTCTAGTTGGATTTGGATCTTGGTCAGTTTCTAAAAGAGCTGCAAGAGAAGGTAGAAACCCACAAACTGGAAAAACAATCCAAATTGCTGCAAAAAATGTAGTAAAGTTCAAAGCTGGTGCTGAATTATCTGGTTCAGTAAACTAGACGTTAAGAATTCATATTTTAATAAAAAGCCTCTATTTTATAGAGGCTTTTTTCATTAAATAGCCCTAAAAACTATGAATAATAGGTATTCTCCTTTGATTATATGGAATAATTAGTTAGATTTAATAGGACTAACACCTATATAAAGGCCTATGATTTCACTACAACCAACAAAAGGTCACCTCCTAATAGCAGAACCTTCTATTATTGGTGATGTCTCTTTTAATCGTTCCGTAGTACTATTAGCTGATCACACTGATGATGGTTCTATCGGTTTTATTATGAACAAGCCATTGGAATACTCGTTATCTGACTTGGTTCCTGAAATTGAAGTTCCTCACAAAATCTATAATGGTGGCCCTGTTGAGCAAGATAACCTCTATTTTATTCACAAAGTACCAAAACTAATCCCGAACAGCATTGAAATCTCGAGCGGCATATATTGGGGTGGTGATTTTAGTGAAGTACAAAAATTGATTAATTCTGGTAAAATTGTAACAAATGAAATCCGATTCTTTTTAGGATATTCTGGATGGGATGCACAACAACTTTATGACGAGCTCAAAGCGAATTCGTGGGTTATTGTAGAGAATACGTACAAAAAGCATATCATAGAAAAGAAATATGACACCTTCTGGAAAGAAAAAATGATCGAACTCGGAGGGGATTATCTTATTTGGTGTAACGCTCCTGAAAATCCTGCCTATAACTAACTATACTTTAAACACTTATCGTTTTTCCAATCTATCTATGCAAAACGCACGGCTGCGTTGACTTGACCTAATAAACGTTTGCTTACATCTGAGGTGTACTCTTTTTTACGAAATTTTGTTATCGGTACGATGCCTTGTATTACATTCGTTATAAAAAGCTCATCAGCTTTTTGCAACTCGAATGGTGATATCGAAGCTTCTTCTACCGTATAAGTCTCATTTTTCTGAAGAAGTTGGAGCAGTTGCTTTCTCATTACGCCACGTAGACAACCATCTAATAAAGGAGGTGTCTTAATATGTGTCCCTTTTACTAAAAATAAATTTCCATTAAGTGCTTCAATAACTTTTTTCTCTGAATTCAACAACAAACAATTTTGGTATCCATTTTCCTTAGCATATATACTTCCAAGTACATTCAGAACCTTATTAGTCGTTTTGAGCGTAGACAGTAAATCTGGAGCCATATAATGATCCTTGAATAACGCCACTTCATAAGGTGTGTCGGAAAGTGTATAAAAAGCTTGACGCTCCATTTTATTTGCCGCAATAGTATATCCTACTGTGTTCGCATCTGGGGTATATAAACCATCCGTATCTCTATACACTGTTATTTTTATGCGCGCAACTGATTCTGAAATACCATTAGCACTAATACATGCTACAATTTGCTCTTCTAGTTTCTCGGGAGTAAAATCCATAGGGATTTCCATGCGTAAAATGCGCATCCCTGCCATAAGTCTAAAATAATGATCTTCCCAGAAAAGTAATTTCCCGCTGGCATACCGTATCGTTTCGAACAAGGCATCTCCGTAGGCGTATCCTCTATTCGTAAGTCCGAAAGTAGCTTCTGATGGAGGGACTAAGATCCCATTGATATTAATCATAAAAAAAGTCCTGTATTGAAATAGTCAAAAACAGGACAAATATAGCTATTCTATGGTGTTAAACTATGACGAACCTAAGACTTGTTTTAGGTTACCGACCATATTTTCCCATAGCATTTTACTTTCATCAACCTCATCGTCATCAGAATAATCTGTAACCAAAAGGGATACGTCCTTAGTAATCTCGTCTACTTGGATACGCATTTCAAAAAAATAATCATCCCCTTCTTCTTCATCGCTCAACCATCTAAACTTAATACGGTCGCCATTTTTTTTGCTAAGCATTTTTGCTTGCTCTTCGGTATCATTCCAGATAAAAGTAAAAAGTTCTCCACGAGAATTGACATTGTCAGCAAACCACTCCTGCAACCCTGAAGGTGTAGAAATATATTGATACAGCAACGATGGTGATGACTGAATTACAAATTCTTGTTCAAATTTTATTTTATCTGACATAATTGATTTAGTTTGAAAGCCAATATATAGATTAATTAGCGACTATAAAAAGTTATTTCAAAAAAAATTATTTCCCAATTATAGTTTGCTTCGCAACAATTTGTTCTTATATTTGCACGCGCAAAATGGCGAGGTAGCTCA
>CAZYRG010000122.1:0-9373 GCA_964650425.1 uncultured Flavobacteriaceae bacterium
CTGGTTTCTGGTTTCTGGTTTCTGGTTTCTGGTTTTTTCGGCGAAGCCGAAAAAACTTCCAACTTCCAACTTCCAACTTCCATAAATCAACAATCGTTAATCCATATTTGTTGATCGTTAATCAATATAAGACATTACGCTTTAATTTTTGCTTTCATTTCTCCAGGTTCTAATGTTACAAGCTTTTCTAGTGTATACTCAATCAATGCTTCTATAGTAGCGTCTGATTTTTTACTAAATGAGCCTGAGACTCTATTAGCTAGAATCGCATTCATCGAGATAGCCCGATGTCCCATAAGTTTTGCTAATCCATAGATGCCCGCAGTTTCCATTTCTAAATTCGTGATTTTTTTGTTGTTCTCAAACCGAAAAGCAGTAATTTTTTTGTTTAAATCCTGATCTTCTAGCGGTAGTCGCAATACACGTCCCTGGGGTCCATAAAAGCCTACATTTGTAATAGTAGTACCGGCAATAGTTTGCTTACCTTGCATATGTTCTAGAAGTGTTTTGTCACATGCTACTACATAAGGTTTAGCTTTGTTGATACTCCATTCTAGATGATTGACAAGCATGTTAGTGATAACCGGAAGCTGGACTTTTTTGCTATCATAAAAATGCAAAAGACTATCAAATCCAATTGCAGTTTCCGAAATAACAAAACTATCCATAGGAAACTTAGGCTGTATCGCCCCGGAAGTTCCGATTCTTATGATGTCCAATTGTTTGGGTTTTACATACGGTTTTCGGGTAATAAAATTAATATTGCGCAGTGCATCAAGTTCATTGAGTACAATATCAATATTGTCAGTTCCGATTCCTGTAGAAATTACAGTAATGCGTTTGCCCTTGTAACTACCGGTTTGCGTATGAAATTCTCGTTTTTGTTGTTTGAACTCTATCGAGTCAAAAAACTTGGTGACTAGATCTACCCTGTCCGGATCGCCCACAGTAATAATAGTACTGGCGATCTGTTCTGGTTTTAAATGTAAGTGGTATATCGTTTTGTCTCTGTTTAGTATAAATTCTGATTTTGAAAGCACTGGAGGGTGTTTAGTTAATATTTTTTTTAAAGTTTTAGTAATTTGTGATCGTTTGAATTATAGAGGTAATCATATTTTTGAACACCACCATAGTTCCAAGAAACTACCATATTGTTGTAAAAATTACGCTCTTTTTGTAAGACTTGTGTGCCTTTGTATGACAATTTTAATTGTTCAGGTGTTAGCTCAAAAAATTGTAATAATTTTCCAATGGTTCTTTTAATCTGCATGTCGTTATACCCATAATATCCTTGATATTCCAAAATATATCCAATAAGCTGTTTCGTGTTTTTGATATGATATTTATCAACTAATTCCAATATGTTTTGTTCAAAAACATTGAGTCCAGTTCTCATGTTTGGAAAACGCTGTACATGGGCTCTAAGACAAGACGATAGATATGGGAAAGCGGAAACTTGTTTTATTTTGGAAATGATCTTCATAGGATCCTTTTCGCAATAAATCGTCCAAATATCTTTTGCAAGTAAAAGGTCGTCTTCTTCGAGTAACACTTTGTTTTTGTATAATTGTATAAGTTGCTTGTCATTGAGCTGTACTAATCCAGTAACTTGAGATTCGTTTTTGGTCTTGCCACCGCATACAAGGTATATTGGAATGTTTGTATGTTTACGCAACAAATAGCTTATTGCAGCGGTCATATTTATATGGCAAAAAAGATCAAACTCAAACCATAACACAATACATTTATACTGCCCAGTGTTGTCCAATTTTTTGAGCTCTGCTAAAAATCTTCTTTCATAGCGTTCTGGCTGAATCTTGTAATAGGATTTTAAGAATTTTTTCCGAGTTTCGATAGATTCTGTGGATTCAATAGCTATTTTGGTAGGTCCTTCACATAACATTTCTCTCCATACGAGAAAATCCCCCTCTAGTTGCAAAGCGGATATTCTATTATTGATACTGTCGCCGTTTGTTATGTGTAGCGTTTTTGACAAAATCTTCTCTATTAACGATTTTTATAAAAAATCGATACGAATAGTAAAAGTACTAATAATTTTATTAGTCCATAATAAGGTTGTTATCCACCAACACGTTTTACGTGATATCCCTTCTTTTGCAAGAGCTGCATAATTTTATCACGATAATTTCCTTGTATTAGTATTTCTCCATCTTTAATACTTCCACCTACGCCACATTGTGTTTTTAGATGTTTTGCTAGGTCTTTTAAATCACTATCTAACCCTTCAAAACCAGAAATTACCGTTACCGTTTTTCCACCACGTCCTTTATTACTAAAGTGCGCTTCTAGATATTGTTCATTGGGTGGTAAGGTGGCTGTTATTTCTTCAGATTCTGGAACAAAATCATCGTTGGTAGAGAATACAAATCCTCCCAAATCCTCCAAACCTAGTTTCTTTTTCTTTGCCATTGATTATTTTTTGATCAATCCAATCTCTATCAATCGCTGTCTCAAAAATGCCCCTGCAGTAATATCATCATAGGCTTTTGGTGTGCTTTCAGAAACGCAATTCTCTAATGCGTTTAGTGGCATATCACTGCGCGGATGCATAAAGAAAGGTATCGAATAACGAGGCTTACTCCATTGCTCTTTAGGTGGGTTAATTACGCGATGTATGGTAGAGCGTAACTTGTTGTTTGTTAATCGCTCAAGCATGTCACCGACATTAATTACAAGTTCATCTTCTTGTGGTAGTGCATCGATCCACTCCCCATCTTTTCTTAATACTTGTAGACCACCTGTAGATGCTCCCATTAGTAAGGTGATGAGGTTGATATCTCCGTGTGCTCCTGCACGTACAGCACCTTTGGGTTCCTCAGTGATAGGAGGGTAGTGGATGGGACGTAAAATGCTATTGCCATTACTTCCCCAATGGTCAAAATAATATTCGTCCAATCCAATATATAGTGCTAGTGCTCGCAGTACATAAATCCCTGTTTTTTCTAACATTCTATAAGCTTTCATGCCAGTTATATTAAACTCAGAGAGTTCTTGTACGGAGATGTTTTTTGGGTATTCTTCGATGAGGTTAGCATCAACATCAGGCTCTTGTCCAAAATGCCAAAATTCTTTTAAATCCCCTTCTTTTTTTCCTTTAGCGTGTTCTTTTCCAAAAGAAATGTAACCACGTTGACCACCCAAACCTTCAATTTCATAGGATTTTTTGGTTTCCAATGGTAAGTCAAAAAAACCTTTGATTTCTTTGTAAAGATCAGTTACTAGCTGTTCACTCAAGAAATGATTCTTTAAAGCAACAAATCCAATTTCTTCGTACGCTTGACCAAGCTCTTGAACAAATTTTTGCTTTTTTGTAGAGTCTGATGAAAGGAAATCCGCAAGATCTACACTTGGAATATTGTTTAGTGACATTTGTAAATAGGATGAATGGTTTTTGACAAAATTACATAATATCTAGTATTCATCCTTTCTTGAAATCAAAATACTACGTTAATATTCATTATTGTAATTAACAGTATTTACAATATTTGTGGTTGCTTAGACCGTTTTATTACGTTGTTTGTTAATTTCGTCCTGTAATTTACGATTCAATTTTTGCTCACGTTCTAGTGCTTTACGTCGATGATCTTCGAATTCTATCTCGGTTTCTGCCAACGCTTTTTTGGCAGCTACTGTTATCGTATTGCTATTCTTGAATTTGAAAATAAAGAATAATAAGAATGCAAGTAATAGCCCCGAAATACCCCACATTAGGGTTTTATAACTACCCTTGGTAAAAGACATACCCAGAAAGCTCATGTTGTCTTTTTCTTGCGTTACAGCATCAAATTTTTGATTCGTTTCTGCCAATGATTTTTCCAAATTTTCAATAGTCGTTTTTTGCTTCGCTAAAAGGGCATTCGTACTAGCGATTTTTGTCTCAAATATTTTTAATGAATCAAGGGTGTTCTTTTTTAGTTTGTCTATAAAAACCCTTTTTATGACTTTAAAGTCTTGATAACGATTTGATTTTTTGATAAGGATATCAAATTGCCCAGCAATATCCTCTTGGCTTAGCGCCTTGGATATGGTCATTGGCTTAGGTTCAATGGCTTCTTGTGCTGCACTACTGAAGCCGAAGAGTATTACGAATAGTCCTGTTAGTAGTATTTGAGTAGTGTTTGTGTTGTTTTTTAGCATTTTCGGTATGTTTTTATTTCAAAAATTGAATGTTTGAGAAGACGTTCTATATAGTGTTTTTTAGAGTAACGTCTGTCAATGATCCTTATTGCAGTTATTTTTTAAAATATTTTATAAAAAAATCCCCTCGAAAATTTGCTTCTCAAGGGGACTTCAAAAGTACTTTTATACGTTTTAATTACCAAAGACAAAGTGTCTTTTTTCTCCTTCCCAGTCTATAAAACTGATAGTGACGTCTTCTTGGGGTGATTTGCGTTCAATAATACGCTTTACATCATCCACATTTTCTACTTTTTGATTATCAATTTCGGTAATCACTAATCCTTTGATTTTGTAGCGTTGCATGCGCTCTGTTAGCACTTCTTTAATCACAACACCATAAGCTATATTGAACCTCTCGAGATCTGTACTCGTTGCATTGGCCACTTCGACACCTACATCCGATATTTTATAACTATTATATTTAGAAAGCGTAACTGGAAGTATTAATTCTTCTTTGTCACGAATGACCTTGATGTTGATAATATCATTAGGGCGTTTGCTACTTACATATCCAGTTAGATCAGCAAATTTGCGCACTTTGATTCCATCAATTGCTTTGATGAGATCTCCTTCTTTGATTCCTCCCTTATCAGCACCACTGCCTTTTTCAACACTGCCAACAAAAACACCTTGTGATTCGTTGAAACCATATTCTTTAGCGATTCTTTGATTTACAGTGCCGCCACTAATTCCAATAATTCCCTTTTGAACATCTCCGTATTCAATCAAATCCTCTACAATTTTTTTGGCATTATTAGAAGGTACCGCAAAGGCATAACCTACATAACTACCAGTTTGCGAAGTGATCGCGGTATTGATTCCTATTAACTCTCCTTTGATGTTTACCAAAGCACCACCACTATTACCAGGGTTGATTGCGGCATCTGTCTGTATAAAGGATTGCGGATTAGAATCATATTCGTTTAGATCTCTAGATTTGGCACTTACAATTCCTGCAGTCACGGTAGAAGTAAGGTTAAAAGGGTTTCCAACTGCTAATACCCATTCTCCAATCTTGGCATTGTTAGAATCTCCAAATGGGATATACTTCAATTTTTTATCAGCATCAATTTTTATTAAAGCGATGTCAGATTTTGGATCTGACCCGATGACTTCTGCCGTGTAGGTTTTGTTATTGTTCAAAGTGATTTGCACTTCAGCAGCGCCAGCAATTACATGATTGTTGGTGACAATATATCCATCTTCCGTGATAATAACTCCAGAACCAGCACCAGTAATTTCTTTCCGTTCTACACCACTATTGCGCAGGTACTCCATGTAATTTCTCGGCGATCGATTGATAGCTAGGTGTTTTACGTGAACTACTGCATCTACAGTTTTTGCTGCCGCAATGGTAAAATCATTGTCCGTTGCACCGACCATCCTGTTGTTATAATTGGTAGGGATGTAGTTAGGAATTGCAGGAGTTTCCTCTGTTATTGTTGTTTGATTTTCAGGTTCTAAAAAAAGTTTGTAGCTGCCTAGTGTTATTCCACCAGCTAATACCGCTACGCCTAATAAACTCATGAACTTCTTCATATTCTTTTACGTTTTTTGGTGATTAATAGGTATGACTAATGCATATCGTATTGTTCTTAACTATTAGACTACAAATAACTACAAAAGTTGCATTTTTAGTGTTAATTATTGTCAAAAAATAAGGTGTTTTTAAGAAAAATAGTCTTTATAGTATGAAATATACTACTAAATTCTGCATTTTCGAAAAACGTTTTTGAACAGCCAATTAACTTTGTACCTTTACCATCTTTATAAAAATAGTAGTATGACACTTACATTTTACAAGTACCAAGGTACCGGAAATGACTTTGTAATCATTGATAATCGTTTGGGATACTTCCCCAAAAATGATACCAAACTCGTTGCAAAAATGTGTGACAGGAAATTTGGTATAGGTGCGGATGGTTTGATGCTATTAGAAAAACCAACGGTTCCAGAAGATGATTTTGTCATGGTATATTACAATGCAGATGGCAATGAGAGTACGATGTGTGGTAATGGTGGACGTTGTTTGGTCGCTTTTGCAGCTTTTTTAGGAGTGGTAAAAGATCATGCGACATTCACAGCTGTAGATGGTAAGCATACTGCTACTATTGATGGGGACGCTGTACGTTTGCAAATGCAGAATGTAACCGAGGTAAATACCTATGAGCGTCATCTTTTTTTGGATACGGGATCTCCGCATCATGTGATGAAAGTAGACAACCTCCAAGCTTATGATGTGAAGATGAATGGAAGTGCGATAAGAAATGGTGCTCCGTATTTTGCAGAAGGTACTAATGTAAATTTTGTAGAACGAGTTGGAACGGATCGTTATGCGGTCAGAACCTATGAACGTGGCGTAGAAGATGAAACTTTGTCATGTGGTACGGGTGTCACAGCAGTGGCTATAGGAATGCATGAGTTGGGTGAGGTGGAAAGTAGCACTGTGCAGATCGAAACTCCTGGAGGAGAATTAGAAGTATCTTTTGAAGCCAATGGATCTGGATATAAGGAAGTATATCTTACGGGGCCAGCAAAGCAAGTATTCAAAGGGGAGTTTTCATGCTAAGTCTAATAGGAAATAGTTGCTATTTGCGAGCCTTGGAACCCGAGGATTTAGAATTCATTTATCAAATCGAAAATAATGAGGAATTATGGGAGTTGAGTAGTACGCAAACACCCTATTCTCGATTTTTGATCAAGCAATATTTAGAAAACGCACATTTAGATATATATGAAGCCAAACAATTACGTTTAGTAGTATGTAGAAATGATACAACACCGATTGGATTGATTGATCTTTTTGATTTTAATCCAACACATCATCGAGCAGGAGTAGGGATTTTGATAACAGATGAGGCATATAGGAATAAGGGATATGGGCAGGAAGCATTGCAATTATTGATTGAATACGGTAAGACACATTTACATTTACATCAATTATATGCCAATATAGGAGCAGATAACGCTACTAGTATTGCCCTTTTTGAAAAAATGAATTTTACCAAAGTTGGCGTAAAAAAAGACTGGAACCTGGTAGGAACCACATATAAAGACGAACTATTATACCAATTACGATATGTACATTAAAAAGATACTAATAGTATTAGCCATTTTGGGTTTAGTGGCTGGTGCGGCATTTGCCTACTATGTTTATGGAGCAGTTTTTAATCCCAATACGAGTTTTGAAGAAGATTCGATAACGATTACGATACCAAGTGATACTGCTTATCCGGAATTATTGGAGCTATTGAAACCCTATGTGAAAGACCTAAACAGTTTTGATAAAATCGCACAACGAAAGGGGTACGCTAGTCGAATTAAAGGAGGACGTTATATTTTAAAGAAAGGTTCTAGTAATAATAGCTTGGTGGATAATTTACGTAGTAAAAATACCCCTATTTTTGTAACCTTTAATAATCAAGAGCGCTTGGAAAACCTTGCGGGTAGGGTGGCCGTACAAATTGAAGCGGATAGTAGTGCTTTAATAAAAGTGTTTAAAAATCAAGAATACCTAAAGGAAAAGGGCTTTAATCAAGCTACAGCCTTAGGGATGTATATACCGAATAAGTATCAGTTTTTTTGGAATACCACTGCAGAAGAGTTTCAAGAGCGGATGTACAAAGAATACAAGCGTTTCTGGAATGAAAAACGTCTACAAAAAGCTAAAGCATTGAATCTTACAGCACATCAAGCAATGACTATAGCCTCTATTGTTCAAAAAGAGACGGTAAAGGTAGATGAACGCCCTAGAGTAGCTGGTGTATATCTTAATAGATATAAGAATAACTGGAAACTCGATGCAGATCCTACGGTTATTTACGCGGTAAAAAAACATCGTAATGATTGGATAACGCCTATTAAGCGTGTTTTGTACAAAGATTTAGAACTAAATAGTCCATATAACACCTATAAGTATAAAGAATTACCTCCAGGTTTGATTGCAATGCCAGATGTTTCTGCGATAGATGCGGTTCTTAACCCAGAAAAACATAGCTATTTTTTCTTTGTAGCTGATCCTTCTAATTATGGATATCATTTATTTTCCAAAACACTGGCCCAACATAATCGAAGCAGAAGTAAGTATGTCAAGTGGATCAATAAGAAGGGAATTCAACGATAATTTTAGGAACAAAACAAGGGTTTTTACCCCTTTTTTGTGTTAAAATAGCAGAATAAATTCGACAGAATTGTACTTCATATGAAAGTTTAGGTGTGTATTTTATAGTTTTTATGAAGGTTTTCGTCGAAAAGTTAATGTGGTTTTTTAGGGTTTTTTTTGAATAAAAAATGCTCAAACTACCAGTAAACAAGAGGGTTTATGGTAAAACCGTAATTTGTTTATTGTTTGAAGTGTTAAAATTGAAGTATTGGTTTCAACTTGTTTTATGCTTTATCTTTGCATCAACAATTTAAACAACGTGAAGAATACTGGATTGCAGTAGTTGTTTAGAAATATATTATATGATAAAGAGAATGAAGTTTACTGTCTTACCCCTGACAGCAGCAATTTTATTTTACGGATTCGTAGCCAAGGACTTAAGGCTATTAAAGGATGCTTACAGTACGAAGGATTCAAATCTTTTTTACGATGTTCCTACATTAGAAGAGATCGCTTATGAAGAGCAAGGTTATGTATCTCCATATTTAGGAAAAAGTTATCTGGGTTTTAAAGAAGCAGTTGGATTTAAAGAATCTGGTGGACGCTACAGTATTGTGAATCGATTCGGTTACATGGGTAAATATCAATTTGGCAAAAGTACCTTGCATATGATTGGTATCCGGGATGCAAGAGCGTTTTTACGTAGTCCAGAGTTACAAGAAAAAGCATTTTATGCCAATTCCTCTCGAAACAAATGGATATTAAGAAAGTATATTGCCTATTTTAACGGGATGACAATCAATGGTATTAATATTACAGAGTCTGGAATGCTAGCGGCAGCGCATTTGGTAGGTCCAGGAGCTGTAAAAGACTACTTGTACAGTGGAGGAAGAAAAGTTGCTTCTGATGCTTATGGAACTTCGATAGAGGATTACATGAGAAAGTTTTCAGGATACGATACTTCATTTGTATACCCAGAACGTAGAGCAAAAGCTAGGTTGTAGAAAGAGGTTTTTGGTTTCTGGTTTCTGGTTTTTTTTCGGCGAAGCCGAAAAAAAACTCTAAACTCTA
>CAZYRG010000123.1:0-9328 GCA_964650425.1 uncultured Flavobacteriaceae bacterium
AGCTATAAGCAATGCCAAAATAGCAATGCTACACGATAATTTGTTTTTCATGATGAGTTAGATTTTTGTTTTTTAAATTAAAATTTGATTAATATCTAAGAGTATGTTTAAAAATCAGTTTGCATTGTTTTTAAACATATTCTAAAATGTAATGTGTTTGATGCTAAATCACGAATTAAAGTGCTTTATCCATGTTTTAGAATCTTCATAAAGATATGCTAAAATAATTTAGATGTGACATTATGACATTTTAAAATAATTGGCAGTACTTTTGCGATCCAAAAATGTTCTATAAAAAGAAATGTGGTACAAAATGAGTAAAAAGAAAACAACAGCAACGGAGAACGCGACAACAGAAGAAGTATTAGATACACCTGAAACAACTCAGGAGTCAACTACAGATACGCCAGAGAAAGAAGAGGAAACAGTAGAAGATGAAACGGCAGTATTAGAAGAAGCATTACAAAAAGAAAAAGACAAGTTTTTGCGCCTATTTGCAGAATTTGAAAATTATAAAAAACGTACGACCAAAGAGCGTATTGAGCTTTTTAAAACAGCAAACCAAGAAGTAATTCAGGCGATATTACCAGTTTTGGATGATTTTGATAGAGCACTATCTGCTATTGAGGAGTCCAAGGATAGTGATCTAGCCAAAGGCGTTTCCTTGATTCATAATAAACTGAAAGAGACCTTGAAAAATAAAGGTCTGGAAGAAGTGACAGTTGCGCAAGGAGATACTTTTAATGCAGATAACCATGAAGCTATTACACAAATACCAGCCCCAAGTGAGGAGTTGAAAGGAAAAATTGTGGATGTGGTAGAGAAAGGGTATAAATTAGGAGAAAAGATTATCCGTTTCCCTAAAGTAGTAACTGGACAGTAATTAAGAGCGCTTAACAAGTGATTTTAGGGTATTAAAAATTAAGAAAACGTGAAACATTCATGTCTGAATTTTGGACACAAAAGGGGAATGATTGAATGAATGTGCAGATGTCCTCTAAAACAATAGTATAAACAGATGAAAGAAGATTATTACGACATATTAGGAATAAGCAAAGGTGCATCTGCGGCAGAGATCAAAAAAGCCTATCGTAAAAAGGCCATAGAATTTCACCCGGATAAAAACCCTGGAGATACTGCTGCAGAAGAAAACTTTAAGAAAGCTGCAGAAGCGTATGAGATTCTTGGAGATGCAGATAAGCGCGCTCGATATGATCAATACGGACATCAAGCTTTTGAGAATGGCGGCGGCTTTGGCGGTGGCGGTATGAATATGGATGATATCTTTAGCCAGTTTGGAGACATTTTTGGTGGCGGTGGCTTTGGTGGTTTCAGTGGTTTTGGTGGTGGCGGTGGCCAACGACGTACCAAAGGGAGCAACCTTCGCATACGTGTGAAGCTCAGCTTAGAGGAAATCGCTAATGGCGTAGAGAAAAAGATTAAAGTAAAAAGAAAGATACAAGCGCCAGGGACTACCTATAGAACTTGTACTACCTGTAATGGTACAGGACAAGTGACAAGAATCACGAATACCATTTTGGGAAGAATGCAAACGGCATCTCCATGTACTACATGTGGCGGTTCTGGGCAAATGATTGACAAAAAGGCGCCGGGTGCAGATGCACAAGGATTACAATTCTCTGAAGAAACAGTGAGCATCAAAATCCCTGCTGGAGTTCAGGATGGTATGCAACTCAAGGTTTCTGGAAAAGGAAATGCAGCACCAGGAAATGGTATTTCGGGAGATTTATTGGTTGCTATAGAAGAGCAAGATCATACAGCACTCAAGCGAGAAGGGGATAATTTACATTATGACTTATACATCAGTTTTTCTGAAGCAGTGTTAGGAGCCTCTAGAGAAATAGAGACGGTTACTGGAAAAGTACGTATCAAAATCGAAGAGGGAGTGCAGAGTGGTAAAATTCTACGCTTACGCGGAAAAGGAATTCCAAGTATCAATGGATATGGGAGTGGCGATTTGTTAGTGCATGTCAATGTATGGACTCCAAAAACGCTGAATAAAGAACAAAAGGAGTTTTTTGAACGAATGTCAAAAGATGATCATTTTCAACCAAAACCAGAAAGCTCAGATAAGTCATTTTTTGAAAAAGTAAAAGACATGTTTTCTTAAAATTACTTTAAGCAAAATAAGACTTAATAATTTACAAGATTCATCCCGCCATATAGCGGGATGTCTTTATTTAGATCAAATTTTAAGAAGCCATTAAAGACGTAATAAATGAATAGTCAGGTGGTTTAGACTGCTGAATAGTTTTTGATTATACAGCTATTATTAAATCGAATAATAATTCTGATTATTGATTCATTATTGGAAAAAAAACGTATATTTGAAATATCACTAGCGCATTTAGTGATAATTTTTCTTTTTCATAGCAATTTTTTTCCCATCCTTAATGGCGTATTAAGGGTGGGTTTTGTTTTTTCTACTACTTTTGTCGTGATTATTAGAACTTCCTTACAAAGGGAATTAACACTTCATTTATTTTCCGATAAAAGTGATAGTAAAGTATATTTTTTATGTTCTTTTGTAACAAATTCTCTTGTCATGAGACCTATAGATAAATAACACTGTTTAATGAAAAATAATTTTCTAGAAATACAAGAAGTATCAAAACGTTATGGAAGTTATACAGCCTTAGATAATGTATCTATTGCTGTGCCAGAAGGGAGTATTTTTGGTTTATTAGGGCCTAATGGAGCGGGTAAAACCACTTTGATCAGAATTATTAACCAAATTACATTACCAGATCAAGGGAATGTCTTGCTAAATGGAGAAGCACTACAACCACATCATATTGCTATGATTGGTTATTTGCCAGAAGAACGAGGGTTGTATAAATCTATGAAAGTTGGGGAACAAGCTTTGTACCTGGCGCAATTAAAAGGGCTTAGTAAGGCAGAAGCAAAAAAGCGATTACAGTATTGGTTTGATAAATTTGAAATTAGTGGGTGGTGGAATAAAAAAATCCAAGAGTTGTCCAAAGGAATGGCACAAAAAGTCCAGTTTATTGTAACGGTATTGCATCAACCCAAGTTATTGATTTTTGACGAACCATTTAGCGGTTTTGATCCTGTAAATGCAAACATTATTAAAGATGAAATTTTAGAATTAAAAAAAGAAGGTGCGACTATTCTATTTTCGACCCATAGGATGGAAAGTGTAGAAGAATTATGTGATCATATTGCACTCATTAATAAATCTAAAAAAATTTTAGAGGGAGAAATTAAAGCGGTCAAAAAACAGTACAAAACAAATACGTATCAAGTGGCATTGGAAACAACAGATCAGCTGACTTTGCAAAATTCTTTAAGAGAACAATTTGAGATAGCACCTGCAGATTTTAAAACCTTAGATGATCATTTGAAATTGACAATCACTTTGGGCACAAACGCCACATCCAATGAATTGTTACAACATTTAATAGAGAAAGCAAAAGTGCATCATTTTGCCGAGGTGATCCCAACGGTCAATGAAATTTTTATCAAAAATATTACAGCACATGGATAAATTACTTTTAATCATCAGACGTGAATTTATTGCGCGTGTACGTAACAGAACCTTTATCATAATGACTTTTGTAAGTCCTCTGATGATTGTCGGAATGTTTGCCGTAATTGGTTGGTTGGTGAATATGAATAAAGATGAGGTGCGGACCATAGCAGTGCATGATACCTCGCAACTTTTTATTTCAGAATTTAAGGATAGTGAGCACCTTCGTTTTAGAGATTTTTCTGCAACTCCTGTTGAAATAGCAAAAGATTCTGTCGTACTACAGGATTTTTATGGGCTATTGTATATACCAATATCTTCTGCTACAATTGATTTGAAAAATGAAGTGCGTTTCTATTCAGATAATGCGCCGTCGATAGAGGTTTTGAATACGTTGGAAGGCGTTCTGAATGACAAATTGACAAGGTCAAAATTGTTAGAAAGAGGATTGGATGTTGATGAAATTGAAAATGCTAAAACCAAAGTATCACTCAAAATTGAAGATTTTTCGGGAGAAAAAAGCTCCAAAATGGCAAACATTATTAAAATAGCTTTTGGTGGAGCCACAGGCTATTTGTTATTGATGTTTATTATCATTTATGGCAATATGATTATGCGTTCTGTCATTGAAGAGAAAACAAGTCGGATTATAGAGATTATTATTTCATCTGTAAAACCGTTACAGTTGATGCTAGGAAAAATTTTGGGAACTTCATTGGCAGGTGTTACCCAGTTTTTAATTTGGTTGGTTATTGGCGGGATATTGCTATTTATAGGTGTTTTCGTTTTAGGAATTGATCCTAGTGCTGCTAGCCCTGCTGCCACAGCAGTTTCTGAACAAAACCTGAATATGGCAGAGTTACAGCCCATTTTGAATGATATAGGTAAATTACCTTTGGTAACATTGATCAGTTGCTTCTTTCTGTATTTTATTGGAGGATATTTCTTGTATAGTTCGTTGTATGCTGCCATTGGTGCTGCTGTAGATAACGAAACCGATACACAGCAATTTATGATGCCTATAGTGATGCTATTAGTACTTGGGTTCTATATTGGAGCATTTGTGGTAGTAGAGAACCCACACGGTACAATTTCGGTGCTCTTTTCTATGTTTCCTTTTACCTCGCCCATAGTCATGCTCATGCGGATTCCTTTTGGGGTTGCGTGGTGGGAGATTGCAATTTCCGTTTGTTTACTATTTCTTAGTATCGTGGGGATTGCCTGGCTTGCAGCCAAAATTTACCGAATCGGAATCTTGATGTATGGTAAAAAGCCGAGTTATAAAGAATTGCTTAAATGGATACGGTATTAAAATACGAGCTGTGATATAACGAAGTTTTCCTTTCCTATACTATGTGATAATCTTGATCATAAAAGGAGTAACTACTATACATTATTGTATCTTTGGAATAAACGTTACGTTTATTTTTTAAAACAGTAATGCTAATGGCAGTACAGGATAACATAGAAAAACATGTGGGAAATTTTCAGAAAGATGCTTGGGAGATCTGGAAAGAATTTTTGCATTATAGAATCATAGAAAGTGACTTTGGCGATCATAAGATCGCTATGACAGTACGTATGATATTATTGGTATTGTTAGTGTTTGTTATCACTATTTATCTTCTCAAATACATTAGGAAATTTGTTACTCGTAAACTTCCGCAAGAAGATAAGCCAAAGTTTGATTCCATATTTTCGTTTGCCAAATACTTTATTTATACAATAGTACTCCTTATCACTTTTGATAATATCGGAGTTAATATTACGGCAATTTTTGCAGCATCAGCAGCCTTATTAGTAGGTGTTGGTTTAGCATTACAAACTTTTATTCAAGATATACTTTCTGGAGTTTTTATTTTAATGGATCAGACCGTTCATGTAGGGGATATTATAGAAATCGATGACAAAGTTGGACGTGTAGATGAGATTCGATTACGGACTACAAGAGCCGTAACGATTGATAACAAAGTATTGATTATTCCGAATCATAAATATTTGACATCTAGTTTGTATAATTGGACTCAGAATGGCAATATTACTAGAGAATCTGTCACTGTTGGTGTGGCCTACGGAAGTGATACACAAAAAGTCAAAGAATTATTGATCACTGCGGCTTTGAGTAATAATCATGTTTTGGATCATCCAGAACCTTTGGTACTGTTCACTGATTTTGCAGATAGCTCATTAAATTTTAAATTAGTGTTTACAATTAACGATAGTTTTATGGCAAGTATTCCCAAAAGTGAAATTCGTTTTGAGATTGATCGTTTATTTCGAGAGCATCAAATTAGTATTCCGTTCCCTCAACGCGATGTACATCTAATACCAGAACCTAAATAACCCAAAATATGCCAAAAATATTAGTAATAGAAGATGAATTAGCAATTAGACGTGTTCTTGTAAAAATTCTTGCCGAAGAAAACGATCAATACCATGTAGAACAAGCAGAAGATGGCCTAGCCGGAATTGATATGATCAAGAGCGAGGACTATGATTTGGTGTTATGTGATATCAAAATGCCCAAAATGGATGGGGTCGAGGTATTAGAAGCAACCAGAAAAATCAAACCAGAAATACCGATGGTGATGATTTCTGGGCATGGTGATTTGGATACGGCGGTTAATACGATGCGTTTAGGAGCTTTTGATTATATTTCTAAGCCGCCAGATCTCAATAGATTGCTTAATACTGTTCGCAATGCTTTGGATAGGAAAGAGCTGGTAGTAGAAAATAAATTACTGAAGAAAAAAGTTTCCAAAAAATATGAGATGATAGGGGATTCTCCTGCAATCACTGATATCAAAGAAATGATAGAAAAGGTGGCGCCAACCGATGCCAGAGTGTTGGTTACAGGGCCCAATGGAACAGGAAAAGAATTGGTAGCACATTGGTTGCATGAAAAAAGTGATCGCTCCAAAGGACCTATGATAGAGGTGAATTGTGCTGCAATACCAGGAGAATTGATCGAAAGTGAATTGTTTGGTCATGTAAAAGGAGCTTTTACATCGGCTAACAAAGATCGTGCAGGTAAGTTTGAGGCCGCGAATGGAGGAACCATATTTTTGGATGAGATTGGCGATATGAGCCTATCGGCACAAGCCAAAGTACTACGTGCTTTACAAGAAAATAAAATTCAACGTGTCGGTAGTGACAAGGATATCAAAGTAAATGTGCGTATCGTTGCTGCTACCAATAAAGATTTAAAAAAGGAAATTGAAGATAAAAAGTTTCGAGAAGATTTATATCACAGATTAGCAGTGATCTTGATCAAAGTACCGGCATTAAATGACCGTAGAGATGATATTCCTGATTTAGTAAATCATTTTGCAAAACGAATTGCAAATGAACAAGGAGCAGCGCCAAAGCAATTTGCTATCGGAGCAATGAAGTTGTTGCAAAAATACGATTGGACAGGAAATATTAGAGAGTTACGTAATGTGGTAGAACGATTGATCATATTGGGTGGTAAAGAAGTAAGTGAAGCAGATGTAAAGTTATTTGCTTCAAAGTAATTTATGTAGATGCGTAAGATAATTCTTGGAATTTTTATAGGTTTAGTGATGCAGTTAGAAGCGCAATACATTCCGCAAGGAGTGAATTATGGTATAGCTGCTACGGGGAGTTTTCGAGAAGAAACACTACTAGGTTTTTCTCCGAGGGTAGAATATGCGCCTACCTGTTATACCAGTTATATGGCAACATATGGATATCTATTTCCGATTGCTGATAGTACTGTCGACGGAATCCATGAATTCTCTTTTAGCGTTAATACCATTCTATTTAATTTTGAACCTACCTATATTACTGTAGGTGCAGGGTATATGTTTAATACATCATCGACCTTTGATGAAAAAGATAATGAAGCTATTTTATTTTTTAAAACAGGGGATATTAATCATGGATTAGAACTTAAATTACGTGCCTTGATTCGTCTAAAATTACCTTTGCATGTCTTTGCAGAAATGAATATCAGAAGTCTTGGACGAGAATATGATACTATAGGAGTGGGGATATTATATGATTTTGATTTAGATTAAAGTGAAACGAATGAGATTAATTTTTGTCACTATACTTTTATTATTCTTTACAAAAACAATCCAAGGCCAGTACGATCGAGGGACGATAGATTTTGGTTTAGGAGCCGTCATAAGTGTTGGTTTGCAAGAAGAAATTGGTTTTGATGCACGCTTACAATTTACCACACTGACAGAAAAATACCGATATTTAGTGGCCTACAATCGTTATTTTATCAGTGAAACACAAAATAGAGAAGTATTGAATGAATTGGAGGCGGATTTTATGATTCAGGTTGTTACTTATGAAGGATTAAAATTAGATGCTGGTATTGGGTATGTTGTAAATGACTATCGATTGTTAAAAAATGCCAGAGATACCTCAAATTTGTTTATCAACTCTGGACGATATAATCATGGATTACAATTAAAAATGCGAGGAGCCTATCAATTATTCCTTCCTGTAGATGTATTTTTAGAATTAAACCTAAAAAGTTTTGGTAGGCGTTATGATACCATCGTTTTTGGATTGACCTATAGTATCGGAATTTGATATAAATGTATTCGTGAAGTTTTTAAAAACCGACTTGCAAGGTTTCAAAAACCTTGTAGGTCTTTAAAAAGATTAATGAAAAACCTACAAGTTCAGAAAAAAGACCTTGCAGGACAAAAATAAAATAAAATGAAAGACTTAAACCCGAATGATTTTAGTGCAAAGGTGCCAGTAGATCTCAAAAAAATTCCGACAAGAATTGCAGTAGATGCTGATGAGGAAACTGTTGAGAAAGCATTAAAAAAAATGCGAAAAAAACTGGGGAAATTACAAGACACGATCTATGCCCATGGTAAGTATAGTGTTTTGGTATGTTTACAAGGCATGGATACTTCTGGCAAAGACAGTTTGATCAGGGAGGTGTTCAAGGATTTTAATGTAAGAGGGGTAGTGGTGCATAGTTTTAAAACCCCAACAGACCTGGAGCGAAAACATGATTATTTATGGCGTCATTATATTGCGTTGCCATCACGCGGTAAATTTGGAGTTTTTAATCGAACACATTATGAAAATGTATTGGTTACCAGAGTGCATCCAGAATATATTTTGGGCGAAAATTTGCCCGATGTCACGGAGTTATCAGCTATCGATGATGTTTTTTGGGAGAAGCGATTTAAGCAAATCAGAGATTTTGAGCAACATATAGCCCAAAATGGGACTTTGATTTTTAAGTTTTACTTGCATTTATCCAAAGATGAACAAAAAAACAGATTGCTTCGTCGATTAGAAAAACAGGAAAAAAATTGGAAATTTTCTCCTGGCGACTTAAAAGAGCGCAAACTTTGGGAACAGTATCAAGAATGTTATAAAGATGCGATTAATAAGACATCATTACCGCACGCGCCTTGGTATGTAATTCCGGCGGATGATAAGCCTACAGCACGCTATCTGGTTGCCAAAACCTTGTATGATAGCTTAAAAAAATATGAAGATATTAAAGAGCCTGAACTCGAGGACGATATCAAGGAAAATATTGCTTTATATAAAAAGGAATTAGAACAGGAATAATGGAGCTTGCCACAATGGCGGCTTTACAAGGTCTTTTCTAATATATTATGACACTATGAAAAAAACACTTTTCCTACTAGCTATTGTTAGTATACAATTACTAGTTGCACAATCATCCGCGCACAAAAATGATAGTTTGCAATTACGTAAAATTTATGATGCCTCTTTATTAGAAGGTAAAAGTTATGCATGGTTGGATCATTTATCAAATCAAATAGGAGGGCGTTTGTCTGGTTCTAT
>CAZYRG010000124.1:0-9291 GCA_964650425.1 uncultured Flavobacteriaceae bacterium
CCCCCCTTAGTATACTTTTATATATAAAAATAGTCTAAAGCTAATTTTGATCATCAGAACTAATATTTGGATTGGCATCTATTTCTGCCTGTGGAATCTTAAAAATCCAATCATCATTAATTGATGGTTTTTCTATTTTATAGGCTTGTACATATAATACCTCCGAGGCTCCTGAGCCCCCATCCTCTTCATGATCAATGCCCTCATCCCATCTTATTTTGTCCGTATAACCAAATCCCTCTCCCCATAACTCCAAACGTCTTTGAAACTTAATATGCTCCATTAATAATTCCTGAGTGTTATAGATAGCTACATTATAAGCACTGTCACGTTCTGAGGCCAACGGGACTAAAGCAGCTTGTGCACCTGGGACATCGTTCATCATTGCTTTAGCTTCAGCTTCAATAAGATACATTTCTGAAGAACGCATATAGATAATATCATCTGGATCAATAGATCCAGGATTTGCATTTCTTAGTTTGAAATGCATGTAGGGATGGGTATTATGCCCAGAAGTCAATCCATATACAGTTTTTAGACTATCAATAGCTTCGTCAAATTCATCTTCTGTAGTATATAAAGGGTTCGTATTATTTGCCCAACCACCTTGGACATTGGATGCTGAAGTATTAGAATTTGGAGCATCAATTATAAATACCTTTTTTCTATAATCGCTATCAGGAATAACATCTATCAATCTGCGATCCGCGATTTTGGGGTTATTTCTCACCTGACTACCGTTGAAAGTGTTACTAGCTAAATAAAAATAGGAGCGAAAAAAAGAGGTCTCTGCTGGTATGACATTGCTACCCCAAATAACCTCAGATAGGCTGTTTGTGTTAAAACCTGACAGCCATGCAGCTTCGTCCAATAGCGGAAACCCATCTCTTGCGGCAATTGCAGACGCTACAGCCGTTTCCCAATCTCCTTTTGATAATGCCCATCTTGCTTTAAGACCATGTGCAACATTCATATTTAATTGCGATTTAGCTTCAGATCCACCTCCAGATCTACCTGTACCTGATTCAAAAGCAACAATAGCAGCATCTAAATCTTTTTCAATTTGCTGATATGTTTCTTCTACTGATGATCGTGGTTGACTCGCAAAAGGTTCTTCAGTTACAAAAATGAGAGGAACACCAGGATCTGTAGCAGGATCCCCAATAAGATAGCCTTTAGCATAATGTTGAACCAATGATAAATAGGCATGAGCTCTATAGGTATATGCTTGACCCAAAATTTCACTAAGTTGCGCTGACTCCGGTAATTCGCCTTCTGATATTCGGTTTATTATAAGATTCGCATGTAGTATTATATTGTAGCGATGATACCATAAGAGACGAGTTGTTAGTGATGTAGGAAGTGTATGCTGATTCCATTGCATAGTATCTCTCCACGACAGGTTATTTGCATTAGCAGAATGAATAAGGTATCCTGCTAGATTATCTCCCATTGGCACCCAATAATGGTCATTAGCTCTTCCGGTATCTCCGCCAGGAAAAACAGTTTGTGATTGAGAATACAGCCCTCGATGCATGCCATTAAGAACAAGCTGTAAATTTTCAACACTCCCCAAAGCATCTATATTTGATATGGCGTCCGTTGGTCTTCTTTCTAAAAAATCATCTTCACACGATAGGATTACTACTAAGACAAATATCAATGGCAAATATTTCGATTTATATAACATGATACTAATGCGTTTTTGAAATTAATTAAAATGATAGATTTACACCCAGCGATATGATTCTTCCAGGAACAAAGTCATCACCTGGTGCGGTACCTGCAAGATTATATTGCGGGTCTAAGCCATCCCTTTTACTTTTAAGAAATAAATTCTCACCAACAATAGAAACTCTTAAATTATCAAGTCCTAGATTTTCAATAGCTTCTTTATTGAAATTATAACCAATACTTGCATTTCGAAGTGCCCAAAATGATGCATCTGTTATAAATCTATCTGATTGGGTTGGTGCAAGAAGTGTATTTCCATTTTCTAACCTAGGCACATCGGTAATATCTCCTGGTTGCCTCCAGGCCCTCAGAATATCAGGATGAAACGCACTTCCGTAATTACCACTATGCATTAAGCGGGCATAAGCGTTATCCAATATACTACCACCAATACCATAGGTAATTAAAAAATTCAAATCAATCCCTTTATAAGTAACACTATTAGAGACAGAACCTAAGAAGTCCGGAATTGTCGAATCTCCTGTGTACCCTCTTTGTGTTTCTGTCCAATCGTTTGTGGTAAGATGATTCCCATTTTCGTCAAGCACAGGGATACTATTGTTATTTTCGTCAAAGCTATATTGGAAGTAAAGTTGATCGCCTGTTTCAGGATCTACACCTGCTGTTCTGTACAAAAAGAAATCAAATCGAGATCGACCCTCAGTCCATCGTTTCGAACCATCATTGTTAGGAATAAATGGATCGGGTAGGCTTGTAATTTCATTTTTCAAAGTTGAACCTAAAAGTGTTAAATCCCATTTAAACTCACTTTTATCAAAAAGATGTGCAGTTAACCCCAACTCCCAGCCAGAGTTAAATAGATCTCCCGCATTTACCGGAACAATATTTATTCCATTACTCGGTGCAATAGGAAGATCATAAAGAAGGTCAGTAGAGTTTTTTCTGTAGTATTCAACAGAACCTTCTAAAAAATTATTGAATAAGCCAAACTCTAGTGCAATATCATAACTTGCTGTAGTTTCCCATAATATATTTGGATTACCCAGACTATTAAGCAAAAGCGCTGGATTTGCAGCATTCGAAGTTATATTAAACCTAGCTTGCGATAAATAGAAATTACTTAAGTCCGTATCATCGGGAACTAAATCATCATTTCCGAACTCGCCATATGATCCTCTGATTTTTAATTGATCAATCCATGGGATATTTTGTATAAATTTTTCCCTGTCTAAACGCCAAGAAGCTCCGATTGAGAAAAAAGTACCCCATCTTTTGTCAGATTCAAAGACAGAAGAACCGTCTGTTCTAACAGAAGCACTTAGATAGTATTTATTGTTATAATTGTAATTTGATCTAAAAAAGTAGCCTTCGAGTGCTCTATCGAATGTTGCTCCATCAAGATCTACAATATTAGAAAAGTTAGAAAATTCAAATATAGTATTGGTAGCCTGTATAGTGGCCAAACCATCTAAGTTCGAGATGGATGTTTGATAGCTTTCATGCCCAGCAGTAAGATCTAAGTTATGATCTCCAAAACTTTTTACATAAGATAAAATCTGATTAAAGTTGGCTACATCTTGTCTAGTTCTTGTTTGACTTAGTCTTCCGTCGGGTTGGGCATCACCAATGACAGCATTTTCGTACTCGCTTTCAAAAAAATCACTGATATCTCGTCCATAATTTAACTTGAGCTTAAGATCATCAAGAATTTTTAGCTCTCCAAACAATCTAACTCCATACGTATTGTCTTGATCAAATTCATTGTTCAGGCTTAATTCTTGGATTGCGTGACGCCCTTGGTTTACAGGTCTGGATCCAATGTTAAAGTCTGGAAATCCTTCGCCGTTATCCCATACCGGATTACCGGCTACATCCCTTACAATGTTACCTTGGCGGTCATTAACGAAAACCGGATATATAGAACCGATATTTTGTGCAAATTGAAAAGGATTAACAATGCCGCCTGTACCCGCAGAACTTGGACCTCTAGATTCCGTCAATGCGATATTGGCACTACCACCAATTTTAATACGCTTGCTTACTTGAAAATCAGCATTAATCCTTGATGTAAACCGATCAAATCCAGAGCTTATCACATAACTTTCATCATCGAGATACGATGCCGAAAAGAATACAGAATGATCTTCGCCTCCACCAGAAACATTAATATTATAGTTCGTTCTGAATCCTGTTCGCTGTAGTTCATCAAACCAATCCAAACTTTTATAAACTACATCAGCATTAGGGTTTATGCGACCATCAGTGCCTACAATTTGATCGTTTGGTACATTAAATGGATTGTATCCTAGTTGGTTATAAATGTTTTCGGAGGCAAATACTGGGTCTCCACCTCCAGCTGGCGAGTTTTTGAGTGCTTCCCACATAAGTTCATAATATTGGCTAGGTGAAACCTGATCATAAAATGGTACTGAGCGCGTTACAAAGCCCGTTTGTGCAGACACATTAACTTTTAACTCGCCTTTAGTTCCTGATTTGGTGGTAATAATAACAACGCCATTGGCAGCCCTGGAACCATAGAGGGATGTTGAAGCAGCATCTTTAAGTACCGTAAAAGAAGCTATGTCATCTTGGTTTAATGTATTAAGCGGACTATTGAATTGTATCCCATCGACAATATATAGAGGATCAGTATCACCATTTAATGTTCCGACACCTCGGATAACAATGCCAGGAGATTCTCCAGGGCCAGCGGCAGAAGTAAATTGTACACCAGTAGCTCTACCTTCGATAGCAGCAATTGGTGAAGTTACACTTCTAGTTTCTAATTGATCAGATGTTATAACACTTGCTGCGCCCGTAAAAGCCTCTTTTGTACTTGTACCGTAAGCTACTACCAGAACCTCATCTAGCGATTGTTTATCTTCTTGTAACGAAACAGTAATACTTTTGTCGTCAACAATAGTAACACGCTCAGTAATCAAACCGAGGTAAGAAAAAACTAATACATCACCTGATCTCGCATCAATACTAAAATTACCATCAAAATCTGTTTGTACTCCTTGATTCGAATTTTCAACAATAACAGATACGCCTGGTAATGGCATACCATTTTTATCAGTAACATTTCCGTTAATACCATTCTGAAATAGTATGATTTTTACTGAAAAGTTAGTTTTGGTATGAGCAGCAATTATGGGTTGTTGCATCAAACTCATAAAAAGCACAATAAAGATTCCAATTGAATTTCTATTGCGGTTAAAGCGTACTTTTAAGGTTGGTTTTAATTCCATAGAAAGTGTTAGCTATTGTGATTTATATTCCCTAAAGTTATGCTAATTATTAAAAAACACAACTAATATTCAATTTACGAAAAAACCCTGAATAAACTAGGGCCTAACCGTAAATTATTGAATAAAATCTGCCAATGTATTATTTTCTAAAACTTTTAGTGTACTATCACGGACTTGAAGCATTAGACCATGTACCGTACAGGCGTTCTCATCGGGGCAATCATCGCATTTTTCATAAAAATTGAGACTTACACAAGGTAACATGGCAATTGGCCCTTCTAGTACTCGGATTACTTCTGCCATCCTAATATCTTTGGCCTCACGTTTTAAGTAATATCCGCCTTGCTTTCCTTTTTTTGAACTCAAAAAACCACTATTCTTGAGTGTCAACAAAATACTCTCCAAAAATTTTCTAGATATGTTTTCTTCAGTAGCTATTTGCGAAGTTCCTAATGGTCCATCATCTGTATGCTTAGCTAAATAGGTCAAAGCCTTAAGTCCGTACTTTGTTTTCTTGGATAACATATAGTCGCTAATGTACTATTTTTTTGTCAAAAACACTTCAGCCACCATACAACGTGCACTGCCTCCTCCATGAGTTTCTATAGATTCTAAATCACTATGCACTATCGATCCATGGGCTTCAACAGCCTTTATTTGTTGCGCAGTAAGACTATTATAGGCACTTGTAGACATTACCGTAAGAGGTTTCCCTTCAGCCCCTATAAGCTGTAACATATTACCTGCAAATTGCTTAACCTGCGATTCTGTGATAGCAATAATAGTTTTCCCATCTTCTTTGAGGTGTTTCAGCATATTTTTACGCTCTTTTTTATCATCAATACAATCTAGACAAACGACAGCAAATGTTGTTCCAACACACATCATAACATTGGTATGATAAATAGGTAATCTTTTGTCTTTCACATTTTGATAGGCGGTAAAAATAACTGGAGTATATTCAAAATCTTCACAGAATTCTATCAGCAATTCTTCGTCTGCTCTTGGCGATAACGCACAGTATGCCTTTCTATGAACACGATCCAAAACAATACTTCCTGTTCCTTCTAAAAAAATTTCCTCTTCTTCGGCTGTTGTATAATCTACTACATTATGAATGACAAAACCTTGTTGCTCTAATTTTTCTATAACTTCTGGACGTCTTTCTCTCCTCCGGTTGGGAGCAAACATCGGGTATAATGCTATATCACCATTAGCATGAAAAGAGATCCAATTATTCGGAAACAAGGCATCTGGAGTATCTAATTTAGGATCATCTTCTACTACAGTAATTTCTATCCCAGCATCACTCAGAACTTTGACAAAATCATCAAATTCCTTTTGTGCTTTTTTGGCAAGTACGTCCGGTAATAAATCACTCTTCTGTTGATAATAATTATTCACAGCAGTTTCTTCATTTTTCCGAAATTGCGCCGGGCGAATCATCAAAATTGTGTTTGTTGCTTGTTGCATTTTTTTGAAATATTTAGATCACTAATGAGTCCTAATCAATGGCATTGTCGAACAACGAAGTAAGCCTTCTTGCTTAGCAATTTCTGCATAAGGCACCTCTTCTACTGTTATTCCGCTACTGCGCAACCATGTATTAAGTCGCGTAAAATTTTGTTCTGACACTACAACATCGGGCGCTATCGAAAAAATGTTAGAATTCATATCATACATTTCTTGCTTATCAATCAAAAAGACATTGTCTTCTCCAAAGAAATTCCATAAAAATTGGAAATCACTTTGTTGTCGAAAGCCTTCTTTATGTAAAATCGCTTTATGCTGTCCTACTGGCTGAAAACAACAGTCCAAATGTAACGCATTGTCTTTGGCTTCGGTCTCCGACTTATTCAGATCAAACGGCATTACTTTTTTGTGCGGAAATAAGTCTTGCAAATACTGTACTCCAAGCATATTTGTTCTCGCCACGATACAATCGCTATAATCAGCTCCCATATATGTACCAACAAAAATATAATCTCCATGTACAATAACATCTCCTCCTTCAATGTGTATAGATGACAATGGTGGTTTGTAAATATTCTCCGTAGCCACTTTTGCTATTATTTCGCTTAAAGCTTCAATCTCAGGTTCTCTGTCGGGTAAAATATTTGAAATAATAAGTTTATCCTCAATAACAAACGCAATATCACGTGCAAATATCTGATTACAATCAGTTAAAACTGTGGGACGATATACCGCTATATCATATTTTTTGAATACCGAGGCCACCGTATCAATTTCACGTATCATATCTTGCTCTACAGGATACGTTCCTGCAAGAATATGTTCTCTAGACTTTGGATCATAAGCATCTTCTAACTTAGGGGTAGGTCCGCAACTTTTTGCAGTCCCCAATAGTACCGCTTTTAATGCTGAAGTTTCGTTTTGTATATGTAGTTTCAATTAAAGTGTCTCCTTTATGATTTTAGATTTTAAATATAAAAAAAGCCTCTATCCTGATGATGAGGCTTTTTACAATTGTGTTTTATTTAACGTGGACTTCGACTTCGCTCAGTCACCTAGTTGGATTTGCTCGGTCACCAAATTAGCTTAATTTGATCACCGACTCGATTTTTGGCTATTTACAAATTGGAGTTTGAGCAATGCTGAAACTCGAATACTAATGGTAGCCAGCGTCTATCTATTTTCTACTGTCTTGAAATCTCTGTGATTTTCTCCAATATATATTTGTCTTGGACGTCCAATAGGTTCTTTGCGTTGACGCATTTCTCTCCATTGCGCAATCCATCCTGGTAATCTTCCAAGAGCAAACATTACGGTAAACATTTCTGTAGGTATTCCTAAAGCTCTATAAATAATCCCTGAGTAAAAATCTACATTTGGATATAATTTACGTTTAACGAAATACTCATCTTTTAAAGCTACCTCTGCCAAACCTTTTGCAATATCCAATACTGGATCTTCCATATTAAGGTCTGCAAGAATTTCTTCAGCTGCTACTTTAATTATTTTTGCACGTGGATCAAAATTCTTATAAACACGATGTCCAAAGCCCATTAATCGGAATGGATCTTCTTTATCTTTCGCTTTAGCAATATACTTTGCCGTATCTCCGCCATCGGATTTGATAGCCTCTAACATTTCTATTACAGCTTGATTGGCACCGCCATGCAATGGTCCCCAAAGCGCAGATATTCCTGCAGAAATCGATGCAAATAATCCCGCATGTGATGATCCTACAATACGAACTGTTGAAGTAGAACAATTCTGCTCGTGATCTGCATGCAAAATCAATAACTTATCTAATGCATCTACAATAATCTGATTCTTTACATATTCTTGATTTGGACGTTTGAACATCATTTTGGTGATATTCTCTACATAGCCTAAACTCGTATCTCCATAATCTAATGCATACCCTTGCTTTTTGCGCAATGCCCAAGACACTAATACAGGAAATTTTCCCATCAGCATTACAATTGCATCATACATATCTTGATCAGAGTCCACATCCACTGACTCTGGATTAAAAGCAATTAATGCACTTGTCAAGGAAGACAACACACCCATTGGATGCGCTGATTTTGGAAAACCATCCAAAATCTTTTTCATTTCTTCATCTACATGTGATTCTGCCTTGATATCTTTATCAAACTTCTCTAATTGTGCTGCAGTAGGTAATTCTCCAAAAATCAACAAATAAGCGGTTTCTAAAAAGTCTGCTTTTTCTGCTAAATCTTCAATACTATAGCCTCTATAGCGCAATATACCTTGTTCTCCATCCAAGTATGTGATTGCACTCTCGCAGCTACCTGTATTTTTATATCCCGGATCAATTGTTATCAAACCACCGGTGCCTCCACGAAGTGCTTTAATATTGATTCCCAGTTCATTTTCTGTTCCTTTGATGATTGGAAATTCGTGTTTTTTTCCATCAATCTCTAAAGTCGCTGTATTTGACATAGTCTATTTTGAAGAATTATTTTTGTATTTATTTAGAAGGGCACTAAAATACAAAAACTCTATCAATTATCCCTAGACTTAACAACCGCATTTTAAAGAATCAAAGTGCAAATATGATATTCGTAAAAACTATAGCGTTTTTTTAACAAAATCATTTCTTGAAATCAATTTTAAAATTTGATCACCTATAAAATTTGAAGATTTCGCTAAAAGCATCCACTATTTTTAGAATATGCTAAATTTCCAAAATCAGGAAAACAAAAAACACCTTTACTTTTACCTCCAAAAAGGTCAACACTATTTCTAATACCAATTTGGTTATATAATGCCATATAGAAAACATAGTTGCTTTTCTGCTCTATGACGCTGTGATCGATTTGCATAGCCATAGCTACGGAAATTGTGAACAAGA
>CAZYRG010000125.1:0-2784 GCA_964650425.1 uncultured Flavobacteriaceae bacterium
ATCTTTTTGGGGTTTTCTACTTTATAATAATCCGCCCAATCAAATAATTGTTGATTGATTTTTTTAATAATAATCGGAAAACTTTTACTTCTTCCTTTACCAATGGTTAAATGAAAGGTATTAGAAATTGCTTTCGTTTTTTGTGTAGAAATATGATAAATCCCCTTGGCTACATAATCTACAGGAACAATGTCCACAATAGAATTATAGTCAGCCGGAGCAAAGTTCAATAGTCCAAAATAGACCATTTTCATTGGTTCATAGAGTACATTAAATGTTTTTGTCCATCCCGTCTCGGAGTGGCCCATAACAATGCTTGGTCTATAGATGGCAACGGGTAATTTTTTGGCATAGGTTTGTACTAAGGATTCTGCTTGATATTTAGCATGCTCATAGTTATTATTGAACTCTTGTTTTTGGTCCAATTCATTTTCATAAATTAATCCCGCTCTTTTACCAGCCACATAGGCAGTACTTACGTAGTTCATTAAATCAAGTCCACCATTTTTTTGCGCTTTTAGTGCAAAGTTCAATACGGTTTTTGTTCCAGCAACATTGATACTCAGCATCTTTTCAATAACTCCAGTTAGGTGTACACTAGCCGCGATATGATAGATGCGATTAATTTTTTTAGCAAGTTGCTCATAATCCTCCGCACTCATGCCAAATCGCTCTAGCGTAATGTCCCCTTCAACAAGAAATATTCTAGAAGTCAAATCAAGATCGTTTTGAATACCATATTTCCCTGTTAATTCGGCTAATAATTTTCTAAAACGTTGTTTGGCGTTATGATTTTTATTGGCTCTAATCAATAAATACAAATTCCCAGAAACTTCATTAGAAAGGATTGTTTTCAGGAGTTCAAAAGCAATAAACCCTGTTCCTCCTGTAATAAAAGTTGTATGTGATTGTGGCGTAGTATTCATGATATCGTTTGTGTTTGTGTTTCCCTAATTTTTAGCAATGGTCAAAAATACTGTTTATCATAAACCTTTTGACTTATATTAGTTCGAAAAATGTTGTAGAAACCCAAAAAATAAAATAATTTTCAGAAAAGTGTCCCCTTTTTGGAATTGGGAAACGTCTTAAGGGTATAACAATCTAAATATATACAATTATGAAACAATTTATGATGATTTTCACAGGAACAGATTATTCAGATTTGGGGCTCTCTGCAGAAGAAGTGCAAAACCGTATGGGAAAATGGTTTGCTTGGAGTGAAAAAATGGAAAAGGCAGGTATTGTCAAAGGAGGAGAGGCTTTGCATCCTCAAGTTCGACGAATTATTGGCAAAGACCGTACGGTTACAGATCTAAATTCGGCAGAAGTTAAGGAATTAGTAGGAGGGTTCTATATCGTAAAAGCACAGGATTTTGATGAGGTAGAGAAGATTGCACAGGATTTTCCAGATTATGATCTCGATAGTGCTGTAGAAATTCGGGAGGTTATAAATTTTGATGATTATAGACCATAACCCATTATGAAATCACAACTTGTAGACCATCTTTTCCGTCATCATAGCGGAAAGATGGTTTCTGTACTTACAAGGATCTTTGGATTAGCACATTTACAGGTGATCGAAGATGCCGTACAGGATACTTTTATCAAAGCAAGTATCGCCTGGCGAAAACAGCCACCGGATAACCCTGAGGCTTGGCTAACACAAGCTGCTAAGAATCGGGTGTATGATCTTTTCAGGAAGTTGAAATCTGAACAAGTACATTTGCCTGTCATTGCTCAGGGGACAGATACCATAGCCATCAATGAGCTTTTTTTGGATCATGAAATTGCGGATGCACAATTACGAATGATTTTTACCGCTTGTCATCCCAATTTGGATTCCAGAGATCGTATTGCGTTTGCACTAAAAACGGTATCGGGCTTTAGTACCAAAGAGATTGCATCTTCTTTACTGTTAAAAGAAGAGACGGTTAAAAAACGCCTAAGTAGAGCTCGTAAAACAATACAAACTTCCCAATTACAATTTCGTATTCCTCAAGGAGGGGCACTCGCAAAACGCTTAGATAGTGTTATGGAGGTCTTGTACTTGATTTTTAACGAAGGGTTTCATTCCAATAAAAAAGAGCAGCTTGTGCGCAAAGAATTATGTGGAGAAGCGATGCGTTTGTGCCAGTTACTGCTAAAAAATGCTTTGGTACGCACGGATGCTTGTTATGCCTTATATGCGCTGATGTGTTTTCATGCAGCCCGACTTGATGCCAAAACCAATACTGCTAATGAATTATTGGACTTGAAGAGTCAAGATCGTAGTTTATGGTATTTTCCACTCGTCAAACTAGGGAATGATATGATGTACAAAGCAGTAGAGAACGAAGATTTCTCTTGTTATCATTATGAAGCTGCCATTGCTGCTGAGCATTTACGCGCAGCAGATTTTTCGGATACCGATTGGGATAAAATTTTGCATTGGTATCAATGCCTTTATGAATTACAACCCATGCCCATACATCTCTTAAATATGGGGGTGGTTTGTTTACAGAATGGTCAGTATAATGCGGCAAAAAGGTATTTTGACCAGATATATCCAAATGATTTTGAACAACGAAATTATTTGTATTACGGTGCTATGGCAGAATATTATGCCATTGTTGAGAATTATCCTGAAGCCTTGCGTTATATTGATCAAGCATTAGCGACGGTTACTAATAGTCAAGAACAGGAGTATTTACAAAAAAAGAAAAAAGATTGGTTAGGGGTACTTTGATCTCATTAGTATATCTGAACTAAACTGCTATGGATTAAAGTGCAAAAGTTGGCAGTCTC
>CAZYRG010000125.1:2884-9288 GCA_964650425.1 uncultured Flavobacteriaceae bacterium
ATATAACATGAAGAGTTTGAAAAATTGGAGGAAGTTTTACGGTATATTTAGCTAAATATTAAAGCCCGGGTTTGTGTTAAAAGCTCTGTTATGAACACTTCTAGCACGATTTCTTGCCATATTTCTTATCGCCGTCGTAGTTCTTGTGCCATCGACTGCAAACCACCATAAGTACAATACTTGATACATATTAGCGCCTTCATAGGCCCAATTGGTATCACAGGAGACAGTTCTTGGACAACCACTACCACCGTTATGACTTTTTCCACCATTATGTCGTGCTTCGTGTAAGAGTGTTCCAGCCCTACTGACAACGTCAGAGCCATAAAAATGAGGAATGTATAATTCTACTCTATTGCCATAGGCCCATCCGGCCCAATCTCCAGGATTAGAACCAGGTTTATAACATAATGCTTGTAACCTTCCTATGTTATTTGCGGTGTAGGGATAGCCCCATCGTAAAGCATTACCACTATAATCACCAGTATTTGTGGCATAATCTTCTGCAGAATAAGTGAGGAGATATAATGCGGCAAAAGTCCGAGCTAATGGAAGGTCCAAATTACAAGGGTCATAATAGCCAAAACCACTATCCCAATCACTTTCTCGCATATCGAAAACACTCCACCAATGATCCACCCGCGCTTGATTGCATAGTCCCGAAGCGTAATGCGATGATCCATCAGCTACATTATCATGTGGTGGTACCGTACAGGTTTGTTGTCCTCTTACAGCTATAGAAAGAGTGAATAAAAGCAATAATAATAAGTAAAAAAGGATGTTTTGATATAAATCTAGCGTTTTCATATTATTTTATTTTTGGAGAATTTTTAGAATCTGAACTATTTAATTTGAATTTCTCAGGCATGTCTGGATGCTTAACTTCGCGGATATCTGTGCTTTTTTCGGTGATGTACCAATGTTCATTTTTTGAGATTATTGCATACAGCGTTTCCTTTTTTTCTTTAAGATCTCCAAAAGGCGATTGCAGGTAATAGCGCACAGCCATTTGGCGAACTGATAATTCTTCATGATTGATTAATTTTTTCAATAGTTCTTCGGCTCTTGGATTTTTTGCTAATGCCAAAGCGCCAATCCCTTCTACCGCCGTAATTCGTATTACTATTTCATCCAATCGCGTATCTATTTCTGGATTTTCAGGGTGGAGGTCCCTAGGTATTTTAATAGTTGCAATTTCTTGTAAAAAGTCTAATGCCACATCGGTTTTAGATTCCTTTAGGGTTTCTACGATCATTGTTCGATATAAATAGCTATCTGCAGGTATTTTTTGATACAGTATAAAAAGTGCTTCAGCGATCTTTGGTTCGTCACGCAATTGTGATAGGGATCTTTGGTAGTTTGCTTCGGCATTTTTTCCAAATCCTACTGCATACTGTATATGTTGTTGTAACATTTTCCCATAGGGAATACTAGCGAAGATTTGATTCAATGAGGTAACAGAAGATTCATCAAAGCTTAGTATGGAAGAGCTTTGTTTAGCCCCAGTGTTTGATATGTCTTCTTCTACAGAAGTAGACGGGTTTTCATTTTCACAACTTGCTACTATGAATAATGCAAATAGTATTGGGATGAGTATTAATTTTAGATAGTGTTTCATGATTTTAGTAAAGTTTAGTTATACATGATTTCTTCAATGCAAGCATATAGATGTTTTAAGTTGTTGTTTATAAACGCTTTATATTGAGTGGTAAAACTACGCTTGTTTATATGTTGTTGTTAGAGGTAATACACTTTTATCGTCTTGGGGAATACCCCTTTTTTTATGAGGGATAATACCCAAAAGAGTAATTTCGAAAAGAGAAATAATTAGGAAATAAGAAATGAAGACAATAAATATTAATGTTTATATAAATTATAATAATTATTGTCACCTTCCATAAGATAGTCTTAAATTTGTTTAGCTAAAAAAAATTATCACATCGAATGGCAATCTTAGTATTTATGATTACCCTATGGTATATGGGGCTTTTTTTTCAGACTTTTTTTCTACACAGATATGCTGCACATCAGTTATTTACCATGTCAAAGACCATAGAGAAATTATGCTTTTTTCTAACTTGGGTTTTTCAGGGTTCTAATTACTTGAGTGCTTATGGTTATGGTATTATGCACCGTATGCATCACGCATATGTGGATACGGAGAAAGATCCGCACTCGCCAAAATATGATAATAATCTGTTCAGTATGATGTGGCGTACCAAAAGTATCTATCAAGATATCAACAATAATAGAATCGCGTTAAATGAAAAATTCACAAAAAATGTACCGCAGTGGAAATCTTTTGACGCTTTTGCTAGTTCAAACTTATCAAGGATTGCATGGGGCATAGGTTATACGGTATTCTTTTATTTCTTTGCTACCGCTTGGTGGCACTGGTTGTTTTTGCCTGTTGCTTTTTTGATGGCTCCGATTCACGGTGTGATTATCAATTGGTTTGGACACATTGTAGGATATACCAATTTTAAGCTAAAAGACACTTCAAAAAATTTATTTCCTATTGACTTATTCATGATGGGAGAGGGGTATCACAATAATCATCACAAATACAGTAGTAGGGCTAATTTTGGTGGTATTCGTTGGCATGAAATTGATCCCACCTATTACATTATTTTGGTGTTGGATAAGTTAAAGCTGATACGGTTAAAGAGAAGAAAAGCAATCAAATAGTCACTGTCATATGCACGCATTCCTGTTGCTTATCGTATGTATGAAGTGAATACTTTGAGCGCGTATATTTCATTCACCCTGTTGGATCATAAATCATTACAAATATTACTAGGTAATTAGGGGTGCAAGAATACGAAGTAGATAAACGGAAGACGAAATTTTGCAACCAATCACTATTTGTAGTAGCACGACAATGTGATAGATCTTTTACTATATAGTGTCATCTAAATAATAAATGTGGAGTAATCTGTCCGATGTAATACAAGCAACTTCGGTTATTTTTAGTAAATTTACCTCCTGATTTTTTTTGAATCATAAAGGAGGTGTACGACATAATACACATCCAATAACAGCATATTAACTTAGTTAAACAACCACATAAGATAACTGCATGAAATCATTTACAGTAGAGGAAATTAGTACTATTTTGAACGGAAACTTAGTAGGAACTACGGATCAAAAAATTAATGGTCTGGAACATCTAGAAAAAGCCCAAAATAATCAAATTACTTTTATTGGAAGTGTTAAGTACTCGCGCTTATGGCCCGAATCTAATGCGACTGTTGCTATTGTCAATGAAAATCTGAAAGTCGAACCAGGAGAAGGACGTGTTTTTATTAAAGTTAAAAATGCAGATTTAGCCATGGCTAGGCTGTTGGAAGAATTCAAACCCTCTGATCCACATTTTGACCAAGATATTCATCCAACTGCGGTAGTACACGATTCGGCTACCCTTGGTCAGGGCTGTAAAATAGGTGCTAATAGTTATATTGGTAAAGATGTAGTCCTCGGTGATGCTGTTATTGTATATCCTAATGTATCGATTTTTGATGAAACAACTATTGGACCACAAACAGTAATTTGGTCAGGCACCGTAATTAGAGAACGCTCAGTGATTGGTGCACAATGTATTTTTCATAACAATGTGAGTATAGGAGCCGATGGTTTTGGATATCGCCCAAGTGATGATGGCCGTGGTTTGGTTAAAATTCCGCATATCGGCAATGTCGTGATTGGAAATGCTGTAGAAATAGGAGCTAATTCCTGTGTAGACCGCGCAAAGTTTAGCTCGACCATTATTGGTGATGGTTGTAAAATTGATAATCAAGTGCAGATAGGGCACAATTCTGTGATGGGACGTTCTTGTATCATGGCGGGTCATAGTGGCTTAGCAGGTTCTGTAACCTTGGGAGACGGTGTGGTTATTGGTGGTAGCGCGTCAATCAAAGATCATACGACTTTGCATTCTGGTGTAACAGTAGGAGCAGGATCTGGTGTGATGGGGGATATTGAAGCTGGTAAAACAGTCCTAGGCTATCCCGCTTGCGACTCACGAGAAATGCTAAAACAATGGGTAGCACTGCGTAAACTTGCCAAACAATAAGATTTTAAAAACAAATTAATAGATCCATAAAAATCCTTCCAAATAGACAACTATTATGTCCAAAGAATTGATTGAATCTGAAGAAACCAAAACTGGAAAGCAATTATATAGCTACCAAAAGGGGGCTATCGACAAAATTTTTAAGTGTTTTGAAGATGCACCAGAAGATTACCATTTATTATATCAATTACCCACAGGTGGTGGTAAAACAGTGATTTTTTCAGAAATTGTAAGACAATACCTTAAGCATCATAAGAAAAAAGTGTTAGTGATGACACACCGTATCGAATTATGTAAGCAAACATCAAAAATGCTTACAGGATTCGGTGTAGATAACAAAGTAGTGGATAGCAAAGCAAACTTGGATGACCAAGAGCAATACAGCTGTTTTGTGGCAATGGTAGAAACCCTGAATAATCGATTGAATGATGACAAATTAGATATTTCTGATATTGGTTTGGTAATTATTGATGAAGCGCATTATAATTCTTTTACTAAGCTCTTCAAATTTTTTGAGAAATCGTTTGTTCTTGGAGTTACAGCAACACCATTAAGTTCCAACGTAAAACTTCCTATGCGAGATAATTACAATGAATTAATTGTCGGGGAGACGATAGAATCGCTGATCGAAAACAAATTCTTGTCTAGGGCAGAGGTATGGGCGTATAATATGGGGCTGACCTCGCTTGAAGTAGGTTCTAATGGAGATTATACCGTGAAGTCTTCAGAAGATTTATATACCAATAATTCGATGCTTAATACCTTGTTAGAAGCGTATCGTAAGCATTCTTTGGGTAAAAAGACCTTGATTTTTAACAATGGAATTAATACTTCATTGTATGTGTATGAAACCTTTAGAGCGGCAGGATATCCTACTGCACATTTAGACAATACTGCAACAAAAAATCAACGTAAACAGATTCTAAAATGGTTCAAAGAGACACCTAATGCTATTCTAACTTCGGTAAGTATATTGACTACAGGTTTTGATGAGCCTACCGTGGATACCATTATTCTGAACAGGGCAACAAAATCCTTGACATTGTATTATCAAATGATTGGTCGTGGTTCACGTATTTTAGAGAATAAAGACAAATTTACGGTCATTGATTTAGGAAATAACTATTATCGTTTTGGCCCTTGGGGAGCAGATTTGGATTGGCAAAAAATCTTTAATGCTCCTGATTATTATATGGATAAGATCCTCAATGATGAGGAAATAGAACGTAATTTCAAGCATGAAATGCCAGAGGAGTTACGTGCTGAGTTTGCAAAATCTGCAGAAGTATATTTTGATATCAAGGAGTGTTATACCACCTCTATACAGAATGGAGAATCTTCTAAGGTAGTACTCGAAAAATCTATAGCACAACACGCAAAAATTTGTATAGAAAATAGTGAAGATCTCTTTGATGCCCTGGCTTTAGCAAAAATGCTGGCGCCTGATATTGAGCATAGAATTCAGATGTATGCAAAGTGTATCAGTAAGAGTACACATAATTTTCTAAAATGGCTAAAAGATGATTATCGACAAAAACTAAATTCGTACTTACGAGAGAATTTTGATACCGTTTTTGAAGAAATTCATGGGCATCCGCCGGAAGATTAATAGTATTTAGTTTTCAGTTTTTAGTAAGCAATTTTATGAATTTTCAAGTAAAATTGCCTACTGAGGCTGGCTATTATTACTTCTTTGTTACGAATAAATTTTATGCCTCGTTGTAAAATCTAGGACATTTTCAATTTATGTTGGTTGCGTCTAAGTAAGTCAATCCAATTTTTTTGCGAACAGTATCCAAAAGTTGTATAAGCTCCAGGCTTCTATCAAAAGTCATAATGGGGCTTTCCTTTTTGCCAGAGCGTAGCATTTTTTGTACATGTATGGCTTCATAGTTATAGCCATTGCTTGTATCGGGAAATTCAATGAATTCGGCTATGCCATTTTTTGTAATCGTTATATGTGATGGTTGGTGGAAATTACTATGCACGACAAGATTCCCTTTTTCGAAGCTAATATGTATTTCGGTAGCAGTTTTTTTAGTGATGTCACTGTATAATACTGCTTTTACGTCATTTTTATAGGTAAAAAACATGTGGCAGTTCTCATCAATACCTGTAGTACTATACCTAGCTTTTGCCTTGATGTTTTCCGGTTTTCCAAGTATAGTGAGCGCGGCAAAAATAGGATAGATGCCAATATCCAATAGACTACCACCACCCAATTCTTTATTAAAGAGTCGGGCTTTTGGATCCGAATTACCAACAAATCCAAAATCAGCCTTGAGCGCTGTTATAGCTCCCATTTCTCCAGAATTTACAAGTTCTAATACAT
>CAZYRG010000126.1:0-9260 GCA_964650425.1 uncultured Flavobacteriaceae bacterium
TTACAACAAACCTCACAGTCTTCTACATATACCTGATACCCTACAGATGGATCTAATAACATCGATATGTCTTCCCAACAATGAGGGCATTGAAAAAAATGTTCAAACATTGCTTATGTTATTTTATAAAAACCAATTATTAAACCTCGACTGGTTTAAGAAATTAAATACCTTCTTAATGTCAAATCGAGCGCCAGTCGAGATCTGATGAAGGCACTAACTTCGAGCCAACAATCAACCCTTCGACTGACGCTCAGGGAGACATTTTTACTTAACTCAACAGCATTATTGACCTCCTCTATCAAAATCGCCAGTTTAGCAATTGTCCAGTAAGTTGTAATAACTGCAACTCAGCTAATTTGGCATCGTACTTTGCCAAGGTTCTATTCGCTTTTGCATTAGTCAGGTTGATCTGTGCTTGCCTAAATTCGATGGAGGTTATTTGTCCCAATTTAAAACGTTCCTTGGAGCGTTCAAAATTATTCTCATTAGTTAACACATTCTGTTCCTGAATAGCAAATATGGAAATACGATTTTCATAATTACTGAATGCATTGGCAATATCTCGCTTTACCTCAGCCACTACCCGATCTTTTAAAAGCTCCTGATTCTCATAGGCTAGTTTTGCATTTTTGACACGCACCGCAGTACTACCCCCGTCAAAAATATTCCAAGTAAGACTAACACCAGCACCAAGAGCAGTTGCGTTCGAAATATTACCAGGAAAAAACACTCCAGCAGGATTACGTGCCTGATTCCAACCATAAGAACCATTGAGTCCCACAGTGGGTAGGTAACCAGATTTATTTATTTTGATATCATACGCACTAAGCTGTATGTTTTGTTCATTTTGCAGCAGAGACACATTATTTGCTGGCGCTTCTTTTACATAATCTTCCAATGTTATTTTTGGAACAAACTGCACAAGGGTATCAACCACAAATTCTTGATTCAGTTCTCTATTTATAACGAGGTTCAAATCCCTTTTTGTAGTAATCAATTGTTGTTTGGCATTAAGCACATTAATACTATCATTAGCCACATCTACTTGAGCATTGAGCACATCTAATTTGGTATTCTGCCCATAATCAAATTGATAATTCGCACGCGTCACGCGATCTTGCGAAATTTGAAGTGCTTCTTCCAAAATCTTGATATTCTCGGTAAGTCGCGCTACTTCATAATAAACACTAAAAAGTTGTAACACGGTATTTTCGATAGTTTCCCTCGCTTGTAGCTTTGATAAGTTGTAACGCTCCTTCAAGCTTTTGTAGGTATAATACCTTCCTAATCCATCAAACAACGTATAGTTGAGTGTTAAGCCAGCGTTGTACCGTTGCGTTTCTGCTCCTTCGATCACATTATCTGGACGTGGAATCCCATCGCCATCAACAGTTCCTGGAAATGAGGTCGTAGTGCTCGCCTTCTGATAATTTGCACCAGCATCTCCCCGCAAACTAGGCAAATAGCCCGAGTTCAGAATCCCAGCATTATTCTCTGCAATATCCGCACTATTATTTGCAATCTGTATATCGAAGTTATTCGCCAGCGTGAGTTTGATCGCTTTTTCTTTGGTCAATATTTGCCCTTGCATACTTATCGCAATCAGACCGAATAATAATGATAATCTAATGTGCTTCATGTTCCGCTTCTTTTTGTTCTTTGATCGCACGTTCTACTTCTTCTTTCGTTATCTTTTTTCCAGTTACCAACCATTTTCCTCCAACCTTGATTTCATTACTAAAAGAAAGAAATATCGGCAATAACAACAAGGTCAATATTGTTGCAAACCCTATTCCGTAGGCGATAGAAATCGCCATCGGTTTCAGGAATTGCGCCTGTCTACTTTTTTCAAAAATTAATGGTGCTAAACCTGCGATGGTTGTTACGGAGGTGAGAAATATAGCTCTAAATCGAGAACGCCCTGCCTCATACAAGGCATTATCAAATGCCAAACCTTCTCTTAGATAACTATTGAATTTCCCGATGAGTACCAAGCCATCATTAACCATAATACCAATCAGGGCAATGATTCCCAAAGCAGACAAAATATTAATCGGAAATCCATGAAAAAAATGTCCCCAAACTACTGCTGTATAACTAAAAGGAATCAATAACATTAACAGTAACGGTTGGCTATAACTTCTGAACGTGAAAGCGATGGTAATATAAATTAAAAACAAAATTATAGGAAACACCAATTTTGCAGAGTTTCCAATTTTTTCTGCCTCTCGGTTTTGTCCTTCGAAAGACGCTTTTACAGAGGGATATCTGGATTGTATCTCGGGGAGTACTTCGGTCCTAATGGTTTCCAAAATATCGGTATTACTTTGCGTGGGATCTTTCATATCTGCCGAAAGCTGAATCTCGCGAACACCTTCTAAATGATTGATCGCCACATCGCCTCTGGCAATCGTATAAGTAGCTATTTCTTGGAGTGGAATACGCGCACCAGATGGCGTAACGATTCGCATTTGATCTAAATCCTGGATAGAAGAACGGTTATTTTCATCATAGCGCACCCACACACGAATCTCATCTTGCCCACGCTGAAAACGTTGTGCCTGCACTCCAAAAAACCCTGCCCGAACTTGAGTCATTACCGATCTCAGGTCGAGTCCCAACAGATAGGCATCTTCTTTAAGTTCCAAAAGGATTTCCTTAATTCCCTCAGGATCGTTATCGGCTACATCTTTTAATAAAGAATTCGTTTTGAGCCATTCTTTTAATTCAGTCTTAGCCCCCTTGAGATCCTCAACCGTATTACTCAATAAAGAAACGGAAATGGGGCTTCCTCCAAAATTCCCTCCAGAACCAAAAACTAGACGCTCCGTTCCATAAATGGGTCCTACCAATTCGTGTAATCGATTTGCAACCATATTAGAATTGATCACATCGGGGCGTTCTTCGCCAGGCAGTAAATTAATTAATAATGTAGCGTTGGATGCGGTGTTTATATTTTTGATCTGATTTTCGAATAGTACTTTTCCGTCAAAATCTTCTCCTATCAAATACTTTTTGGTGAATTCCTGATTTACTAATTCCGCTTTTTCCGAAATCATCGAAATAATGGAGTCAGTAACCCGCTCATTCGTACCTTTTGGCATTGCCAATTCTACAGATACGCGATCACTGGCAATTCTAGGGAAAAGTGTGGTTCCGACAATACCTCCTTTAACAGAGCCTATCGTTAGGATAAATGCTACAGCAAAAAAGGAAAAAGTCAATATTTTATACGAAAGTGCAAAGCGCAAAGCTGGACTATATACCTTATCCCTGAGCCAAGCCATTACACGATCTCCCATGGCATTGATCCCTCGCATTTTGGCAAAAAAACCTTCTTTTACTTCTTTTTCTGGATCTTTTTGTATTCGCAAAGCTTTTGAATGCGCCAAATGTGCCGGTAGAATTATCAATGCTTCTACCAAAGAAACGGTCAGTGTTAGAATCACAACTGTAGATACTTCTCCAAAAAACTCTCCTATCCTACCGTCCAAAAATAAAAAGGTAGAAAAAGCCAAAATAGTAGTTATTACAGCCGAAACTATGGGAGGAATTACTTCTAATGTGCCGTCTATAGCCGCTTGAATTGGATTTTTCCCCTGTTCATAATGTTGGTAAATATTCTCTGCAATTACAATCCCATCATCCACTAATATTCCTATCACAATAATCATCCCGAATAAGGATAAGACATTGATGGTGACATCAAACTGACTTGCAAAAATAAACATTCCAAAAAAGGCCACTGGCAGGCCAAAAGCAACCCAAAAGGCTAGTCGTGTATTAAGAAAAATAGACAAAAACAGTAATACTAGAAGCATTCCAATAATTGCATTTTCTGTCAATAATGCAGTTCTTTGATTCAGTGTTATAGAAAGATCTCTAACTACATCGAGCTGTACATTTGTGTATTTTTGATTAAATTCTTCGATATAGACTTTGATCTTGTCGGCCGACGAAATCAAATCTTCACTATTTGTACTAGTAATCGCTATTTGTACGGATAAATTACCATCAAAATAAGAGGCATTGGGTGTTTCTGAAAAGCGATCTCTTATGACTGCAACATCCTTGAGACGTACTTGTTTTCCGGACGCATCGGATCGAATAATCAAATTAACCAATTGATCTCCATAATAGGAACGGTTGTTGGCTCTAATCAGATATTCTTCTTCTATAGTTTTGATCGTACCGCCTGTCACCAAAATATTGACATCTGCAACCGCTTGTGCAATTTCTGCAAAAGTCAGATTATAGGACAAGAGGCTATTCTCATCGACCGCAATTTCTATTTCTTCTTCGGGATACCCTGTAATGGTTATCTGCGAAACGCCTTCCATAGCCCGCAGTTCATTTTCAACTTGTCGGCCTAGTTCTTTTAGCGTAGCTAAAGGAATATTATCCCCACTAATCGCAAAACTAATGGTTTCTCGAACCTCTTCCCGCTTAGCAACAACCAAAGGTTCCATTCCTGTGGGAAAACTAGGAACACGATCAATCGCATTCTTGACATCGAGAAGCATAAAATCGATATCTTCTCCTGTTTGAATTTCAACATTTATGGAACCACTATTCTCTTGTGAAGTGGACGTTACACGATCTACTCCTCTCAATCCTTTTAGGTTATCTTCAATTTTCAGAATAACACCTTCTTCAATCTCTTGCGGCGAGGCTCCAGGATAGGTAATATTCACCGTAATATTTTTGGAGTCTACTAATGGGAAAAAAGAAGATTTTAGCGATAAAACTCCTACTACTCCAAATACAAAAAAAGCGATGACTATAACATTGACCGCTACATGATATTTTATAAAATAGGCAATCAATTTTTTCATAAAGCAGAGGTATCAGATGCTTTGCTCCCCCCTGAAGAAGGTGCGCCTTTTTCTTTGTAAATCTTTACCAGCATTCCAGCATAGGCTCCGGGGACACTTTTATTCACGAGTATCGTACCATTCTCAACTCCTTTGATGACGACTTTTTTATCCGAAAAAAACACAGGATTCGTTTCGACAAGATCTAATACACTGTCACGGACTACAAATACGCGATTATCTTGTCGCAAAAGACTACGATCTATGGATATCGCATCGGTTTCTTTTTTGGCCTCTAGTTCGGCCTCTAAGTACATTCCTTCTTTAAGCATCGCGTCTTTGACTTCGATAAAAGCAGTAATGGTTTGCGTGGTTTGATCAATACTCCCATTCACCCGAATCACTTTACCCTCATATTTTTTGGAGGTATTACGATCTGATAACGCTACCTGAGACCCTACTTCCAAAAGATTCGCATATTCTTTCCCGACGGCTACTTCCATTTCATAAACACCCGTTTCAATAAATGTCCCGAGCTGCTGTCCCTGCCGAATCAACGTTCCTTCGGTAACTAAGGTTTCATTTAGAACTCCCGTAAACGGTGCATAAATGGTATATTTTGATAAACGTTGTTCCAAATTTTTGACATCGTAATACATCGAATTAACTCCGCGCCCAGTAATGAAGTATTTTTCACGATCAGAAGTCGTAACCGGCAATTCTGGAACTGATTTATTCATATCAAGACTTAACATATAAGCCTGCCACTTGTCTAGAATTTCTGGATAATCTAATTGCAAATCTGGCATAATGGAGGTGATTAGGTTGTGAAATTTGCTTTTCGCAGCCTGTACACTTGCATAATATTCTGAGGCATCAATACGAATTAAGGACATTCCCTTTTTGTACGATTCTCCGGTTTTAAAATTTTTTGTACCCTTTTTAAAAATCCCCTGAACTTCCGAAAACAACACTACGCGCCTTTTTGCTAATAGATTTCCTTGACTTTTTATACGTATGGGTACAGTGCCATTTTGTACTGTGTCCACAAAAACCGTCTTTATTACGCTTAATACTTTGGGTTTGGGTCGCTTTTTGTTGGCTATAATGGCTTTTGCACCAAAAACAGCTCCCACAATTAGCAGCAACCCCAAACAGGCAAGAATAATTTTTCTCATAAATTCATCTTTTTGTCCAACAACGGACCTAGCTCTTTAGAGCATGTTTAAAAACAATGCAAACTGATTTTCAATAATTTGTCGTTCTGGCTATACTTCAAATTGGTATGATATCGAGATATCTTACTCATTTGAAGTGACGCCATGGTTGGCAAAGTATTGGCAATCGGGAAGTAGGGTTTTTAAACATGCTCTTATTCTTTTTAGCTAAAAGTACTTCATAAAAAATGGCTGCAAAAGCAGCCATAGTTAAATATTTTACAAAAAAATAAAATTTGCTTCGTAGTTACACCATTTTCGAAGCCACTTCATCATTGGCTAAGTCTTCTATTCTAGTCCGTATCTTTTGTAAAGTGGCCACCAGCGTATCTATCTCCTCTTGCGTCAATGTTTCTTGAACTTTGGGAATAAGATCATACATGATCGGCAATACTTTCTCTATTACATCTTTTCCATGCTTTGTAAGGAAAATACGATTCATTCTACGGTCACTTTCATCTTTGCGACGTATGACCAAATCCTTGTCTTCCATCGTATTGATTAGACGTGTCATTGATGTTTTATCACGATGCGTAATAAAAGCCAAATCATTCTGAGGCTGCCCATCATTCACCCGTAATCGTTTCATCACACTCCATTGCTCCTTAGTCAAATGCAAACCTTGGTTACTAAATGCTTGCTGCACTAAAAAACCAAAATCATAGTGTATTTTACCAACCCATGATAGGGCATGAGAGTTAAGATCTATAATTCCTGTACTCATAATAATCGCTTTTGTCTAATATTATAGCATCTCTAAAAGACACTTGTTAAATTTAAGATACAAAAATATTCATTAATTCAAAATGAATCATCTATTTTAAAGTTAAATAATCTTTAAATAGAATAGTAAAAACTTCTTTATCAAAAATATTCAAAAAATACTCAAAATCAAATAATTACAACCATAATAAGACATCAAAAAAACACTACTTTTATTGGGTCAAAACCGCAATTCTTAGGTATTGTATCACTTCCGTTAATTTATCTGCAAAATTTTGAGAATTTATCAAAAAAACGGGGTCCATATTTAGCAAAGTCTAAAAATTCTTCTACTGCAATTTCTACTATTTTTTCTTAGTCTTCTTTAAAGTTCTTTTAACACTTTAAAATCTATCATCTTTACTGCAAAAGTCGCGTTTTTATTATACTTCAACAGGATTTGTTATGTATAAAAATACCATTATCGATCAAAAGCACTAAATTTTCGCTAAGAACTTTTCAATTTGTTTCAAGCAGCTCTAAATCATGTTGCACTTTTTCCCAATCATGCATGAGCTTTTCTAATGACGCTTTTTTTGCTTGATACCCCTCAAAAAAACCTGGAGCTACAATCGTCTGATCGTAGTTAACCGCCAATTCTACATCTAATTCTTTTATTTCGCGTTCTAGCGTATTAATTTTTGACTCTACAGAACTCAATTTATTTTTTAACGATTTTAGTTTCTTTTGATCCTCATAAGAAAGTTTATTCGTCGTTTTTTCAACAACTACTTTAGTTTTTACGGCATCACGTTTTTCTACAGCTCTCATATCTGCAAGCTTGCGTTCTTCTAGATAAAAATCGATATCTCCTAAATACTCTTTGATCTTATGATCCCTAAACTCATACACCAAACCTGTCAAGCCTTGTAAAAAATCTCTATCGTGAGAAACCAATAGCAAGGTCCCTTCAAAATTACTCAATGCTTCTTTTAGTACATTTTTGGATTTAATATCTAAATGATTCGTAGGCTCATCCATCACCAAGACATTAAAGGGCTGCAATAACATTTTACACAAGGCCAAACGATTCCGTTCTCCTCCTGATAACACTTTTACTTTTTTGTCCACCTCATCTCCTCTAAACAAAAAGGATCCCAACATATCCCGAACCTTACTTCGTGTTTTTTCATTGGCCGCATTGATCATCGTATCATGGATGGTTAATTCACCATCGAGATATTCTGCTTGATTTTGCGCAAAATACCCAATCTCCACATTGTGCCCCAGCTTCAAACTTCCTGTATGTTCTAGCTCGTCAATAATGATCTTGGCAAGGGTAGACTTCCCTTGTCCATTCTGCCCAACAAATGCTACTTTGGAACCACGTTCGATTAATAAATTCACATTATTCAAAACGACTTTATCTCCATAGGATTTACCTACTTTCTCAGCTTCTACCACCACTTTTCCTGGCTGTACACTAACCGGAAAACGAATATTCATCACCGCATTATCATCCTCATCTACTTCAATACGATCTACCTTATCTAACTTTTTGATCATCGATTGCGCCATAGATGCTTTAGACGCTTTGGCGCGGAATTTTTCGATGAGTTTTTCCGTTTGCTCAATTTGTTTTGCTTGGTTCTTTTGTGCCGCTAACTGTTGCTCCCGCATTTCTTTGCGCAGTACCAAATATTTAGAATAGGGTTTATTATAATCATAAATTCTGCCTAGCGAAATCTCAATCGTACGATTGGTCACATTGTCCAAAAACATTTTGTCATGCGATACAATGATCACTACGCCTGCATAGGTTTTTAGAAAATTTTCTAACCAAATAATGGATTCGATATCCAAGTGATTCGTAGGCTCATCGAGTAATAAAACATCATTCTTTTGCAAAAGTAGTTTTGCCAACTCAATCCGCATACGCCAGCCTCCAGAAAAAGTATCGGTCAGTTTATTAAAATCTTCTTGTAGAAAACCAAGACCATTTAATACCTTTTCGGTCTCACCTTGGTAGTTATACCCTCCAATAATTTCATAATGTTGTGTAAAATCACTCAGGTCTTCGATCAACTTATTATACGCCTGGCTCTCATAATCCGTTCGTTCTGCTAATTGCTGATTGATCTTCGCAATCTTGCGTTCCATATCACGGATCTCTTCAAAGGCTTCATACGACTCATCCAAGACCGTCCGCCCTTGTACAAAATCAATATCTTGTTTCAAAAAACCAATACTTACCTCCTTATCCATGGCAATTTGCCCTGAGTCTGGTTCTTGTTCTCTGGAGAGAATTTTGAGCATGGTCGACTTACCAGCTCCATTTTTGCCAATCAGTCCTACACGGTCTCCAGCTCCTAATCGAAAAGTAATCTCTTCAAAAAGGTATTCACCGCCAAAAGAAATAGATAAGTTATGTATGTTTAACATGACAAAAGGTATATTTTGTGCAAAGATGCTTAATTTTGTTAGAGTATAAAAGGATAGTAGAAAAAGGATTATGGCACTCTTT
>CAZYRG010000127.1:0-3791 GCA_964650425.1 uncultured Flavobacteriaceae bacterium
TGTTATAGTAAATTGTCCCTTGTTAGGATTAGGCGTTAAACTAAAATTTGTTTTTGTTAATGAGTTGTTTGATACTGTTTGAGCAAGGTCATATGATGTTGTTCCTATTAACATATTGAATCTATCCGAACTCCCAAATCCATCTTGAGGGTCAATTAAAATTGAGTTTTCTGAGTTAGTACCATTATTTTTTAAAAATTGTACTATTTCATTTCCATTATCTAAAATCTCAATCGTTCCAGATGCTGGATTACCATCAATTACAAAACTAGTAAGATCAAACGGATCAACAGTATGGCTAAAAACATCATTTGAAGGAGCACTACTTATTGATAATAAATCCTTAGTACCATCACCCAATCCTAAAGAAGTTAATTGTTCAGAAGTTATAGTTAAAACAACACTCCAACCACTTCCTCTGATATCCGTAAAGTTAGAAAGCGTATAATCTTTCTCAATTAGTAATGGAACAGTTACGGCAGACAAATTTGCATCTGTAGAAGAAGCGCTAGGACCTGCCGCCACAGTAAAACCGTCCGACGAATCACGGATTAATTCAAAATTATAACTTGTTTGAGCGACTGCTTCTATAATTGAGAATAGGCTCAATAATATTAATAGTAGACTTTTTTTCATTTGTATAGATTTTGTTAAGGCAATTTTTCGGTTATTATGTATAATATTGTATTGAACAGATTAGATGAAGAATTTAAAATATTATCTTTTATAGGAATTATATCTGCGCCGTTACTTAAATAAACAACTTTTCCATCCAAATTCAAATCTGACTCGAAATACCCTTCTGGTGAAAACAATATTGTATTAAACAAGTTTCCGCTATCGGAAAGTATAGTATCCTTGATATTTAAAATATCTGCATTAGCTCCAAGATACGCCACTTCACCATCTCCATTTGCATCACCGGTCCACATTCCCAATGTGCCAATAGGCATTCCAAAGCTAGTTTGCGCTTCGGTCCCAAAAGTTTCTTCACCTGCATCACTAGTAAAGTTAACAATTGTTGTGGTACTAGACAAGGAAATTGGGTCTTTTGACATAATGCCCAAATGATTACGGTGTTTTATTACTACAAAATAATCATCGTTTGGCGTTGCAAACTCTAATATGTTTTCTGAAGCATTAACCACATCACCATCACGTTGCAGCAATGCTGATTGACCAGCGATAATAATTGTATTCTCTGCTGCATCACGCAATTCTACCCAAATCCAATCCACAATATCATCTGCTGGATCTGTGTTGTCATCAAAAATGGTAGCGGCAACTGTAATCGCATCTGCATACGGTGAGGTCGTAGGCAAATAATCCAATGTTCGTAAATCATCACGCATTAATCCATCTGTACTACCAAGCATTGCACCTTGCAGATACACTTGCGGTGACACTTGTACTGTTGCAGAATTCACAGTAAGATTAAAGTCTATACTTGCGCTCACTGCACAATCATCAAAAGTTGCTGTTGCTGTATATACACCTGCATCAGTTATCGCTAAGCTACCAGATACTAGCGCGGTTATCCCAGTGTCCGAAAAACCGTTGGGGCCAATCCATGAAACCGTTGTTGTTGTTTCTGAAAAATTTTCTGCAAGACCTAGTGACAACACTTGTCCCTCCGTTAACGTAATTGTTGTTGGAGTATTATTAAAAGTAGCTCCATCAATCGCGGCTTGTGCTATCAAAGGATAATTAGTATCATAGACACGAACATCTACAGCAATACGCGCTGTCTCGGCATCACATGTACTTGAGTAGGTCGCCACATAATAGGTAGCTGTTGTTAGTGCTGGTAAAGGATCTCCTTCAGGTACGTCATTAAGAACCGTTGTACTCACATCTGAATCATACCATCTAATTCCAAATTGCGGCAATGTTTGTGCAAATAAATCACCCACGGTAGGACTTGCACTTGAACAAAATTCCTGAACCAGTTGGCTAACAGTAGGTTCCGGTATTTTAACTTGCACATTAAACATGGTGTGACTTCCTCCACATTCCGAGGACTCAGTATAATTATAGGTAATATTATATATTCCTGCTTCCGAATCTGCCAAATTAACAACTCCAGAACCAACATCGATTTCAAGACCTGCCGGTGTAGCAGAGAACTCTCCTCCCGATGTAAAACTAAAAGCAATTGGACTTACACTACCCGAAAAAGCACAAAAGGCAGTACTTTCTGGGTATTCAAATATTACATCTATAACATCTACAATTTCAATCCGCTCAGTATGAGACTCTTCTGCACATATTTTCCTTTCTGGAGTAAATGTAACATCGTATACCCCAGGTTTAGAGTCGTTCAACTCAATTAAACCAGGAGTCTCTATATTAGTTGAGAATTTTAATTTATTACCTGGAGTTCCAGTCACTAATACAGCCTCATATGTACCAGACAAGCCGGAAGGCACAAAAGGACTAGGATCCATGTCGTCTTTACAAAAAACTGATGCTCCGTAGGTAAATTCAGCCAGTTCATATTTTAATATTCTGACTATATCAGTTTGAGAAGTCTCTATCTCTTCTCCACCACATTGCTTCGTTACTGTATATGTTACTGTATATGTATCATTAGGACTATCCCCCAAATCAATGGCTCCTGTATTTATATCTATAATCAAACTGTCAGGATTCGCTGTAAATTTACCTCCAGAATCACCAAAGATCTCGGGGGTAATAATACCCTCATCCTCACAATATGTATTTCTATCATACTCAAAAGCAGCATTTACACTTGGTGATTCTGTTAACACAAGCGTTCTTGTGGTACTACTACTACAATCTCTACTTTGAAAAGTAATCTGGTAAGTGCTTTCTGTTACACCTATTAGATTTATAAAACCTGACTGCGCTGCAGTGCCTGGAAAAAGATCTACTGGTGTCGAGCTAAATGTTCCAAAAACATTAGCATCATCTTTTTGAATAGCAAGAAAATTGATCGGAACACACCATACATCACCAGTCACTGGAGGGTTACTAAAATCTCTAAAAGTAAAATTAGTATTTTGAGGACATTGCCCAACAGTGTTCAAAATAAACGCATGAGCAATTACTATAAAAAGTAAAAAATTCTTCATATAATCTTATTAATACGTGGGGCAAATTTAATTAATCAGTTTTAACGGATGCTAAAATACTAAAAAATAATAATATAGCTCTATTAAAGTAGTAAAATACAGCTTTTTTGTTGATTTATACAACTTTTTTGTAAGAAAAATCCTATTTAAAAAACAAAAAAGAGGTCTTTTATCAACACAAAGACCTCTTTTTTCAACATTTTATCTTAATCAGCACTTAAATCTTAAAAGCATTTGACTGCGGATAGTAGGCAACAGTATCCAATTCTTCTTCAATTCGTAATAATTGATTGTACTTTGCCATACGATCACTTCTAGACGCAGATCCCGTTTTTATTTGACCAGTATTCAATGCAACAGCTAAATCTGCAATCGTATTATCTTCCGTTTCACCAGATCGGTGAGACATAACTGATGTATAACCTGCATTATGTGCCATATTTACAGCAGCAATAGTTTCTGTAAGTGTTCCTATCTGGTTTACTTTAATCAAAATAGAATTCGCAATACCTTCATTAATACCTCTAGACAGACGCTCTACATTCGTTACAAATAAATCATCTCCTACCAACTGTACTTTGTCTCCAATCTTATCGGTAAGGTATTTCCAACCTTCCCAATCATTCTCATCCATTCCATCTTCAATCGAAATAATAGGATAGTTAGCTGCCAACTCCGCTAAGTAATCAGCCTGCT
>CAZYRG010000127.1:3891-9240 GCA_964650425.1 uncultured Flavobacteriaceae bacterium
TCAATCGAAATAATAGGATAGTTAGCTGCCAACTCCGCTAAGTAATCAGCCTGCTCTTCACTAGTACGTATTACTCCTTTGTCACCTTCAAACTTTGTGTAATCGTATTTTCCGTTCACATAAAATTCTGCAGCAGCACAATCCAAGGCTACCATTACTTCATCTCCAAACTTATATCCTGCTTTTTCAACAGCAATTTTGATACTATCCAAAGCATCTTCTGTACCATCTAATGTTGGCGCAAAACCACCTTCATCACCAACAGCAGTACTCAATCCACGATCGTGTAATACTTTTTTAAGGTTATGAAAGATCTCCGTACCCATTTGCATGGCATGTGTAAAGTTCTTTGCTTTTACTGGCATTACCATAAATTCTTGGAATGCAATTGGCGCATCACTGTGTGATCCACCATTAATGATATTCATCATAGGCACTGGTAGTGTATTAGCACTTACGCCACCTACATAACGATACAAAGGCATATTCAATTCGTTTGCAGCCGCTTTAGCCACAGCCAAAGAAACCCCTAAAATTGCATTAGCTCCTAATTTAGATTTATTAGGCGTTCCATCTAATTCAATCATCGTCTGATCGATTAGATTTTGCTCAAACACACTGTATCCTAACAATTTTTCTGCAATCTGATTGTTCACATTTCCTACAGCCTTGAGTACACCTTTACCCATATAATCATTTCCACCATCACGAAGCTCTACTGCCTCATGCTCTCCGGTAGAAGCTCCAGATGGCACTGCTGCTCTTCCTAAAATACCATTCTCTGTGATGACATCTACTTCTACTGTAGGATTTCCACGAGAATCCAAAATTTGTCTTGCGTGTACATTAACTATTACGCTCATGTTTTTGATTTAAAATTGTTATTATTGGGTTACTTTACTAGTACTTAGCGAATAAATTCACTAAGCTGGTTCTTTTACTTTCTTTATATTTTCTATAAACTGATCAAACAAATACTCGGCATCATGCGGACCAGGACTTGCTTCTGGATGATACTGTACCGAGAAACAGTTTTTATTTTTCATTCTAATTCCTGCTACCGTCTGATCATTGAGGTGTACATGTGTAATCTCTAAATCAGCATGTTGTTCTGTCTCCTCTCTATTGATTGCAAAACCGTGGTTTTGAGAAGTAATCTCCCCCTTACCCGTTAGCAAATTCTTAACTGGATGATTAATTCCTCGATGTCCATTATGCATCTTATAGGTACTTACTCCATTTGCCAATGCAATCACTTGATGCCCCAAACATATTCCAAAAAGCGGAAGGTCATTAGCTATAATCTCTTTGGCCGTGGCTATCGCCTGTGCTAAAGGCTCTGGATCACCAGGTCCATTTGACAAGAAATATCCATCTGGATTCCAAGCTTGTAATTCAGAAAACTTTGTATCGTAAGGAAACACTTTTATATACGCTCCTCTTTTAGCCAAATTCCTGAGGATATTTGTTTTTACTCCTAAATCTAAAGCCGCAATTTTAAAAGAAGAAGTCTCATCGCCATAAAAATATGGTTCTTTTGTAGATACTTTTGAAGCCAACTCTAAACCATTCATATCAGGAACTGCTGCCAATTGCTCTTTCAAAGAAGCGATATTATCCACCTCCGTAGAAATCACGGCATTCATCGTCCCATGCTCTCTTATATAACTTACCAATGCCCTAGTATCGACATCAGAAATGGCAATCAAACTATGACTTTCCAGATACGATTCTAAAGAACCACTACTATCGACACGGGAGAACTCATAACTAAAGTTCTTTACAATCAATCCTGCAATCTGAATCGTTTTTGATTCTACTTCTTCATCGTTAACACCATAATTACCAATATGCGCATTGGTCGTTACCATCAATTGCCCATAGTACGATGGATCCGTAAATATTTCTTGATAACCGGTCATCCCAGTATTAAAACAAACTTCACCAAAGGCGCTTCCTTCCTTACCTACAGACTTCCCATGAAAAATGGTGCCATCTGCTAATAGTATAATTGCTTTTTTTCGAGATTGATATTTCATTAGTAGCTTTTTTCTTATTTCACATTACGCACTGAGCAGACATAAAAAAAGGATAAACGCCAATCGCTTATCCTTTTAAATATATGTTGCTGAGTATATTTCATTTACTCTTCTTCTTCTTTTTTATCCGAAGTATCAACAGCTGGAGCTTCTGGAGCCGCCTTCTTTTTACTTCTACCACGTCTTGTAGATTTCTTAGCGGCTGGCTTATTAGCATTATACAATTCATTGTAATCTACTAACTCAATCATCGCCATATCTGCATTATCCCCAAGTCGATTTCCTAATTTGATGATACGTGTGTATCCTCCAGGTCGATCTCCAACCTTAGGAGCAACCTCTCTAAACAAATCAGTAACCGCATATTTACTACGAAGTTTTCCGAAAACTAAACGACGATTGTGTGTCGTATCTTCTTTTGACTTCGTAATTAGAGGCTCAACAAATTGCTTCAAGGCTTTTGCCTTTGCTACAGTCGTATTGATTCTCTTGTGTTCAATTAGGGAACACGCCATATTAGCCAACATTGCCTTACGGTGTGCCGTTTTTCTACCTAAGTGATTAATTTTTTTTCCGTGTCTCATGACATTTAATTTTAATCATCATCTTGCTACAACCCACTATGAGGAGCAAATTATGATGGATTAGTCTTTATCTAATTTATATTTAGAAAGATCCATGCCGAAGCTTAGTCCTTTCACATTTACTAATTCTTCTAGCTCCGTTAATGACTTCTTACCGAAGTTACGGAACTTCATCAAATCGTTTTTGTTATAAGAAACAAGATCTCCTAAAGTATCTACTTCTGCAGCTTTCAAACAATTCAAAGCACGTACAGAAAGATCCATATCTATTAATTTTGTTTTCAATAACTGACGCATATGCAATGATTCCTCATCATATGTCTCCGTCTGTGCAATTTCATCGGCCTCCAAAGTGATACGCTCATCTGAGAATAACATAAAGTGGTGAATCAATGTTTTTGCAGCTTCAGTTAATGCATCTTTTGGATGAATAGAACCATCAGTTATGATTTCGAAAATTAATTTTTCGTAATCTGTTTTCTGCTCTACACGAAAATTCTCAATGCTATATTTAACATTTTTGATAGGCGTATAGATAGAATCTGTAAATATTGTTCCAAGTGGTGCATTAGGCTTTTTATTTTCCTCTGCAGGAACGTACCCTCTACCCTTTTCGATACTGACTTCCATATTTAAAGCCACTTTCTTATCCATATTACAGATAACCAAGTCTGGATTTAATATCTGAAAACCAGAAATAAATTTCTGAAAATCTCCAGCAGTCAATTGTTCTTGTCCAGAGACAGAAATTGTTACTGCTTCGTTATCTATATCCTCAATCTGACGTTTAAAACGTACTTGCTTAAGATTCAAGATAATTTCTGTAACATCTTCTACAACTCCTGCTATGGTAGAAAATTCGTGATCTACACCTTCCAAACGCACAGAAGTAATCGCAAAACCTTCCAAAGAAGATAAAAGGACTCTTCTTAACGCATTACCAACGGTCAACCCATACCCGGGCTCCAATGGTCGAAACTCAAATTTACCTTCGAATTCCGAAGAATCGATCATGATAACTTTATCGGGCTTCTGAAAATTTAATATTGCCATATGATGTGACTGCTAAGAGTTAATGTTTTTATTTAGAATATAATTCGACAATGAACTGTTCGTTAATGTTCTCTGGAATTTGAATTCTTGAAGGAACAGCAACAAAAGTACCTTGCTTTGTTTCATTATTGAATGTCAACCACTCATACACTTTACTGTTATTTGCAAGCGATCTTTCAACAACTTCTAGTGATTTAGATTTCTCACGCACACTTACAACATCTCCAGTTTTTAATTGGTAAGAAGGGATATTTACAATCTCTCCATTTACGGTAATGTGACGGTGTGAAACCAATTGTCTTGCTCCACTTCTAGTTGGAGACAATCCTAATCTGAAAACTACATTATCCAGTCTAGATTCACAAAGTTGTAATAACACCTCACCAGTAATACCTTGTGCTCTGGTTGCTTTTTCGAACATATTACGGAACTGACGTTCTAATACTCCATAAGTGTATTTTGCTTTTTGCTTTTCCATTAACTGGATTGCATACTCACTTTTCTTACCTCTACGTCTGTTGTTTCCGTGTTGTCCAGGAGGATAGTTTCTTTTTTCGAAGTTCTTGTCATCTCCGAAAATTGCTTCGCCAAATTTACGAGCGATTTTAGTTTTAGGACCGATATATCTTGCCATTGCTAGAATTAAATTAGTTAAAAGGGTACTTGTGAATTAAGGTCTGTCCTTCGACAAAGTAGTATTCCCCTATATAAATTATTATAAATTTTGTGCAAAAATACAGTTTATTACTGTAACATCGCTATTTTTTTGTACAAAAAGATATCATAACAATTTATGATACCTTCTTGTATAAAATTTTGAAAAATGATCTCTGTAATTCTTAATCAATCAAGAAATTTCAGAAACAAATTTCCTAGTGTATTATACTCTACGTCTTTTTGCAGGACGACATCCATTATGCGGCATTGGAGTAACATCAATGATTTCTGAAACCTCTATACCACTATTGTGAATAGTTCTGATTGCAGACTCACGTCCATTACCTGGGCCTTTTACATAGACTTTCACTTTTTTCAAACCAGCCTCTAGCGCTACTTTTGAAGCATCTTCTGCTGCAAGTTGTGCTGCATACGGAGTATTCTTTTTAGAACCTCTGAATCCCATTTTTCCAGCTGAAGACCATGAAATCACATCGCCTTTTTTATTTGTCAAAGAAATGATGATATTGTTAAAAGAAGCTGTTACATGTGCTTCTCCAACAGATTCAACAATTACTTTACGTTTTTTTGAAGTTGACTTTGCCATTCTACTTATTATTTAGTTGCTTTCTTCTTGTTAGCAACAGTTTTTCTTCTTCCTTTACGTGTTCTTGAGTTATTCTTGGTGCGTTGTCCTCTCAATGGAAGACCAGCTCTGTGACGAATCCCTCTGTAACAACCAATATCCATTAGTCGTTTGATGTTCAATTGAACTTCTGAACGTAATTCTCCTTCAATAGTAAAGGCACCTACAGCCTCACGAATGCGACCAATTTGATCGTCATCCCAATCTGAAACTTTTATACTTTCATCCACCTTTGCAGCGTCCAAAATCTCTTTCGCTCTGCTTCTGCCGATACCGAAGATATAGGTCAATGCTATAACTCCTCGCTTTTGTTTGGGTATATCTACCCCTGCAATTCTTGCCATAATTACCCTTGTCTTTGTTTAAATCT
>CAZYRG010000128.1:0-9224 GCA_964650425.1 uncultured Flavobacteriaceae bacterium
TCAGGTCCAACAGCAGGTGTTGGGGTTGGAGTAGGAGTTGGATTGCTTCCGTCAAAATTAGCTCCAGTTACATACATTGTAGTAGTGCCAATCTGCTTATCATCTGCAGTTTTCTGACGATAAAGACCCCAACGAAATCCATATTCTGTTTTATTATTTTCAAGGTTAGGTTGTGGATGATTCTCAGCAATTACTAACTTACAATTGTAATAAACTTCAAACTTATAGCCATTTGATCTCACTCGAAAATTAAATGGTTTACGATAAACATTATTGTCAAGTTGAATGTTTCCTTTACTACGCCTTGCAACGGATAATCGACCGCTTTTGTCAATTAAACCCTGAATAATGAAGTTGCTAGCGTCATTGGTTTTGATTTGAAAAATGGCATAGGTTTGTCCTACTTTCCAATCGCTCAAATAATAATCAGCACTGAATTCATTCCAAGTACTTTGGCTTCCTCTTTTCCAACGTGGAGAAAATGTTTCTAATCGAGGTCTTTTAATCGAGGTTCTTTGATTTTGATCTCCATTGTGAAGTTGAAATCGCTGAACATCACCATCTTCTTTGTACCATTTTGTGATTGTAGAGAAACTTGAACGTTGGATATTACTGGATTTAATATTATGTGCTCTAATATTTTGAGGAACTGCTATTCCAGAGTTTGAGCAACTGGCTGGAGGCCGGGGTATGTCAAAACCTGAATTATCTTCCACAGCATAATTACACGGATTATCTGAATTAGCTATTGCGTCAATCTCATTTGCATGTACTTGCTGAAGTACGGAACTAGCAGCTATTAGTAGTAGCAATTTGATTTGGCTAACTACTCTCGTTTTAATTCGTGAATTTTTCATGGTTGGTTACTGTTTATAGTTATGAGTAATTTTTAAAAAAGATTGGCTTATTCTCTAACAATAGTTTTTTGGAAAATAGTACCATTATCTAGTGTAAATGATAGGAAATACATGCCAGTTTTTAGCTGACGTATATCTAGACTATTTTGATCCTTAGCTAAGGAAATAGTATGTACAACTTTCCCTAATAAGTCACTTATGGTTACAACAGTATTTTCTGCTGTCAGGCCACTAATATTCAGTGTTTCTTGTGCTGGGTTTGGATATACGGTAATGGCATTTTCTTGTAGTACAGCTTTTTGACCAGTACAGCTTGGTTTGCTGGAAGTAGCACTGCAGTAGATGCTAAATTTTCCATCCTTGGAAGCCATTACAAAATCGTTTCCTCTTTTTGTAACCCAATAATCACCATCAACTCCGATTCCAGATCCTGATATTTTTACCGATGGATTACTGCCACCGAATTTTTGTTCAATTTTACCTCTTAGATCCACATAATAGCTTGGTTTTCCATTGGCAGTATTAAAAGCAAACTGTGTTAACTTTTTAGATCCGCCATTCCAACTAATTCTAAATCGTCTAATGTTGGACAAATTAGGTCCATCACCCAATACAAAAATGTTCGTATAGTTTGCTCGGTCTAAACTTGCTAATCTAGATGAAGTCGGTGTTCCAAAGGAACAATTACCTGAAGTAGGAGGTGTTGGATTAGGGTTTGTTGTTGATACCTGCTGGATATAACAACTTTTCTTTACTTTAAATATAGGATCCCCAAAAGTCGCATTGTTACATGGCGTATTTGCCGATACATTTTTCAAAAAGTTAAATTTTCCATCCGCACCATAGGCAATGTTCACGGTGCCAGATACATTTACAGTACCGCCTTCGTCAGTAGCATAAGTGTAACCATCAGGTCCGCCAGAAGGTGGAGTAGTCGTTTTTGCTTTACGTGTTACGACAATGGCATTGCTTGATACATCAAATGCGCCTGTAGCTAATCCACTACTTTTTACATTTTTTCCACTTACAGAAAGGTTTCCTTGATAGGAAATTCCATATACTTTACAGATGCCTACAGATGCTCCTTCGAAATCATGAGAGCTAGTTTCTGTAGTCAAAATATTTCCATCCTCATCGGTAATTAAGTAGCGATAAGAAGCACTAGCAGTACTGGTATTTTTGAATTTTACTAGATCTGCAACTCCGTCTCCAGTCGTGGTCGTAATTGCAGTTTGGTTGGTGTTAGAAGCGACTGTTCCGCCATCAATAGTTGCTGTTGCTACTTTCTGAATATAACAAGCTTTCTTTACACCAGGTGTAGGATCTCCAAAAGTAGTATTGTTACAGGGCGTATTTGCGGAGACATTTTTAAGAAATTCGAATTTTCCATTTGCTCCATAGGCAATGTTCACGGTGCCAGATACGTTTACTGTCCCGCCTTCATTGACAGCAAAAGTATAGCCATCAGGTCCAACAGAAGGTGTTGGGGTTGGTGGTGTAGGGTTTCCTGGGCCAATGTTCTTTATATTTAATACAATGTAGTGAAGAGGTAGCTTATCGCTTTCTTTTTTCTCTGAAGCAACAATGTATATTTTACCTTGATGATATTCAAAAGCCATTAAGTCGAATTGTTCCTTTCTGCCCCAATTATAATCGGTTCTCCAATTATGTTCACCTTCTTTGGTGCTCTGTAAACGAATTTTGGACCCGACCAATCCAATACTATAGATACGACCGTCATCGGCAGGGAAACTCACGCCGGGAGAACTACCAGAAGCTTTGATCATCTTGCTAGATCCTGGCTTAGAATAATAATGTACTGTTCCTTGTCCAGGTATTCTGTTTGTAAAGTGTACCGCGCCATTTTTTGAGACCACAAAAGAAGGAGCACTAGTCATACCATTATTTCCCTTTGGTAATGGTTGTGCAATCCGTAGTTTATTCATTGCATTCAGTCCTTTGATAGGTAATTTGTGCTGATTGCCGTTAATGTCTTTCCAATCTTGGTCGATCCCATTTTTCCCTGCATCTGCAAAATAAAATCCTTTATTGAACTCAATAGCATCACCTTTGACTCTTACCGCACTACCCATATATAATCGATCGAAGAAGTATCTAAACCCTCCATATTGATTGAATTCAGGATTCTGATTATCTCCCTGCATTACGCGCGTTGCCTTTGACCACTGGTTTCCGTCATATTTAATGAGAAATTTGTCTCCTTGTCTTGAGGTTCCTTTTCGATACTCTAGTATCAATTCTCCTTCATTGGTTACTGCTATATTAGGATAGGTAAATGAGGTAATAGGCTCTCCTGGTCTTAAGTAATTTCGTTTGGCAGAAAACTTATCCGCCGTAAATTCACTATCAGGAGCAAAGGCGATTCCTTTTTCCGAGAAACGATATTTTAAATTGTCAGCATGCATATCGTATACCAAATGCACCGTTCCATCTATTTTGGACACGCCAACAGCTGCTGTTCTATGGGAATTTCCTCCGCCTTTATACTCACCACCAGTGTACAAACTAGACTTGTCAGAAAATTGAATAGTAGTCCATTTATTCGTCGCAATGTTCAATCGCGAGAGCATCAAATTTCTAGTCGTCATTCCGCCCTTGTACCAGGAAAAAAAGAGGTATCCATTTGCATATTGCATACAATCACCTGTAAGTGATATGTTTCGACTAAATTTATGCGATGGTTTGCTGGAATTCGCATACCAAAATCGCAATGCTTCTTGCTTTAAAGCGTCATGTTTTTCTAATTCAACTTGTGAATGAATAACGGACATATTGAGACAAAAAATAACTACAATTATACTTGTAATCAGATGTTTGAAGTTGCTTGTAAATGATGAGTTTTTCATGGTTGGTTATTTTATAGCGTTATGTGTAGTTTTTAAGCATAAGATTTCATGTGTGTATAATACTATTTAGAGGTCACATGTGTTCGCTATTAACCGTTTTTCTTGGGTAACAAACTTTTGATGTGCTCGTTTCATGAGATCAAAAATGACGACCTGAAAAAGTTACTAGACAACTAGGTTCCTTTGTCTCTTTTAGAAAAGTATTTTTACGACACGCTATAGCGTTTTTATAGGATTTGTGTAAAACCTATAAGCTGTAGTAATGAAGTAATTTTATGAAATCGTTTAAAGTGCTGTGTGTTGGTTTTTAGTGAAAATTATAGTTTTTAAGTTGGTGCATTAAAAATAACATTTTTTTTTTAAAATTAATAATAGTTATGGTTTTTTCGATCAAAACACCGTTTTTCGTGATGAGATTTGAAAAAACTTGCTTTTAGTGGGTTAGACTGCGCTTTAATGAAAAAAAGCCGTCTTTTCAGACAGCTTTTTTCTATTTTTAGAAATAAATATAGGTGCTATTAGATCCGCTACTTCACAATTTTAGTGATGGAATTTTCAGTTCGTAACAGATACATACCCTTTGAAAATTTAGAAAGATCCACTTGATCCGAATATGCTTTTAGCAATAGTTTTCCACCAATAGCATATACTTTGAAATCCATTTTTGAAGGAAGCTTAAAAACACCTGTTCTGGATGGATTAGGGTGTATGGCTAAAGTCCTTTTGACGAAACTATTTGTACTCAACGAATTGTCACTGATGTTGATCTTGTCTAGATTGAACCCCCCATTTTCGACTTTGAATCGGAGTATATGCTCCCCTGAAGTAAGTTCTGCTGTTTGCGCAAAAAAAGCATAATCATCCCAGCCATTAGTTTGTGGTACTTGAATACCTGTAAGTAGTGTATTGCCGTCAAGATCTATACCTAATACGCCTGTTCCATTTTGTGAAGCTGTAGCGAAGTCAAAATTGTATAGCCCATTTTGTTGCACATTTATGGTGTACTCCAACCATTCACCTTCTCGCATCCACCCAATAGCATATCCAGTATCGTTGGCTCCAACCCCGATATCAACACCGTTATTTTCTCTAAAATCCACATCTCCATTATTTGCTGTATCGTCATCCATATAACTTCTTCCTGCTCCTCCAAAATCATAGTTTTCTGCTTCTATAGTACCTGGAATTGGAGTAGGGGTTCCTGAATACGGTGCTTTGGATTCTCTAATGAAACAATACTTTTTAACCCCAGGGCTTGGATCACCTTTAAAAGTTTCATTAGTACAGGGCGTATCTTGTGTTTGATTAGTCACGTACTTATAATTTCCATCTTGACCATAAGCGATGTCATATGGCACATCAGAAATAGGAATGGTTTCTTGCTCTTCAACAGCATAGGTGTATCCATCTGGACCGATTATACCACCGCCACATTGTGATACGCAATATTCATACATACCCATGTCTAACTTATTTCCTTGTGGTCTGGCAACGCCATCATAATCTTCCGTTACATTTACCGTTTTACCCGTATCAATAGCTGGACTATTAGGTTTTAAATGAAAATCACCATTACCTGCATCCACAAATTGAGGATTCTGATTCCTCAAATTAGTATTCATGATAATGGTTGTGTCATCTTCATACTTGTCTAATAATTCAAGGTAATCTCTCTTTCTACTATTATGAAAAATATTGTTGTGCACAGTGACTCGAAACCTTCCAGGAGGCCAATCATGTCCTGAATCCAGATACGAAATAAGGAGTGCCGTGTCGTTGCCATAAAAGGTGTTGTTGTAAACTTCTGTTTCATCACTAGCATTGACTTCTAAGCCAAAACCAGGTCCAACAGGATTGTCTTGCGAATCATAGTTGTTTAAAAAAAGATTATTAAAAACCTTATATTTATTACTGGTGTAAATATCGACACCCCATCCCATTCCTCGTTCAAAAATATTGCGTTCTAGCGTCCCATTGGTTACCCTTTGAATAAGTACATTAGCTTGGCGAAATGTAATGTTGGGGATACTAAATGGTTTACCTATCCCATTATTATAAAAATGACAGTCCGTCATAAAAACATCAAACATGCGTGCACTGCTAGAAGGCATGATTTCTGCCCCATATGCTGGATGGTCATGAATTTTAAGATTTTGCATAGTCCAATTCGTAGTTCCTCCACCATTCCAGGCTTTTATTCCTGCTTCTTGTTTTCCATTAGAACCACCAGTACTATAAATGTCAATGTTGTCAAGAAGAAGGTTAGTGGCTTTGCCTTCTAATCTGACCCCAACATCATTGTTGTAGATTTTTCCGCCAAAGACGGTTATATTTTGCGAAGTTTCAATGACCACACCATCTCCTTGGTTATCATGAATCATACAGTTCCGAACTTGGATATTAGCACCAGATATTACAATACCAGTTCTATTGCTGTTTTTGATTTCAAAACCTTCAAAAACAATATGCTGTCCGGGTAACTGTACGTTGTTGTTTCCATTACCAATTGTGGGAGTTCCAACTCCTATGAAAGTAATGGGAGCACCTGCTTGTCCAATTTTGTTGATGTTTACCTGCTCAGAATACGTTCCTTGTTCTACATAAACAGTATCTCCACTGCTAACTTGATTTACCGCATGTTGTATTGTTTTCCATGGATTGGATTGTGATCCAGATTGCGAGTTGTTTCCGTTAATACTTACATAATAGGTCGATTGAGCCGATACTTGAGCCACTACAGTAATACAAAGGATGCAAATAATTTTTTTCAAAAAGTTGCCGAAAATAATGGTTGTGTTTTTCATTTTTCGATCAAATTAAAATTAAGATTTGTGTGTTCTATTTAACCATAATTGCATGCTTATATTGTGGATCTCATTAGGTTATTTATTTTACCAGTTTAGCAAAACCACGATTCTCGGCACTTAGAAAATAAATTCCTTTAGGGAACTTAGAAAGATCCACTTGATCCGAATCATTACTAAACAATAACTTCCCATTGATGGCATGCACTGTAAAATTCATTTTAGTAGGAAGGTTGAAAATACCTGTTCTTGATGGATTAGGATATATGGCTAAAGTTTTTTTGGTAAAACCATCCGTACTCAATGAATTGTCACTGATGTTGATCTTGTCTATATTAAACCCGCCATTTTCGACCTTGAATCGGAGAACATGCTCCCCTGAAGTGAGTTGTGCAGTTTGCGTAAAAAAAGTATAATCATTCCAACCATTGGTTTGCGGTACTTCAATACCTGTGAGTAGTGTGTTGCCGTCAACGTCTATACCTAATACTCCAGTACCATCAAGAGATGCTACAGAAAAATCAAAGGTATACATAGCAGTCGTACTCACATCAACAGTATATTCTAACCATTCGCCTTCTCGCATCCATCCAATAGCATATCCCGTATTGTTGGCTCCAACCCCGATATCAACACCGTTATTTTCTCTAAAACCCACATCTCCATTATTTTCTGTATCGTCATCCATATAGCTTCTTCCCGCTCCTCCATGATCATAGTTTTCTGCTTCTATAGTACCAGGTATTGAAGTAGGAGCTCCTGAATAAGGTGCTTTTGATTCTCTGATAAAACAATACTTCTGAACACCACTTGCAGGATCATTGCCAAAGGCATTGTTATCGCAGATTACATCTTGGGTTTGTTCTAACAAATATTCATACTGTCCATCTTGTCCATAGGCCACATCGTATGGGATGTCAGAAATCTGAACAGTTTCTGATTCATCAACAGCATAGCTATAGCCATCCGGACCAATAGCAACAACACTTCCTGTAACTTCTTGTAAAGCTTCGAGAACACCAAAATAAGCACTTTTTCTATTGAAATTATCATTATAGAGCAATACATCCGTACAGTTTGGATCTTGATTCGAAGGAATCCAACTGTCTTTATCAGAAATACCCCAGATTACAAACGTATTACAATTGGGTAGGCTCAAAGCCATCTTTGCATACTCTTTATAAGCCGCTTTATGCCCTGCATCAGTGCCGTAATTTGATCCGTTACATCTTCTAATGTCTACTTCTGTTACCTGTACTTCATAGCCAAGATCACCCAATTCTTCCATAGAGCGTTTAATGCTATTCATGGTGCCAATATTAGCATTGTTACCCGAAGCCATAAAACTGATATTAAGATGCGACTGAAACCCAATAGCATCTATTTCTGCATTAATGGCTTTCATTCTAGTGGCAAAGGCTCTCATTCTTCCATTTTTACTACCAGCGCTACCATATCGTTCAATGCTAAAATCGTTGTAAATTAACTTTGCATGTGGCGCGAACTCTCTGGCAGTAGCAAAACAAAACTTAACATAATCATCCATTTCTTGTCGTGTACTGCCTGCTTTTCTAAACCATGTATTACCTCTAAATGGATTTTCTACACTTCCGTTATTGCTTAACAACTCATTAAACACGTCCCATTCATCTATATCTGCTCCACAATAGGTGGCATAGGCTTTAATGAAGTTGTATGTGAAATCATACACTTGTTGCTTCGTCCATGTTGGACCTTCATTGTTCAACCAACCTGGAGCCTGACTATGCCAGATCATGGTATGTCCTCTAGTACGTAATTGATTATTAGGATCATCTTGTTTACAATACTTGATGAATTTATCTATTCGATCTTTTCTAAGAGCTTCTATACCGAAATTAAAGGGATTGCTTGGACGGTTAGGAAGAATATTAGACATTTTCATGTCATTCTCTAAAACCGTAACATTAAACTCGTTTCGTAAAATGTTATTAGGTTTACCTCCATCAATATTATTGTTGCTCAAAAAACCAGAACTCATAATATTGCCAATATAAATTCCCTTTGAATCGGCAATGCTTTTTAAAGTCTGTGCTTGTGTATTTATAGAAAACAAGACCAAGATTAAAAATGTTACAATATATTTTGGCTGAAATCTCTTGTTGGTACTGTGTATATTCATGTCTAATATTTTTTCTATCTAATTATTTATTTCACCAGTTTAGCAAAACCACGATTTTCGGCACTTAGAAAATAAATTCCTTTAGGGAACTTAGAAAGATCCACTTGATCCGAATCATCACTAAACAGTAACTTGCCATTGATGGCATGCACTGCAAAATTCATTTTATTAGGAAGGTTGAAAATACCTGTCTTGGAAGGATTAGGATATATGGCTAAAGTTCTTTTGGTAAAACCATCCGTACTCAATGAATTGTCACTGATATTGATCTTGTCGATATTAAACCCGCCATTTTCGACTTTGAATCGCAACACATGTTCACCCGAGGTGAGTTCCGCAGTTTGCGTAAAAAAAGCATAATCATCCCAGCCACCAGTTTGCGGTACTTCAATATTTGTAAGTAGTGTGTTACCGTCTATGTCTACACCCAATACACCAGTTCCATTTTGTGAGGCTGTAGCGAAGTCAAAATTGTATAGGCCATTTTGTTGAACATTTATAGTATATTCCAACCATTCACCTTCTCGCGTCCATC
>CAZYRG010000129.1:0-9181 GCA_964650425.1 uncultured Flavobacteriaceae bacterium
AATCAAAAATCTAAGCCCGCCTTTTGTCTATTCTAATGCATAAAGCGGGTTAAACCCGCTTTATGCATTGGAAAATCTATTACATCTGTGATCTATTGCAAATACTACCGTTTCACTACTTTTTTCAATTTCACCATAGCGATGCTATGCAGAAATCAAGAAAAAGTTAGTATTTACAACAGCTCAAAGCTTCATTACGAAGTTCCAATGCATAAAGCGGGTTAAACTTGAAAATGTTGCGAAGCTCAGTATTTGAAGCAGTTTCGAGCTGAAATAGATTTTTTAATGCATAATCCAGGTTTAACTATAATTGAGACCAATAAACTTATTGTTTTTGAACTTACAAGGCTATATGATTCGCAAAATATACCGCTAGGTTTGAAATATACAATAGCTATTTGTATATTTGGATAACCAAACTGGTAAACCAGATTAAAATCCTATTTTGTGCAGCATAGCTATTGTAGCCTATGGCGGTAATATAAACAAAACCAAATAATCAATAAAAAAACACCGAACACTAGGCATAATAAGGCTCAACGAGCACTATTTAGTTAAGAAAAAGCTGAGCAAAAAATTCATTCCGTACATATAAGCACCCTTTTTTGAACTATTAGAGAAGTACTTTTGTGTAAGTTAGCTCCCTTAACTGACATGCCGTTATTAGTTGTTTTCGAATTACAAAAAAAATAAACCTAAACATATCTTAAAAAACTATTAAATTTATCAGGACATTAAACACTAATACTAAACATTTATGAAAAAAAGAATAACGTGCATACGCGCACTTTTCAGGATTATCCCTATAACGTTATTGTTATTTGGATCACAAACCTTTGCACAAATCCAAGTCAATGGCACCATTAATTCCGATTCTGGCACTTCAATCCCAGGAGTGAATGTTACTTTAAAAGGCACATCCACTGGAACAACTACAGATTTTGATGGAAAATACACCATCAACGTACCTAATGAGCAGGCTGTTTTGAACTTCTCTTACTTAGGTTTTGAACCCCAAAGTATCACCGTTGGAAACAAGACAAAAATCAATATCACTTTACAAGAATCATCCGAGTCCTTAGATCAAATTGTTGTAGTAGGATATGGGGCGAGGAAAAAAAGTGATCTTACAGGTGCTGTTTCTTCAGTAAAAGCTGAAGAAATTACCGCATTCCCTGTTCTAAATGCTGAACAAGCGCTGCAAGGTCGTGCTGCTGGTGTTGTTGTACAATCTAATAATGGAGGTGAGCCTGGAGCTCCTATCAACCTACAAATTAGGGGTAATACATCCATAAGCGCAACTAGTGATCCTCTTATCGTTGTAGATGGCTTTGTTGGCGCTAGTTTTCCGCAGGCCAACGATATTAAGTCTATAGAAATTCTAAAAGATGCTTCTGCAACAGCTATTTACGGTTCAAGAGGTTCTAATGGAGTTGTTTTGGTTACCACCAAAAAAGGTAGAGCAGGCAAAATGTCCATTGAGTTTAATTCGGTTTATTCCGTTCAAACTGTTTCAAATGAATTAGATTTATTAAACGCACAAGAATTTACAGCATATCAAACGCAAATAGCAAGAAATGCCGAAGATGCAGAACCTGATGCTGCTTATATTCCTGGTTCTTCGGATACCGATTGGCAGGATTTACTCTACAGAAGTGGTAGTACTACAAACAATCAAATTTCTTTTTCTGGAGGAAGTGACAACATGAATTTTTACGCTTCTGCGAACTATTTTAAACAAGATGGGGTTATTATCAACTCCGATTTTGAAAGAGTAACCTTCTTGTCTAATATTGACGCACAGGTAACAGACAAGTTGAAACTAGGTGCGAACCTTTTTGGTAGCAGAAGCACGAAAGACGGAGTTCCTACACAATCAGTTGGATCAGATGCGCAATCAGTTGGAACGGCTGTAGGAGGAGGAGGTGATGATGTTATAGGACTAACTTTTAGATTTGCTCCAGATCTCGGTATAAAGGATGCAAATGAAGAAAACACTATCAACTCTGTAGGGGATAATGTAGATAATCCATTTGCTGTTGCCACAGAAGGTATTGATGAAACAAAAACAGATGATTTTAGAGCAAACTTTTATGGTAGTTACGACATCATACCATCGCTAAATTTCAAAACTACTTTGGGTCTTAGTACTGAAAATCAAACTCGTGGTCGATATAGTCCATCAACCCTCATTTCGACAGCTGGCGGCGGCACTGGAGGAAGAGCTATAATTAACAACATCAGAAGAACAACTGTTTTAAGTGAGAATTACCTGACTTATGCTCAAGATATAGGAAAAGGAAAATTAACTTTATTAGCAGGATATTCCTACCAAAAGAATTCGACTGATAGATTTTCAACAGGTTCAGAGGGTTTTACTTCGGATTCATTTTCTTATTTCAACCTTGTCCGTGGTACTTCACCGTTATTACCTAGATCATCTTTTTCTGAAATAGAAATTCAATCACAATTCGGAAGAGTGAACTATGATTATGATGACCGATATTTACTAACAGCTACGCTAAGAAGGGATGGTTCCTCTAATTTTTCCGAAAATGAAAAATATGCTATTTTCCCGTCTGGGGCTATTGGTTGGAAAATATCTAATGAGAATTTTTTGAAAAATAATGAAACGCTTTCAAACCTAAAATTGAGAGCAAGTTATGGTGTCACAGGTAATCAAGCCATTCCAGCATACGGGTCATTGCCAAGTTTTGGCTCTGTTTTTACTCCGATTGACGGAAGCATCGTCGATAATGTTGTTCCAGGTCAAGTGGCTAATCCTAATTTAAAATGGGAATCGTCTTATCAAACGAATATAGGTTTAGACCTTGGATTATTCAACAATGCTATTTCTCTTTCGTTAGACTACTATAACATAGACACAAAAGATCTCATCATAGCAGATACTAGTCAACCACAATTTTTAGGCTTTCTAAACCCTGCCAACTTAAGAAATGTTGGGGAGGTTAATAATAAAGGTTTTGAAATCACTTTGAATACAAGAAATATATCGAATGACAATTTTAGCTGGACTACTGATTTTAATTGGTCTACCAACAAAAATGAATTTGTTACCTTGCTAGACGGTGAGGACATATTTCAAGATGCCTCTCCAGGTTACTTTAATATCGATCGCACTCATGTTTTGAGAGAAGGTGAAGCTGTTGGTGTTTTTTGGGGATATGAATATAGAGGCGTGTATCAAGGTGGTGATTTACCAGAAGGCACAGCTATTTTTGATGGTGCAGAAGCAGGAGATCAATTATTTACTGATGTACCTAATGAAGACGGAGTATTGGACGGCGAAATCAATCCTGACGATCAAAAAATAATAGGAGATCCAAATCCCGATTGGACCGCTGGTATTACTAATAACTTTACCTATAAGAATTTTGATCTAAGTATATTTTTTCAAGGTTCTGTTGGTGGCGATATTATGAACTTGACTAATGTACAATTGTTCAATGGAGATTCTAATGCTACCAGAGAGGTAATAAATGCCTGGACTCCAACCAATACCAATACTAACATCCCTAGAGCAAGACTTAGAGGAAAAGAAATTAGCGATCGATTTGTAGAAGATGGTAGTTATGTTCGCTTAAAAAACATTGCATTGGGTTACAATTTGCCTTCGCAATTAACAGAAAGACTAGGTCTTGAAAACGTTAGGCTGTCAATAAGCGCACAAAATCTATTGACTTTCACAGACTATTCTGGTTTGGACCCAGAAGTGAATTACTTAGGCGGAGGAACTTCCGGAAATCAGAACACCTTTAATGGATTTGACTTTGGAAATTACCCAACAGTGGAGTCTTTTAGCTTAAGTGTCAATATCAAATTTTAAATTCAAAAACTTTGTATTATGAAAAATTATAAATACTTATTCTTGTTGATAGCTGGGCTATCAATAATAGGATGTTCCGATTTAGATGAAGAACCGGTAGGTTTATTGGCTCCAGTTGGGTTTTTCAACACTCCAAAAGATATACAAACAGCAGCGAGCGGTGCTTTTGGGCATATGACCCATGAAGATTTTTGGGGAAGAAAAATGTCACTAACCCTAATGCTACGCGGTGACATGGTAGCAATAGGTGATCCAACTACGGCAACTAGGAGAATTGAACATGACAACTTTAATGTACCAGCCGACAATGGTATGATCTCTGGGTATTGGCTAAGAGTTTATCAAATGATAGCTGCTGCTAATCAAGCTATTGCTGGAGCGGAAGAGGTAGATGCCGCGCCGGAAATAAAAAATCCAATTACTGCGCAAGCGTATTTTGCAAGAGCTTTTGCATACTTTCATTTAGTACGACAATTTGGAGATATCCCTTATTTATCAGAGCCAGTAACAGATGTAGCTACGGCAAGTTCTATTAACAAAACTTCTGCAGCTGAAGTTTATGAAAACATTATTAATGATTTAGAGTTTGCTAAAACATGGCTGCCAGATACGCAAGCCGCAAGATCTATTCCTGCTAAATCAGCTGCGCATTCCTACCTTGCCTTAGTATATTTAACTTTAGGGGATTACCAAAGTGCTTATGATGAAGCCAAAGGCGTTATTGACAATGAAAGCGATTACAACTTAGCTTTGGAAGCGAATTTTCAAGATTTATTTGACGCTAGTGTAAGTGCAGGTTCTTTGGAACCCATATTTACACTAGATTTTATAGGAGAAAGTAATGGAGATGATGGTAGAGATTACCAAGCAGCACTAACAGGCCTTAGAGATGATCAACAATATGGTCTTGGAGGTGGTTGGTCCGTTGGTGTACCTTCCCTAGAAGTATACAATACATGGGATGGTAGAGACTATAGAAAAGCAGTTAGTCTGGACACCATAGGCACTTTTAGGTTCACAGACCCTGTTACAGAAGAGGTAACCCTAGAAGAAAGATCTTTTGATGTTTTTAGAGAGAGTGGCGCAGGTAGAGGTGTTAACAGACCACATATTGCAAAATACACGCGCTCTATTGGATCGTTTGCCACAGGAAATGGTCGAGGGTCAGAGACCAACTATATGATGATTCGTTATGCAGAAGTGTTACTCATTGCTGCTGAAGCCTTGAATGAAATTAACCCTGGGAATTCAGAGGCCGAAGGTTATGTGAATAGAGTTAGAGCAAGAGCTAGAAATAGTAATGGAGTAACATCTGGATTATTTCCTGAAGATGTTTCCGGTTTATCACAAGATGATTTTAGAACAATGGTACTAGAAGAACGGAAATGGGAACTTGCATTTGAGTTTAAAAGATGGTATGATATTGCAAGACGAAAACTAGGTTCTGAAGTATTTAGTGCATCTGGACTAGAAGGACTCAAGGAAAATTTTGATTCAGGTCAAGATTATTTATTTCCATTGCCATCTGAAGAGTTGGCAAGAAACCCTAATTTATTACCACAAAACCCTGGTTATTAATATCCCAAAAATAAAAATGACAACGAACACTTTCTATACACTATGTTGCTTAATAATTCTAACCGCAGCCTGCAAAAATGCTTCAAAAGAGCCATTAAACGCACTGGTTAAAGAAGAAAAAATAGTAGCATATGCTGATAGATTTAGTGACCTCTTAAATTATCCAGTCGATGCTGTCGCATTCCCTAGGAGTGCCGACAGCAGCGGCCAGATAAAAAAAGTCCCTTCCAAAGATTGGACGAGTGGTTTTTTTCCTGGTAGTTTGTATATGATATACCAACTCACTGAGGACAAAAAATACCTGAACCGCGCAAAAGAATGGACTGCCCTTGTTGAAGATCAAAAATTTAATGACAAAACCCATGATATGGGTTTCAAGATTTTTTGCAGCTTTGGAAATGGATATCGTTTAGAAAAAGACAGCACTTATAAAGCAATTATTATTCATAGTGCCAAAACACTAGGAACTCGATATAACAAAACTGTTGGAGCTACGCGTTCTTGGGATTTCAATAAAGAGCAATGGCAATTTCCTGTTATCGTAGATAACATGATGAATTTAGAATTGTTATTCGAAGCTACAAATTATAGTGGCGATAGCACTTATTACAAAATGGCTGACCAACATGCCAAAACTACACTTAAAAATCATTTTAGAACAAACCATAGCATTTACCACGTAGTCGATTATGATACTATTCGTGGTAATGTACGTATGAAAGTAACACATCAAGGATTTAATGACGAATCCACATGGGCTCGCGGTCAAGGTTGGGGTATCTACGGATACACAATGTCCTATCGCTATACCAAAAACCCTGCATTCTTGGAGCAAGCAAAAAACACTGCTGATTTCTTTATGAATCATCCTAATTTACCAGAAGACGGCATCCCATATTGGGATTTTGATGCGCCCAAAATACCTAATGAACCGAGAGATGCTTCTGCCGGTGCACTCGTAGCATCTGCTTTGATAGAATTATATCAATACACAAAAGAACAAAAGTATTTGGATTTTTCTGACAAAATCATGAATGCATTAAGCTCTTCAGCCTATGTCTTACAAAAAAACACAACGATCCCCTTTATTTTGGATCATGCTACCGGTAATTGGCCAAAAAATGATGAGATAGACGGACCACTTAACTATGCAGATTATTACTTTTTAGAAGCACTGGTTAGAAGAAAAAATCTCCAATAACACATTGCATCAATCTATAACGCACCTACTCTATAACTATGTTTAAAATCATTACAACGGCTTTAACATTGCTTGTCACTGTATATAGCTTTGGACAAACCCTAAGATCAAAAGAAAATATTAACAAAGGATGGCACTATCTAGAAGTTAATACCAGCACACCCAAACAAGCAATAGCCGAGACATCATGGAGTGCTATTGACTTACCACACACCTGGAATGCATTCGACGTTACCGATCAAGATCCGGGATATAGAAGAAGTGCCAGTTGGTATCGGAAAAATATAACTATTGCGGACCTATCAGCTACACAACACTACGAATTATACTTTGAAGGTGCTAATATCACAACACAGGTATATGTCAATAATCAATTAGCCGGAAAACACATTGGCGGTTATGTTGGTTTCACTATTCCTATTACGGAGTTCCTAAAAAAAGGAGCAAATGATATCATGATTAAGGTGGATAACAGTTATAATAAAGAAATTATCCCCTCACAAAAGAGTGATTTCTTTATTTATGGTGGAATTGTAAGAGATTTATGGTTGATTACCAAGAATCAATCTAACATTGACACTATTCATATTACCACACCTAAAGTATCCGAAGAAAGCGCTTTGTTAGAAATTGAAGTAACAACAGCTGGTCTTGAAAAGGCAAAAAATCCAGAATTAAAAGCATCACTATTTGATCCTTCCGGAAAAAAAGTAGGTGAAACTACTGCTAAGGCGAACGGCTCCAAAACTACTATAAAATTTGACTCTGTAAAAAAACCACAATTATGGGATATTGCAACTCCAAACTTATATAAAGTAGAAATTGCTTTGCACGCTAAAGGAAAACAAAAAGATTTGGTTACAGAACATTTTGGCTTTCGATGGTTTGAATTCAAAGATCACGGTGCATTTTTATTAAATGGAAAACGGGTATTACTAAGAGGAACTCACCGACATGAAGAGCATGCTGGATATGGTGCTGCGATGCCCAATGAATTGCATAAAAAAGACATACAGCAAATTAAAGATATGGGTGCTAATTTTATCCGTTTGGCACACTATCCACAAGATCCAGAAGTTTATAAAACCTGTGACAAACTTGGTATTCTTGTCTGGGATGAAGTCCCTTGGTGTCGTGGTGGCTTGGGTAATGACGCATGGAAAACCAACACCAAAAACATGTTAACGGAGATGATACAACAGAATTGGAATCATCCAAGTATTGTAGTATGGTCTATGGGAAATGAAATTTATTGGCTTCCTGATTTTGAGGGAGGTGACGATACTGAAAAAATTAATGTGTTCCTAAAAGAAATGCATACCCTATCTCACAAACTAGATCCCTTTAGAAAAACGGCCATCAGAAAATATTACGCAGGAGCGGATATTGTAGATGTGTTTTCACCATCGATCTGGTCAGGATGGTATGCTGGGAGTTACACCACTTATGAAAAAGCAGTAGATAAGTATATCAAAGAATACAAAAGCTTCTTACACACAGAATATGGTGGTTCTAGCCATGTAGGCAGACACACCGAAAACCCTATTGATGGCAAAGGTGTCATGGATAGTGATGGTTGGACAGAAGCCATAACGCAAACTGCAGTGACCAATATTGCCAAAATCGGTGATTGGAGTGAGAATTATATCGTAGACCTATTCGACTGGCATTTGAGAGTTTCTGAACAAAAAGAAAACTTTGTAGGTAATGCACAATGGGCATTCAAAGATTTTGGAACGCCTCTCCGACCAGAAAACGACATCCCTTATATCAATCAAAAAGGCTTAGTGGATCGAGAAGGAAACCCTAAAGATGCGTATTATGTTTTTAAAAGCTATTGGTCCGATGATCCTTTTACCTATATAGAATCTCATACCTGGACGGAACGACAAGGACCAACAGGCAAAAAACGATCGATTAATGTATATAGCAATTGTGATGAAGTAGAACTATTTCATGCTGGAAAATCTTTAGGAAAAAAGAAAAAAGACATTACCCAGTTCCCAGCAAGTGGATTGACTTGGGAATTACTATTCAACGAAGGAGCTAATGATCTAAAAGCTATTGGTTATCACAAAGGGACAGAAGTTACTGATACTATTACCGTAAACTATCGTTACAAGAAAAATGATGTCGCCAAAAGGCTAGAACTGTCTTATGAGAAGTTGAACAATGGCAATTACTTGGTTACTGCTATAGCAAAAGACAAGGATGGATTACGTTGTCTGGATTATGAAAAACGTGTGTATTTTCAATGTCTAAATGGTGGTAAAACAAAGAAAAATCTAGGAACACCTACTGGTAGCGAATCTATCAAAATGGCTAATGGCAAGGCGCAAATCGAAGTCATTCCAGATGCAACAGATATCCCGCTACAAATGATGGTCTTGAATCAAAGTTTTAAAGGAGAATATGTAACGATTCCGAAAACTGCTAAGACAGTAACGAAAATACCATAGATCTTTAACTCAGATTATGCGCCGAAAAATCTGGGTTTAACTAATAATCAACTGTATTTTATTACAAAAATCCAGTGAAGTTAGCTTCACTGGATT
>CAZYRG010000130.1:0-9151 GCA_964650425.1 uncultured Flavobacteriaceae bacterium
ACTAAACTCAAACGAATTCCAGAATCATAGACAAAATTAGCACGACGTCCTTTGTTTTTTACAAAACCAATATCTCCGTAGACATGTATCCAATTCCAAATGCTGTAGCCTGCATTTCCAGTAGTGATCCATTGATTGGCAAATGGGGTGTCTAATCTAGATTTGAAACCACCTTCAGAAATTTTGATTTCTTGACTGGTAAACCCCTTACCAGAATTGCTAGGGTCTAAATAGCTAAAGTCAAATAAGTAATCTGTAGGGCGATCTAAAGCAAAACTGAAAAAGTTATTTCTGATTTCAATTTGTCGAGGCGTGAGTTCGTTATCAGGATCTGTATTAACTTGATTTAGGTTCGCATTGTTTTGCGTATTGTTGAATAAGAACGTCCCTGCAAAAAAACGTAATCGTAGTTCTCGATTATCTAAAAATAATTTACGATAGTTCCAAGTAGTGGAGATTTTTCCAAAGTTTTTAGAAATCTGATAATCTACATTATATCCAAAAACATTAGTGAGGTCAGAATTTCCATATCTATATCGGACATTAAAGACACTATAATCCGGTGATGAAATAGGGTTTTCTGGATCGCGATCTCTCATAATATTCACACTCCGCAAAGTCAAGCTTTGACTTTTATTATCTCGTAAATCCTTGCTTCTGTAGGAGAATCGTAAAAATGGAGTAAAGCTTTTAACAAATAAGTTGGTCGCATAGCTAGATTGACTAAAGGATACACCGTAACGGACTCTTTTGTAGACATCACCATTAATGAAGTCGACGTTGGATATACTGGCACTTCCCAAAATATCTTTAGAGGTAAAACCATATCGCGGTTTAATGCTATAATTAAAGTTGCGCGGTAATAATGTTTGATTGGTGAGTGTAACTCCTAGTGTAGGGCCATCTATGACATTATTAAAATTTACTTCAGGTAATAAAAACACTTGGCTATACTTGGGATCTTCTACATCTGTTAGTAGCCGAACCTGTATGGGGCGATTAAAAAGTGATTTGAAATTTCGATAATTGTTACGCTGATTAACTTCTGGAATGATTTGTTTTTGATCCAGTGTTAGCTTTTTGACTCCGCTCCGCGGAATGGTTATGGTATTTTTTCCCTGAATCATCTCGACCCAATCCTCAGAGACTATTTCTTCGTTTTTTGCCAAAGCGGTAAGGGGTACAGGATTGTTGCCTCCTGTCTTATTAATAATCGTAACTTCAAGAGAATCTTTGCGCTTACGTACTTTTTGTATTTTGAAATCTAATGCTTGGTTTTTTTCAACATACTCGTCAAAAAACCAATCGGTATTTTTGGGAGCACTATTGGTAATAATAGATTCAAAATCTTTTGATGACGTAGGTTGTAATTGTTGTTTTTGGTAAAAAGTTTTAATACTTTTTTGCACAGTAGAATCTTCTAGATACGTTTCAAGATAGCGCAGTCCAAGACCTGCTTTATATGGATTTCCTAATTCTTTATTGAATTTTACTAAAGAATCTAGAGGCGTTTTAAGGGATTGGTAGAAATTACGTCTCAACGAGTTTTTATATCCTATAAAATATTGAGAATTAAAATCTAGATCAGCTAAGTGAAACCATTTGATACCAATAATCGTACTTAGTTTACCAATCAGCTTAATGTCTGGGTAGTGTGTTTTTACATACTCTTGCATCAAGTATATGTGAATCGCATCTTTGATCCAAGAATCTTCACGTTTGTTGATAAATAAGGTGTTGTTAAGATATTTTTCTGTGATTACTTTGAGTTGTTGGATCTCAAATTGAAATCCATCGGGAAATGGTCGTATGATATCGGGTAATTGATTGAGACCATATACTGGATTGATTTGATAATCGTGATTTGTAACTAATAGCTTTTCAAAAGGGTAATTGTCTAGGTGTTTGGCTAAAAAAGTAAAAATTCTATCAATGGTCATGGTTTTGATTCCCATGTGTAGCGATTTGTCCTTAATATCGGTAATGTATTGTAGTCCTTTTCGTTTGATGCAATAGAAAGCTTCTTCATCTTTTCTAATAAATATAGGTATATAACCGCGATCTTTTCCTTCATACGTTATGACCTTTTTGTTATTTTGCTTGGTATGATCAATTTTGTCTAAAGCGGTTCTTGGAAAATAAGCACTAGGGACTTCTAGTTGAAGTCGATAGTTAGATTTTGGAGTAGAAAGATCATTGAGATTTTTGTTACTCTGGATTTTCCACCCGTTATCATAGAGTGCAGGTGTTAGATACCAATATCGAAGATCAAAGGATTGTTTTTTTGCATCATATCCAAAACGGGTAAATTTATGGTCTTGAATTTTTAAAGTGTAAGAAAGCTTTATGGTATACGTTGCGTTGGGCGCAATTGGGAGATCAGTTTTGATGCGAATAATATCTGCAAGCTCATTATATCGTTCCCAGGGTAATTTTTGTTGTTGCGCATTTTGGATAGACACTATAGTCGTATGTCCACGCTCCTCTTCTTTAGCAAAATGAATTTTTCTTTTATATGCTTCTGCAAAATATTTGCCTAGTGGTGTGTCTTTTCTAGAAAAGCTATTCACCCAATCCAAAAGCACTATTTCCTGCAATGTATCTTCCGAAGTATTCACATAATTGATGGTTTGCGTAACGGCTATCGTTTTTTCTTCAGGGTTCAATATTGCGTCAATAGTGGTTGTATTCTGACCACTAAGCGAGAAATAATTGATTATAAAAATCAGGAAATATAAAGACGATAGTTTATTCAAAAGTGTGTTTAATTTTTATATAGCTGCGGTAACAGATGCAATAGTAGAGTTTTTAGATTGAAATGCGCTAATATTGTAGTTGCTTATTTTTTTATTCTCTAATTCATTTTTTACTACGTGCTAAAATTTCATTATAAATTTTGCGAAATTTTAGCACGCTGCATATCATATAGAACTAGAAGTTTGGACTTAAATTATATTCCTCATAGAATTTATCGAGAATAGCTAATACTTCCTCTGGCGTATCTACCAAATGTAAAAGATCAATGTCTCCTGGACTGATAGTAGCAAAACGATCTCTTAGGGTCTTTTTAACCCAGTCGAATAATCCGCTCCAAAACTCGGTACCTACTAGAATGATTGGGAATTTTTGAATTTTGTTTGTTTGGATCAAGGTAATTGCTTCAAAAAGTTCATCTAGTGTTCCAAATCCTCCAGGCATGACTACAAACCCTTGCGAATATTTGACAAACATCACTTTGCGAACAAAGAAATAATCAAAATCCAAGCTTTTATCATTGTCGATATATGGATTGTCATGTTGTTCAAACGGGAGGTCAATATTCAGTCCTACGGAAGTGCCACCTCCGAGATGTGCTCCTTTGTTACCTGCTTCCATAATACCAGGTCCACCGCCAGTAATGACTCCGTAGCCATGTGCTACAATTTCTTTGGCTACATCTACCGTGAGTTGATAGTACTTTTCTTCAGGTTTTGTTCTTGCTGATCCAAAAATAGAAACACAAGGACCAATTCTACTCATTTTCTCAAAACCATTGACAAATTCGCCCATAATTTTGAATATGGCCCATGAATCGTTAGTTTTTATTTGGTTCCAACCTTTGTGATGTTGTTCTTTTCTCATTTTTTGTGTTTTTTGGAGACGTAGCATGCTACATCTTTACATTTGTTTTTAGAGACGTAGCTTGCTACGTCTTTACCATTAATTCTTTTTTCAAAAATCTAGCCGTGTGGCTTTTGGGATGTTTACTAATCTGTTCTGGCGTTCCTGTGGCGACTACTTCACCACCATTTTTACCACCCTCATAGCCAATATCAATAATATGATCTGCCATTTTTACCACATCCAAATTATGTTCTATAATCAGCACGGTATTTCCCTTGTCTACTAATTGATTCAAAACTTCCATCAATACTCGAATATCTTCAAAATGCAAGCCCGTTGTAGGTTCATCTAAAATATAAAAGGTATTCCCCGTATCGCGTTTGGATAATTCTGATGCTAGCTTTATGCGTTGTGCCTCGCCCCCAGAAAGGGTAGTGGACTGTTGTCCTAGTGTGATATATCCTAAACCAACACTACGGATGGTTTTAAGCTTTCTAAAAATCTTGGGTATCTGATCAAAGAAATCGCAGGCTTCATTAATCGTCATGTTCAATACATCTGATATGGATTTGCCTTTGTAGCGAATCTCCAAGGTTTCCCGATTGAAACGTTTTCCTTGACAGGTTTCGCATTCAACATAAACATCGGGTAAAAAATTCATTTCAATAACTCGTAATCCTCCACCTTTGCAGGTTTCACAGCGACCTCCTGCTACATTAAAGCTAAAACGCCCTGGTTTATAACCACGGATCATGGCTTCAGGAGTTTTGGAGAATAACGATCTAATTTCAGAAAATACGCCTGTATAGGTGGCTGGGTTGGAACGTGGGGTTCGACCAATAGGTGCTTGATTAATATCAATTACTTTGTCTGCATGTTCCAGTCCTTTGATACTTTTGTATGGCATCGGTTCTTTAACACCATTAAAATAATAGGCATTTAAGATAGGATACAATGTTTCATTGATCAAGGTAGATTTGCCACTTCCTGACACTCCAGTGACCGCAATCATTTTTCCCAGAGGAATTTTAATCGAAACATTTTTGAGGTTATTTCCTGTAGCACCTTTGAGTTCAATTGTTTTGCCGTTGCCTTTTCTTCTTTTTTTGGCGACAGGAAGTTCTTTCTTACCACTCAAATAATCTGCAGTAAGTGTTTCATGTGTTAGTAAATCCTCTGGAGTTCCTTCGCTAATAATCTCACCTCCATGTTTTCCGGCTTTTGGACCGATATCAATTACATGATCTGCACGCAGAATCATGTCCTTGTCGTGTTCTACGACGATAATTGAATTTCCGATATCGCGTAATTGGACCAAGGAATTAATTAATTTTTCATTATCTCGCTGATGTAAACCAATACTTGGTTCATCAAGAATATAGAGTACACCAACTAATTGCGACCCTATTTGTGTAGCCAATCGAATCCGTTGTGCCTCTCCACCAGAAAGGGATTTACTGCTGCGATTCAAGGATAAATAAGTGAGGCCAACATCGATCAAAAATTGTAATCGTGTATTGATCTCTTTAATGACTTCGCTGGCAATTTTTTGTTGTTTTTCAGAAATATGGTTGGACACATCTTGAAACCATGCTGCTAACTCGATGATGTCCATCGATGCTAATTCAGCAATATTTCTGTTATTGACTTTAAAGTACAAAGACTCTTTTCTAAGCCTAGAACCATTACATTCTGGACAATTGATATCATCCATATACTCTTTAGCCCAACGTCTTAATGAGGTAGACTCATTGGCATCATAGGTGTTTTGGATAAAGGTAGCCACCCCTTCGAATTCAATTTTGTAATTACGGGCGACTCCCAGATTTTTACTTTCTACCGTAAACTTCTCATGTCCACCATGCAGAATAACTTCCATAGCCTCAGCTGGGATGGTATTAATAGGGTCTGTAAGTTTAAAATCAAAACGTTTGGCAATTAGTTCCAATTGCTTAAAAATCCAATTGCTTTTTTGCGGGCCATGCGGTTCTATCCCACCAGCTTTGATTGATTTAGTATCGTCTGGAATGATTTTTTTTGGATTCACCACATGTAACCGTCCGATCCCATTACAATTTGGGCAAGCTCCTTTGGGCGAATTAAACGAGAAATTATTCGGTTCCGGGTTCGGGTACGAAATTCCTGAGCTGGGGCACATCAGACTACGACTAAAAAAACGTGCTTCCTGCGTTTCTTGTTCCAAAACGATCAATACATCGTCGCCATGGTACATAGCGGTATTGATACTTTCGCTCAGGCGTTTCTGATTTTCTGTTGACTCATCAATTTTGAGTCGATCTACTACAATCTCTATATCATGAACCTTGTAGCGATCTAGTTTCATCCCTTTGGTAATGTCTTTGATCTCACCGTCTGTTCGGACTTTGACAAAGCCTTGTTTGGCAATTTGTTCAAATAATTCTCTATAATGTCCTTTTCTAGAACGGATAACTGGAGCGAGAATGTTGACGCGTTTTCCTTTAAAGTCATTGAGGATGAGTTTTTTGATTTGCTCATCGCTGTAGCTTACCATTTTTTCACCCGTTTCATAGCTGTAGGCATCGCCACCACGAGCAAAAAGTAATCGCATGAAATCATAGATCTCCGTGATGGTGCCAACAGTACTTCTGGGACTTTTACTGGTCGTCTTTTGTTCGATAGCAATCACAGGAGAGAGTCCATCAATCTTGTCTACATCTGGACGTTCTAGTCCACCCAAAAACTGTCTTGCATAGGCAGAAAAGGTTTCAATATAGCGACGTTGTCCTTCAGCATAGATCGTATCAAAAGCTAGGGAGGATTTTCCTGAGCCAGAAAGCCCAGTAATCACCACTAGTTTTTCTCTTGGGATAATAACGTCAATGTTTTTGAGATTATGTACTCGCGCACCTTGTACTTGTATGTTATCTTCTTCTATCGTCATTTTTTTTGCAAGATCCCAAATTTACTGATTTGGGTTGTATTTACATAAGTAAATGGACTAAGATTTTTATAATATTCAAGTAAACAATTCGTGCAGTTGAAGTAGTGTTTTTTATATCAAAAATAAGAGAGTGCAGTATTTTTTTAGGAAAGGGAATAAAAAAACCAGTACTAAATCATCGGTAAAGATTCTTCAGTACTGGACACAATTTATTACTAATTACTAACAAAATTTTTTTTTATACTAGATCAATGTCATTAATCAATTACACTACTATTTTTGACCAATTTGAATACATTTACTTCCAAGTTTAGTGTCAGTTTGGCGATGTATAAACCATTCTCAAGTTGTGAAGAATTAATTTGTACAGCAGTGCTTCCATCCAAATCTCGGCTTAGTACGTGTGTTCCATTTATAGCATAGATATCAATTTTTCCATGTTGATAGTCATTATTGATAGCAATGTTTAACTGGTTGTTGAAAGGATTTGGACCTACATCGGTAAGCGCTATCTCAGTAATGTCCTTATCAATTTTTGCAGCCAGCTCTTCCTCTTCAGGTAGGCATGGATCTAGAAAGAATACATTGTCTAGACTTGTTAGGTCAGTATTTCTGTGAATAACATCGGATAATGTTGTCCGCGCTATTTGTATTTTGGTACGTCTGGATAGGAATGGATCATTTTGATAATAATAAAAATCACCATCTCTCAGGTTTTCGAATTGCGTTCTCCAAATAGCAGAAACCGTTCTTCCTAATGAAGAATTTGGCAAAAGATCTTCAGCAAGAAGCCCTACCCAAGCATCAACTTTTTCAATATCGTCATATAGACTTTCAAGTCCTGTTGCAACACTATCTACAGAAGAAATGTCAGAAAACTGTTCCGCTTTACGTCCTGTAAAACGTTTTCTTATGGTGTTGTAATCTGGTAATCCGTGATCTCTACCTCTTTGAATGTTTATCGAAGCTAAATCAAGCCCAAAACGGACATCATCATTTAAATTTCCGAAAAGAAAATTACGTAGTGCATCATCGATTAATAGATTTGTTTCATAAAGCTCATGAACTGTTGCTCCTTTGAGCCAAGCATCTACCCCATACTCAGCAAAAAGTGTAGGGTTAAAAAACGTATCTACTAGTTCAAACTCTCCTTCTCCTACCCATTGACAATCATCGTCTACGGCCAATACTTCGTCAGAAACTTGCGTATGCCCAAGCCTAAATGCAGCAGTTGCGAATATATTAAGTATAGCTGCTGGTACATTACTTCTATAGCCTCTATAACGATCTATACGTAGACCAAGAGAAGGTAGATGTTGATTGTAAGTAATTGACTGTACAAGTGCTCCCACATATTTTCTAGCTATTTGATAAATCTCTTCATCGTCCGTAAGACCTTGTGCAATTAATAGGTCGCACAGCCTATTATGCTCTCTTAGAAAAACTGTATGAAGCCCTGTAAGGTTTGGATTTTCACTAGCACGAACGTCTCCAGCAACAAAGGTTTTCACTGTTTTTCCGTTATCATCATCCATAACCGGGGCATTCGGATCTATTTCTCCAGTAATTTCACCATCAAGCGTATTATAAGGGAGAAAGTCTCCTTCTGATGTCTTTAGTTTTCCATCGGTAAATGTTCTTAACCAAGCAGCTCTCACTTCATCAGATCCATAAATCATAGATCCATCAATATAAGCGGTATTCAAGTTAAGTTGCTCCCTTTGCGAATTGATCATCTCAAATTCACTTCTGTTAAATGGGATGGGAGCAGTAAAAATTTCTTCATCCCCTGGTAAAGGGATGGGGGCATATTCATTACCTGTAGGGGTGAACGTAATGTCATGATCCAAAAATTGTCCCCATTGATATCCCAATGCGTTTAAAAGTCGCGCTGTAAATATAGTCTCTGGTTCATTACAGACTACATTAGAAATTTCTCTCGGTGATGGTCTGTCATCACTGTTCAAAGCACCAGATGGATCCTCTGCACCGTAGGCCGCAGGAAAAATTCTTCGGAACATCGTGGCAGAAGCACCCCAATCTGTTCTTCCACGCCTAATGTTGTTGTTCGTTCCATCTATTGTTCTAAACTCGGCACGTCGTTGCGGTCGATTGTTATTCCTGTCTCTTGCACTAGAACTGTTTCCAGGATTTGTGTGGTTGATGAGTAAGTTTGCTTTATAAGCTCTTCTTTGTTCTTTTGATAATTGATCTTGTTGTGCTAGTCCATCAAATGGAACTGAAGCAAGAAAAAGACCAATTACACCTGTCAAAATTGATTTGTGATTCATTTTTGTTGGTTTAAAATTAGCGTTAATATTTGAGTTTGAGATTAATTAAATAGTAGCTGTAAAGCTATGTTAAATATAACATTTCTATTTTTGTTTTTGTCAAAACAAGCTGTTTTTTAAGTGAATAGGTGTTTAAATTCAATGAATGCGACTTAACCCGTTTTTTTATACTTTAAAGGGGTTTTTTATAATTTCCCAGTTTAGGAGTACTAATTGTAATGACTTTTTTGATAATAGTAATCACAAGTTTTTTTTATCTTTTTATGTAAAAACATCGATAACAAATACCTTTTGTAAGGTAAAGGAATAGTTATATAATGATTTCAATTTTTTT
>CAZYRG010000131.1:0-3003 GCA_964650425.1 uncultured Flavobacteriaceae bacterium
ATGAAAAAGGTTACTGCAGTCTTTGATATCGGAAAAACCAATAAAAAGTTCTTTCTCTTTGATAAAGATTTTAAAGAAGTTTATAGAGAATACATGAGTTTTAAGGAAATCGAAGATGAAGACGGTCATCCCACCGAAGATTTAAAAGCCTTGCGGGAATGGCTCAAAGAAGTTTTTGATCGCATTCTGAACACCGAAAAATATAGTGTCAAAGCCATCAATTTTTCGACTTATGGGGCGAGTCTCGTCCATTTGGATGATAAGGGAGAAGTACTAACACCTCTTTACAACTATACAAAAGCACTGGCTCCAGAGGTAATTAAGTCTTTTTATAAAGATTATGGTCCAGAATTAGATTTTGCGGTGCAAACAGGTGCGAATAATGCGGGAATGTTGAATTCGGGAATGCAATTGTATTGGCTCAAAAAGAAAAAGCCAAAGCTATTCAAGAAAATAAAATATACACTGCATTTACCACAATATATCAGCTATATTTTTACGGGGATTCCGGTGAGCGAACATACCAGTATTGGATGTCATACGGCCTTATGGGATTTTCAAAAAAAAGACTATCATCAATGGGTGTATAAAGAAGGAATTGACAAAATACTACCTCCGATTGTTTCTTCGGAAACGAGTATTAATATGAATTATAATGGCAAACGTATCAAGATTGGTGTGGGGATACATGATAGTTCTGCCGCACTATTACCATATATTCGGAGTGTTAAAAAGAAATTTATTTTGGTATCAACAGGCACATGGAGCATTGCACTAAATCCTTTTACTGATAGCTTACTTACTGCAGAAGATGTGACCAATGATTGTATCAATTATATGCGGATTAATGGAAAAGCTGTGAAGTCTTCACGGCTTTTTTTGGGAAATGAATATAAAGAACAAGTACAAGAATTAACGGAGCGTTTTGGCGTAGAAAAAGACTATCACAAAAAGGTGAAGTTCGATTATAAAAAGTTTCACGAAATACATAAAGAGTTTAAACATCAATTTGCTTGGAAAGGTTTTAAAACACCTCAAATGCCTGCGAAAACTAATATCCAATACCATACTTTTGACGATGCCTACCATCATTTGATGATAGAGTTAGCACAATTACAAGTAGAAAGTATCAAAGCTGCCAAAGGGGATGATGTTATTGAGCATTTATACGTAGATGGAGGATTTAGTGATAATGAAATTTATATAACACTAGTAAGTCATTATTTGCGTAAGATGAAACTGCGTACGACAAATTCTTCTTTAGGATCGGCATTGGGAGCAGCAATCGCTATCTCAGATGCTAAACTGAATTCAAGGTTTTTGAAAAGGAATTATTCATTAAAAAAGCATGTTTCGTTTATTGCGAAACAAGAAGTGTAAGTTTGATGTAGATTTTAAAAAGTAAGCAGTCACAGTGAGCAGTTTAATTGGTTGGTTATTTAAACTGCTAACTAAAAAAAGAATAATGGCAACAGAAGATTTTAATACGAACTATCCGTCTATAGACGATTTGCGAAATAAAGCGAAAAAAAGGATTCCGAAATTTGCATTCGAGTATTTGGATGGAGGTTGTAATGAAGACGTGAATTTGCATCGAAATACTTCTGAATTACGAGAAGTGCAACTAAAACCCGAGTACCTGAGAAGTTTTGGGGGTTCTAGTATGAAAACGAAGTTGTTTGGGGTTGAATATGATGCGCCGGTTGGGATCTCACCAGTTGGTTTACAAGGACTGATGTGGCCAAACTCGCCAGAGATATTGGCAAAAGCAGCAAAAAAACACAATATTCCATTTATTCTAAGTACCGTAAGCACAAGTAGTATCGAACGCATTAGCGAGCTTACAGAAGGTAAAGCCTGGTTTCAGTTATACCATCCAGCTGAAGATCGACTGCGAGACGATATTATCAAAAGGGCAGCGGCTGCTCAATGTCCGGTGTTGGTTATTCTTTGTGATGTGCCAACGTTTGGCTTTAGACCCAGGGATATTAGAAATGGATTGGCCATGCCGCCAAAAATGTCTATTTCTAATATTTTGCAAGTTTTAGGAAAACCAAGTTGGGCACTGAATACCTTAAAATACGGACAGCCAAATTTTGAAACCTTGAAGCCGTACATGCCAAAAGATCTGGATTTAAAACAATTGGGGAAGTTCATGGATCAGACATTTTCTGGGAGATTAAACGAAGAAAAAATAAAACCGATCCGTGATATGTGGAAAGGCAAAATTGTACTCAAAGGGGTAGCCTCCGAAGCAGATACCGAAGAGGCAATCCGTTTAGGATTGGACGGAATCATCGTATCCAATCACGGAGGAAGACAATTAGATGCAGGAGAATCGACCATCAAACCATTAAAAACACTAGCAGCTACCTATGGCGATAAAATTGAAGTGATGATGGATAGTGGGTTGCGTTCTGGACCGGATATAGCAAGAGCTATGGCTAGTGGGGCAAAGTTTACGTTTATGGGGCGTTCTTTTATGTATGGAGCTGCGGCGCTAGGAAACCAAGGGGGGAATCATACGATCCAAATGCTAAAAACACAATTGCAGCAAGTAATGGAGCAGTTATGCTGCGAGAAAGTGGAGGATTTTCCAAAGCATTTAATTGATAAGGGTTGAGAAAGTGAAAATTAGAGAAAAGATATTAGAAAAGAGAACACCCCTATGATCCCCTCAAGGGGATAAAAATAAACAATGAGGCAACGGTTTCCCTCCTTGAGGAGGGATTAAGGGAGGTGTAAAAAGTTTGATTTTATAAAATAGAAAAATAATCAATTAATCGGTCAACCGTAATCAGGGAAGTACAATTAAACCTGCAAGATGTACCAAAGGTCTTTTTTAGGTTTCAGTGTTAGAATAAATGTAGTAGCTTTTTCTTCTATTTTCTATGTAACAATCTTCATCTTCCAGTAATTAATAAAAAAAACAAACCAAAAAACAACTAAAACCAATGAATCAAGATAACATAGAAGTAGAAGAAGAAGTTGGAGGAGGAGAAT
>CAZYRG010000131.1:3103-4260 GCA_964650425.1 uncultured Flavobacteriaceae bacterium
TGGTTTGCCAATGGTGCTATGCATGTGGGGATGTCTGACCTTTCGGTATTTCGATTTGCGAAAAAAGCGAGTTCTGGATGGACAGCTGCCGCGGGGATGTATGTAGGGCACTATATGGCATGGATAGCAGCGGCATTGTTATATGCCGTCTATCTTAAATCTCCAGAAGCTCAGGCGTTTTTGTCCAATGGAGAAGCACCACCAGTTGCTCCAGGACCGCTAGCCCATAATGCGATTGGTATTTTTGGAATTATAGCGGTGGTGTTAGCAGGTTGGACAACGGCAAATCCAACGATTTATCGTGCAGGTTTGGCTTTTCAAGCGATTATCCCAAAAGTATCTACTTTTTGGGTGACCATTATTGCCGGTACCGTTGCTACAATAGCTGGTTTATTCCCGGCATTTGCCATGAAATTGTTAGGCTTTGTAGCTTTGTATGGCTTTATATTAGCGCCATTTGGAGCAGTGATCGTATTCGAACATTTCTTTCACAAAAAAACAGGCATTGTCAAAAATTATGCGGAGGTTGCCGGAATCAAATTCAATAAATCAGTGCTCTTAGCTTGGGGTATTAGTTTTGGGATATTCTATTTTATCTCACTGCAATTTGATGTATTTCTCTCTTTCGTAACCCTTCCTGCTTGGTTGTTATGTGGTGTGTTGTTTTTGGTATTTAGCAAAATGATGCAGAAGAAATCGTGATTTCGGCTTCGTTTATTCACCTGGTGTTTGATTTCGCTCAGTTACTAGGGGGCTAAAAAGTAACGGTCATTGAGCGAAGCCGAAATGAAAGTGGTGATGTATTTCGAAAATGAATAAAATAGTAGTTGATTTTGATTGGATATATGTATATACTGGAATGTGCAGATGGTAGTTACTATACGGGTAGTACAAAAGATCTGAAAAAACGAATTGAAGAACACCAAAGTGGAAAAGGAGCTAATCATACTAAGAAAAGACTTCCGGTCACCCTAAAATACTTTGAAAAATATAGCCGTATTGACACTGCTTTTTATAGAGAAAAACAAATTCAAGGTTGGTCCAGAAAAAAGAAGGAGGCATTAATGGTTGGAGATATAGACATGCTCAAGAGTTTGGCGTGTTGTCAAAATTCTTCCCATTATCTTTCTAGATCTATAGATAAATAGAAATCGTGA
>CAZYRG010000131.1:4360-9049 GCA_964650425.1 uncultured Flavobacteriaceae bacterium
AATTGTTGTAAAAAATAAAAATCGCCAATAGAAAAATGATGTCCTATCGTAATGGCCGAAGAAAAAGGGGAGTCACTGATAGCACTTAATTCTGCTTTTTTTTGGTCGGACCAATCATACCAGAATTCTACACCCGCATTAACACCATTAATAACAGAAAGGGGTTTTAGTACATTAGCAAAACCTCCGATCAAAGGATGGTTCGTAGATTCTTCTGTACTTGAAGCGGATCGCAAACTGGCAAAGGATCCAGCATAGAATTTCAGCGAACGATTATAGCGTTTAATGCTATCAGGTTTTGGGAGTAATCGCTGATAGTCCAGTATCCGATCGATACCCAAAGAGAATGTGGGGAAATTCATTCCTTTATTGGGTTGTTTTTGACCTCCATTAGAGATATGATTGTAATTGCCTGAAAGATTAAGAGCATACTTCTCATTAATATGATAATTAAGGTTCAGGGATAAACCGAGGAAGAAGCTCAGTTTTGTGCTAAAAAGAACGTTAGTGGGATTCGAAGTTGTGTCAAACACTTTAGTAAGGTATGTAGCTCCAATAGATCCTCGAATGGAGAATTTAAGCGGACCTTTATACGTAAAGTAAGGTTCTACAAAGTAATTCAGATTATAAGAACTACCCAATACTTCTGGATTATTGTAATTATAATACGCGAATGAATATCCAGTCCTTCCATAACAAAAACAGGTTTTCCAGGCCTTATCGCTGACTTTTAGTTTGCTCATTTCTGCCTGAAAACCAAAAGGATTTGTTTGTGAAATTGATTTTAACTCTGGGGAGTGGGCGATAATAAAACCATAATGTGATTTGAGTCCATAAAATTTCGCAGGTGCTTGCCCTTTCACTTGTAATCCTATAAAGAGAAAATATAAAACACAATATGGAATGGTTTTTTTCATCTATTTATGATCATTGAACTCAATTGTTTTCCTTTCCTAAAAGTTATTAAATATTTTATTGGAAAAAATACGTCCTTGCTAACAGCGCGCCAATAAGAACAAAAAACACGATAATGCCAGTCGTCATTCCCATGATGTATGCAGCAGCAGCTTTGAGATAACTTTTTTTGTCCGTATTAAAAAAATTTCCAATGCTCCAAGTAGCGTAGATCGTACTGGTTAACATCGAAAATAAGATGAGCTGATCATAAAACATCGCAGCGATAAGTGTTATGATCACATCAATGAGAGCGATAATGCCAATAGTGTAGCAGGATACGACGAGAAGCTCATATATAGTGTAGCGATACTTTTTGAAAAATACGGATAGCCACCAGGCTATGAAAAACGCACTAATAATACTCAAAATAGCATTATTTCCAGATAGTAATTCTATAAAATCAGTATTTTGTTCAAGTAGATTCTTTATTGTATTAGCTTTTTTTGCGATTTCCGGATCACTAATTTTAGGATCTTCTAACTGTGATGAGTTTAATTCAAATATACCATTAGCCAGAACAGATAGAAACGAACAAAAAAAGACAAAGGTAATTGGCTTCACGAGTTTTTTTCTATCATAAAAAAGAAAGTGCCGAATTATTTTTCCAGGTTGTACCAGTAAACCTTTTAAAGTATAAAATATACCTTTTTTAAAATTTAGAACACTACTAATTTCTGATATCACATAGGCTTTATCAATCCTTTTTATTTCTTTTGAAGTGTTGCGTGCTAAACCATAAGTATCTGTGGGCAGTGTCTCAATATGTTCTATGTTTGTTTGTGGAACTTGTTCTTGCATAGTATGTTATTGAATAGAAGGTCTAAGTTGTAGTATCTTCTAGATAAAATTATTAAACTATTTTTCATTCCAAATCTCCCAAGACTTATCAGCTTGGAGAATTAACATTTGCAAGCCATTGCAAATAGCAGCACCTTTTTCTTTTCCTTTTTTTAGAAAAAGTGTTTCCTCAGGATTATAGATGAGGTCATAAAGAATGTGATCGCTGGTCAAAAATTGATATGGGATATCAGGGCATTGATCTACTTTTGGATGGGTTCCGATTGGAGAGCAATTGACTATGAGATGGTGCGAAGCCAGTAATTCCTTATCTAAATCAGCATACGAAATTCGATTTTGGGAGGCTTCTGGAGTTCGTGAGACAAATGAATACGCTATCCCCAACGTTTTAAGGGCATATGCAATCGCTTTAGATGCACCACCAGTGCCTAGAATCAACGCCTTTTTGGTATTCGGTTTTAGTAGCGGTTGTAAAGAGTTTTTAAACCCATAATAATCGCTATTATAACCAATCAATGTACCATTCTCTTGTAATTTGATCACATTTACAGCACCAATATGTTCAGCGCTTTCATCTAGTTGGTCCATAAATGGAATAACCTCCAGTTTGTACGGGATGGTTACATTGATTCCCTTGAGGTTTTTTTCTTTTAAAACTTTAGGAAATTCTGTAATAGAAGGAATATCAAAATTCTCGTAGGAACTGTCAAGTCCTTCTTTTTTAAATTTTTCTGAAAAATACCCCCTTGAAAAAGAGTAGCTAATATTTTTTCCTAATAATCCGTAGCGATCCATTTCTTGTAATGAATAGTTAATAATGTATAATTAATAATGTGTAATTAGTAATTGCTCTCTATTTTCTCTTCTCTATTCTCTTTTGTGATTCACAATTCATAGCTCTGAACTCTGAACTCGCTTCATATTTCCATACCAATCCAGCGCCAGTACAATTCCTATTCCGAAAAGGATATAAAAAATAGCGATATAGGTTTCTGAACTTATGAAATCAGGAAAAAAACGTTCGTAATTGTCCAGAATCTTATTGCCATGCGAATCTACAAGAACTTTACCCATAGTGTCCGTTTTAAAAACCTTCGTTTTCCAAGGCCATACAACTCCTAGTGATCCAGTTATAAATCCAATAATCAAGGCGAATGTGGCATTTTTATAATGTTTCAAAACATAACCTAATAGATGTGACAAGCTCACTAAACCAACAATTGATCCTAGGCTGAAAACCAGTAATACCTTTAATAATCGCATGGTTTCTGCATTAGAAAGAAAAGAAAAATCCCATTGCAAAATCATTGTTATGATATCAAATAAAGCGTTGACAGAATCAACCAAAAGCAAGACATAGTTACCTAATAAAATAAGAATAAATGATCCAGAAAGACCAGGTAATGTCATTCCTGATACTCCAATAATACCACAAAAGAACACAAACCAGAGGTTGTCATTTTCTTTGGCGGGCTCTAATAGACTGATTGCTATCCCCACTATAATACCTACTACAATTAATATAAGATTCTTTTTGCTCCAATCCGTAAAATCTTTGACAATGTAATAGATGGAACCGATGATCATTCCAAAAAAACAAGCCCAAACATAGAGTTCATAATGGACAATAAAGTAATCTAATAGTTTCGAAACACTGAAATAGCTGATCACCATCCCTAATATCAAAAGCCCCAAGAATCGTCCATTGATATGGTGAAAAAAACTTTTGAATTTTAAATTTAGTAAAAGCTTCAGTGATTTGCGGTTGAACTGTCGTAGTGAGTGAATAAACTCTTCGTAAAATCCAGCGACAAAGGCTACAACCCCGCCAGAAACTCCCGGCACTTTGTTGGCAGCACCCATAACAAGCCCTTTGATAACCAAAAAGAAACGATCGCTAAAAGTTCTTGTGCTGCTGGGCATGTGATTTTTATGTTTTTTTGAGGTTGGCGAGTTTTTCAAGGCTTAAAATAACCAAAAAACCAATGACCATTAATACTAATGCAAAAGTAAGCTGTGCTTCGCCTTCAAAATTAGCGGGTAACACAGAACGTTCTTTTAGGATAACGACTTTTTCGCCCATTGTATTGGACTCCAAGACTTTTTTCCACGGCCATATTTTGTTAAGAGACCCCAGGACAAATCCAGTTAGACCAGCTAGTGTGATATTTTCATAATTTTTGAAGAGCCACTTGAGCACTCTAGAAAAACTCAGTAATCCTGTTATAGCACCCAATCCAACTAATACTATGGTTTTTAGATCATGCTCGTGAACGGCATCAAGTATGGTTTTGTATGATCCTAATAAGACCAAAATAAATGCTCCCGAAATTCCAGGAAGAATCATGGCACAAATGGCTAATGCTCCAGAAAGAAACAAAAACCAAGAACTGTCATTAGTATTGAGCGGTGGTAGTATGGTGATGTAATAGGCGAGACCTGCAGCAACAAGAAGTGTGATGATGGTAACAATAGTCCATTTGGTGATTTGTTTGCCAATAAATAATACACTGGCAAGTACCAAACCAAAGAAAAATGCCCAAACTAAGATGGGATGATTTTCTAGTAAAAAACGTGTTAGTTTCATCAAACTGAAGATACTAATTGCTATCCCAGAGACTAATGCTAAAAGGAAATTGCCATTGAGTTGTTGCCAAGCTTTTGCAAATCCCTGGTTTTTCCATGTAGTGATTAGTGAGAAATTCACCCCACTAATGGTGGTGATGAGTTCTTCATAGATCCCAGAAATAAAAGCGATTGTACCGCCAGAAACTCCAGGGACCACATCCGCCGCACCCATTGCCAGGCCTTTTAGGGTAATAATTAGGTAATCTTTGAGTGTTCTTTGCATTAAATACATTTTTGTCTAGTACGTAGGCACAAAAATATACAATTAGACCACATAGAACACATAGAGAATTTAATTTCTATGGT
>CAZYRG010000132.1:0-8967 GCA_964650425.1 uncultured Flavobacteriaceae bacterium
TCTTCCATAGAGCAAGCTCGTTTTTTTATCTCTCTTATTCTAAATCAAACTGCCTTCTTATTTAGCAATAGCACCATTTGTAATTTTGTCTAAAGCTCCACTTATTTTATCTAAAATAGGGTCAGAATTTTCAATATTATGACGAGATTTCAAGTATTTTGGATCGTTATAAGAAACTTTTGTTTTCCCATCATCATCTTGGAATACGATAATTTTTTGTGGCAAATCAATTCCTGTGGTTGCCGCATTTTGCATTAATGGCGTACCCAATTTAGGATTCCCAAAAAAGAGCACTCGCGTTGGACGTAATTTCAGATCAACCGATGCAGCATTTTTTTGATGATCCAACTCGAATAATAGTTTGAGATTCGGATTATTGACAATGATCTGTTTAAGTTTCGTATATGTAGTTTCAAAATCTGTTGTACTTTCCTTTGTCACTAATCCATTAACAACGGTGTTTTGCGAAATTTGTTCCATAGTATTTTCTTGAGCGTTACTAATTATAAAGGTATTTATGAGTAGTAGTAGGAATAAGGTGTTTTTAATTACAGTCATGATCGTATTTTTTTGTGAAATTGTTGTAGTATTTAGTCGTAATACTTTGATATTAAATAAATTTACACTAAAAATAAGGTTTAACATCGTTTACCAATTTAGTTTTTAATCTGTTCTAGAATTTCTTTTTTACGTTTTGCTTTTATAGTGTATGTTAGCGTCTTTTTGTTATGAAAAAAAATTTCATCTTCCCAAAATGTTGAATAAGAAGCTATAAAGACGACAATAATTCCTAATTGCAATAAATTTTTCACATAAGACATTAGAAAAGAAGGTTTTGCACCTTTATCATCTATTACTTCTAGTCCAAAGATAAATTTCCCAACTGTTTTCCCCGTAAAAAATTCAAAAAGTGGATTAATTAAAAACAATGATAAAAAAGCTGTGAAAAAAGGAAAAAAGGCCAAGTTCTCAAAGTTGTTTTTGATTACTATTGAGATGAAATAATAGAATCCAAAGTCTATTACTTTTGCAAAAAACCTTAAGTAAAACTTCTCTAAATTTGGATTGAAAGGAAATTCATATTCAAATAGTTCATTCCGTCTTGAAATAGTTTTGCGAATTTTAGTCTTTGAAATTCGATTTTCAATATTCTCATATTCTTTAACAACGAGTTGTTCTGAAAAATAATTAAGTCCAAAATATAGTAGAAAAATAAAAATGACGAAAATAATGTCGAAAATCATTCAATATCTTGTTTTATAATTAAACGCAACACACTGGTCATATATACACTTATAATTTGTTTACCAAAAAACGCGAAAACTAATATTTGGCGTAATCCCCAAAGAAGTAAATTCATTTTGAATAAACTGATTATTAAGTGTATTTGTAGTTCTAAACTCCTTACCGATCAGGTTTTTTCTGTTATAAACATTGAGAACTGAAGCTCCTATACGATACGAGATATCCTCCCTCCTGCCAATATGAAAGTTGTATAACATCGAAAAATCCAGACGATGATACACTGGCAAGTTTCCACCATTTAATTCGTCATATTGTAGTTCTATAAATGGTTCATCCGTAGCCACTCCTATTAACTCTGTAAAAGATTTCCCAGAATGCCATAACCAACCTAGGGTAAATTTTAGATTATTAATAGTGTAAAAGTGTGACCAGCGTACCGTGTGTTCGATATTCGTATTACTACGAAAAGAAACACCTTCATTCAATTCTTCAAACGTATTTTGCGCATTGATGTATGCATAGCTGATCCATGAATTATATTTACCAAAATCTTTTTTAAAAAAAACATCTAATCCATAAATTCGACTCTCCCCTAATTGCACTCCATTATTAATAGGTGCCAAAAAACCCGCTGTTAATGTGGTAATATCTGTAATCTCTTTGTAATAAGAATCCAAATCGATCAACCAGCTCTTTTTTTTGAAAGTACTGCCAAAACTATATTGATGACTTGTTATAAGTGGAGTGTCATCTGTATTAGCCAAAGTCCATACTACGTTTTCTAAAGCCAAATCACTGACCACAGATTCTTGAATTTGACTTACAGGTTGACTACGATACTCTCCCGTAAGATTGAGACTAAAACTGGGAGTGATATTTTTTTTGAGAAACAATCTTGGCTCTATAGTTTCTCGTGCTATTTCTGTATAGGAATTCGCTCGTATCCCCAGAGTAACATTTATATTCCCAGGGGCATTATATTCAAATTCGGAATAGAGACTATGGGTATCCAGCGTGCTATCGTCCTGATCCAATGTAAGCTCAAAAGAAGGAGTAATGGTCTCAAAAGCATAGCGAATGTTATTCTTACTAAATTGATACCCCATATCCAAACGGGCTTTGTCATTAAAATTATAACTAGTTACTATAGAAGCTCCATAATCCCTAATACTATTTTTCTTTTCTTCGGTTTGCTGGGTTACCACCGGATTTACGGTAACAAACTGATAATCTAACAGATATTTTGTATAATATGAAGCTGCTTCTACCGTAAGTTTATCTCCGCCATAGAACCATTCAAAATGATAACCTTCATTCTCTGTTCTTAGCAAATCAGCAAAATTAGCAGTTTCTCCACCGGTTTTAAATGCTAAATTATTTTTACTATAAATAGCATTCAATTGTATTTTATTTCTTTCAGAAAGTTGTCCTACCAAATTCATGTTATAATCTCCAAAATAAAAGTCATTCTCTTGGATATCTTGATTTACGGGAGTATCTATTATTTTGGTATTTTGAAAAACACGGGTTGCATATTGATCATAAGTAGGAGTCTGTAGGTTATCCGTATACGATCGTCTTCCCGAAACTTGAATTGACAATCGATCTTTTAGCAACGGAACACTAACATACCCATCCGCATTGAGCATATTAATCCCCGCTCCACCATGAAATTCTGTAGCAACCTCATCAGCCGTTTGTATATCGATGACACCAGATACACGATCTCCATAACGTGCATTGACACCACTTTTATAGAAATTTGTTTCTTCTACAATGTATGGATTAAAAGCAGATAGCACACCAAACAAATGTCCTTGGTTATAGGTTTTGATCCCATTCCATAAGACTAAATTCTGATTAGGAGTACTTCCTCTTACATAAAGCCCTGTGGCAGTCTCAAATGGGCTATTGACTCCGGGAGTAAGCTGTATACTTTGAAGAATATCGGGCTCTACTAAACCCGGAAGAATATCCAAATCTTTTGTTTTTAAAGAAATAAAGTTCTTTTTTTTCTTGATCCCTTTGCCAATATAATCTTGTATAATTACCTCATCAAGTACCTGTGTCACTTTGTCTTTAGATTGTATTTTGAAAATACTACAGCTTTCGTCAACAAAAATTTTAGAATTAAAAACATGAGGATAGGATCCAGTGGTTACGAGTGTGATTGGTATTCCATAAGGAATGTCTTTTAGACTAAAATAACCTTCCTTATCCGTCGTATAATTTGTTACATTACCATTAATTAATATTTTTATAGCTCTTATTGGTTTGTCATTATATCCTTTTACATATCCACAACCGTCTAACAAATCTTTGGTAGTGAATGCTCGAATAATAACATTAGCGTTATTGGCTTTTTCAAACTTTAATCCAGTTTGTGATTGCAAGTGTCGTAAGTAATTATCAAGGGTATCGGTAGTATCTGTTAGAAGGTTAATAGTGACATCTTCCAGCAACGTGTCTAGGTAAGAAAAATTGATACTAAATGTGGATTCTAACTGTTCTAATACATCTTCAATAGGCTCGTTATCAGAAACAATGGTGCTTTTAGTTTCTTGTGAAGAAACGTAACACCACAAGCAACAGAAAATCGCGCAGAAAAGTTGTTTCATTTATTATTTACTACCAAAGTCTTTTTGTCTGGTGACAGTGTGTAATTAAGTCCTAAGGTACTAAAAACTGTTTGAAGTGCAATAGTTAGGTTATTATGAGGAAAACTACCAGAGTATATCAATTCTTGATCGACATCCTTTTCTATAAGTATCTGTAATTGATATTGCTTTTCTAATTCAATAAATACATATCTAGCAGGAATGCTTCTAAAAACACTCTTTTGTATCATCCATTCTGGTTTGGATTCATTGGTAGTAAAAGACGTTAGTGAAGCAATTCCGACTTTTTGCATACCCATGTTAGGTGTAAGAATGACATCAGCTTCGTCTTTGGTTTGTACTTTTACTTTTCCTTCATAGCATACAACAGCTATCATATCCTGAATCGCATTGACATTAAATTGCGTTCCCAATACCGTAACATCACCATTAGCAGTTTTTACAGTAAAAGCGCTTCCTTTTTGAACTTTAAAATACGCTTCACCATCTAATTTGACACTACGATCTTCTTCCCACTTTTCTTCATCAAAACTGGCGGTAGAATTTTTGTTTACCAACATTTCTGAACCATCAGGAAGCGTAACTGCCACCTGCTGTCCGTAATCTGCAACTATTGTAGTGGCGCTAGAATCGAAGAAGAAAACACCAAAAATGATCGCAATAGATGCCGCCACAGCAGCAGCATACATAGGCCATAGCCTAATAACTGATTTCTTCTTACTAGAGAATTTTGTTTTAAGATTATTCAACGCTGCTTCTTCATCATAATCTGTAGTATCCAAAAGACCAGCTGCCTGCTTTATTTTTTCATAATGCAAGTACTCAGGGTGATTTTTGAACACCTCCAGCTCTTCCGTGGTCAACTCATTATTGATCCATCTGGACAAAAACGTATCGTCTTGTTGATTTTCTAACATAACTTAGCTCTTCTTACTAGTATAACGCATTACTTATAAAATACCCTACCCCTATATAATTTATAATGTATAATTTGTAATGAATACTATAAGATTAGTGATTTTATGTACCACTTTGCAATGGTTTTACACTATTAATTCTTTATGAATTAGCTTTTGTTTTTTAAACTTCTACTATTCATTATACAATTTAAAATAATCATTATTAAATATTCCTTATATATTACTCAAACATCTCCTATTGTTTTGCGCAATTTGAGTAACGCTTTGTGCATCAGTTTTTCTATTGCCTTTACAGAGACATTGGAGATTTCTGCAATCTCCTTATAGGTCTTTTTTTCAATTCTACTTAATAGAAACACTTCTCGTTGTCTATCAGATAACATGGCTAAAGCTTTCTTGAAAGTTTCCATATATTCTTTTTCCAAAATAACAAACTCTGGACTTTCATTCGTAACATCATGCTTACGTTGGGATATATAATCCTTATACTTGAATTTTACTTGTTGATGACGCATTGCACTATTCCCAATGTTCATCGCAACAGTGTACACAAAACTTTTTGCTTTTTCTAAAGGTGTATTAGCACAATTCTCCCATAATTTGACAAAACTATCTTGAACAATATCTTCAGCCAATGGCATATCACCAAACTTAAAAAACAAAAAGTCTCTAAGTCCTTTAGCATTTTTTTTAAAAAAAGAATCAAATAATCGCTGTTCGCAAATAGAGTTATCCAAATCAGGCATACACTTTATAATATAGAATAACCAAAGCTAGTTATTTTTTCCTAAAGAACATCCAAAACCTTTATTAGTTAAGTATTCAGGCGCTATAAAAAACCTCAAAACACACTTTTTTATTGCCAAACAACCACAAAAAATAAGTAGTGGGGGTAGGTATTTTTTATTGCAAGCTGTTTTAATTATACAAGGGCTTATTACAAGCTCTCTCCATTTTTTTTAAACTTCTTAAAACAATTTATTATGAAAAATTTCCCCCTATTAACAATACTTGTAGTGCTATTTTCATTTTTATTCAGTTCTTGTGAAGACAAAGATGATGATGTAACAACAGACAACTGTCCAGAATTAGCCTTTGAATCTATTAGAGAAAACACCCATACGTATCTTTTTGAAGCCGACTTTAGAGCAAAAGATAGTATTACCTATGGATGGTATATTGATGGAGCGCTTGTTGAGAGAGAAGGCAGTAATGTGGAAAACTCAGATCACAAATTATTATGGCAGTTTGATGAAGGAACCTATGAGGTTTGTATCAAAACAGAAACTCCTGAGTGTCCAGAAGGAACTTCTTTTTGTAGGGAATTGGTGATAGATCCAAAAAATGATAAATGTCCCGAAATGGCCTTTAGAAGAGATGGTGACTATTTGTTTGCCGATTTTGAAGGTATCGACCGTCTACAATGGTATGGATGGTTTATCGATGACAAACTTGTAGAGGACGAAGGGATTCTTAATAATGGTGATAACAAATTACGTTTAGGAGATTTAGAACCTGGAGTATATGAGATTTGTATCATGACAGAAACTCCTGAATGTCCAAGAGGCACTTTTTTCTGTAAAGAAATTAAAATTGAAGAACGACCATGTGCCGAGTTAAGTTTTAGTCGTGATGGAGCATATCTCTATGCTGATTATAAAGGAGCTCCAAATGATGCACAATATACTTGGTTTGTGGATGGCGAAGAAGTGTCGCCAAATGCTACAAGCAGAAAGTTTCCAATTGATAAAATAGGTACAGGAACACACAGAGTTTGTGTAGTAACCAGAATAGAAGGTTGCGATGAACCTGTAGAATACTGTCAAGAAGTAATAATTGAAGATCAAACAGATACTTGTCCAACTATGACAATTAATATTGATGGTGATTTGTACGCCGATTTTAAAGGAGCTACGCCTAATACTATATTCAGATGGTTCATTGATAACATAGAAATTGATCAATTCCCAAATGCTTCTAGCGAAAGTAGACGTTTTCCTTTGGATAAAATACAAGCGGGAACCTATAAAGTATGTGTCACTGCTACATCGGCTGAATGTAATCGTGAGATAGAATTCTGTAAAGAAATTACGATACAATAGCTTTTATACTAGTTAGTAAGGTTCAAGTTTTTTTAGGTTAGCAAATTTGAACGTAATAACTGCCTATGACCACTTTCCTGCAGGTTATAGGTAGTTATTTTTTGTATCTTTGATAAAGCGTATTCTTTTATTAAAAATGTATTGATTATACGATACTTAACAATAAAAAAAGCAGATTTTTCACTGTAAAGTGTAATTAACCAGAGTGTTTTAATTATTATTCTTGCATAAGAGAGGTAGGGGTTTTTAACACATAAGCGTTATATATATAGAAAGGGAATTGTTTTTTTTAGTTTTTTGATAAGATTTAAAAACTAGAAATGCAATCATTAAACAAAAACCCCCTATTTACACACAAATATGAAAATATTAAAATATAATATCATCCTTTTTTTATTTAGCCTTGGGGTTATCTCATGTGTTAATGATGATGGTGTATTTGAAGAAACACCGAAGCGCGTAGATATGCAAGAAAGCATTGCTATTGTTAGTGTATTGCAACAATTGCGCATCACAGGTATGGTATCAGAAGATGATTTATGTTTTCGCTTTACTTACCCACTAAACTTAGGCTACAATACAGGAGCATCTATAGAAGTAAAAAATTTTGGTGGTTTTAAAGAAATGGTATTTAATCAGACTTCTGGTTTTAATGTTTCTAAAATAGACTTTCCTTTTTCTGTACAACTCAAATCAAATGAGCAAATCATAAATGTAGCCAATGAGGCACAGTTTAATCAATTAGTATCAGATTGTGGTTTTAGTACGGTTCGCAAAGACATTTTAGATTTTTTGGGTACCTGTTTTAGTTTAGAATATCCCATCAAATTAAAAGATGCCGCACGTGTACAAAAAGACGTCTCTAGTGAAGAACAATTACGTGATTTTATCCTAAATCAAGGCACCGCATACCAACCTGATTTTATCTTTCCTTTTGAACTAAATCGTTTACAAGACCCTATTGGAGCAAGTACTATTACCTCTAATTTTGACCTTATAACCTTTTTAAAAACATGTACCGCCACTACACCTATTGATTGTCCAGAAGGAGAATTTGACATTACACCTTTTGGAGGTTTCAATTATATTTTTGATGCCTTAGATACAGATCCATTATCTTCTTCCTATGAATGGTCGATAAATGGGGTTGTGATAGAGGAATTAAGGGATCAAAAACTAGTTGCAGATTATGAATTGTTACCTGGGACGTATGAGATATGTTTAAAATCGGACTTTAGTAACGATGGCTGTGAGCCTGAAGTAATTTCATGTCAGAATTTCGTAGTAGACGAAATATGCACACCGTTATCATTTACAAGGAATACTGATCTTTTGCAAAGTAATGATCTTTTGGCTCCAGTAACAAGATGGTTTGTAGATGGTCAGGAAGTGCTAGATATTACTGATTCTGGTTTGTTTTTGACTGAATTAGATCTTCTTGATGGATTCTATGAAATCTGCTTAGAAAGTGTTCCAGACATGGAATGCAGTGAAGTTCGTACTTTTTGTGATATGGTTGAAATTGATTTTTGTCCACCACCAATATCATTTACATTTGAGCCCAGTACCACCTTAACTTTTACTTTTGTGGCTGACTTTCCAGAAAGAGATGAAGAGGATTATGAGTGGAGAGTGGACAATGATACTATTGAAAGAGATGGAGGTAGTACACCAGACTCGGATAATCAATTAATCTACACATTTCCTTCTCCTGGAACTTATGAAGTATGTATGTTTAAGCTAAATGGCCCAAAATGCGCGAATCCGAGCCCTTTTCTGGAATTTTGCGAAACCATAATAGTACCGTAATTTTAAATCGCAAATAGATATTGATTATTAGTTGAAGTTTAAACTTCGATTCAAAGATATTGTTTCACTATAATATTAAGTTAAATAACGTGAGTTCGATCTAATGACTAATTTAAATTAATAATTTACAGATAATTATGATTTTAACCATCAATCAAGTAACATCCTCACCTCACCTAGCCTCTCCTTCAAAGGCTACTGTGTGTACAACAAGTATAGATTAAAAGAATTTGCGCAAAACATCCCTCTAAATCTCCCTTCAAAGGGAGACTT
>CAZYRG010000133.1:0-5192 GCA_964650425.1 uncultured Flavobacteriaceae bacterium
CCAGAACGACAAATTATTGAAAATCAGTTTGCATTGTTTTTAAACATGCTCTTACTAACAAAAAGCTCGGTGTATCCGAGCTTTTTGTTTATGTGTAAGGAACTGAAGGTTTTTACGACTTAAAATTTCCAGTGTATGTTTTGCTTTATAAGTGGTATGCAACTTTATGACGAAATGAATTCTGAGGCATTTTGTTTAGGCTTTTGAAAAGAAATTTTAAAAACTGTTTTTTTGTTTTGTAAGAATCTGTAATTTAAACCTTTCTAGTAATACTATAAGCTTATTTACGTTAATTTTATACACAAAGTCATTAACTTAAAACTATCTACCAATGAGTGCAATCTGGTTTTTTGAGGATGCCAACCTTTTTAAAGTATTATGTCCTCATAAGTTTAAGAAATATAAGAAGGACCATTATTTTGATGCTTACGCTAAAAGCGATTATATCTATTTTGAAGAAGATACTGCGAACAAAGTATATGTAATTGAAAAAGGAAAGGTGAAAATCGGATATTATTCCGAAGATGGTCATGAAATTATAAAAGCGATACTTACTAGAGGTGAGATTTTTGGCGAGAAAGCTATTTTTGGAGAACAAAAACGTACAGAATTTGCACAGTCTATAGACAACAAAACATCAATATGTCCTATAGGAGTCGAAACCATGCATGATCTGATGCGTGATAATCAAACCTTCAGTCTCAAGATCTATAAATTTATTGGATTGCGATTCAAAAAATTAGAAAGACGTTTACAGAGTTTGTTGTTTAAGGATTGTAAGACGCGTTTACTTGATTTTTTTAATGAATTAAAAGATGATTATGGCTACTGTTGTCCAGAAACGGGTGATATGGTTATAAAGCATCCTTATACGCAAAAAGATATTGCAAATTTGATTGGTACCTCAAGACCGACATTGAATCTTTTAATGAATGAACTCAAAGAAGCAAAGTTGATTGAATTTGATAGAAAAGAATTACGCCTGAAACAAGTGGCTTAATTATCGTGTCATATTAATATAAAATATTACGAGTAAAATTATATAAGAAGTACTGCTAATAGTAGTGCTTCTTTTTTTTGGAGTTGTTTTTAAGCGGAAATACGTAGAGATGTGTATTTTTACATCGTTTAAAACACGATGATATTATGAAAGCATACATATTTCCCGGTCAGGGAGCACAATTCTCAGGAATGGGATTGGATTTATATAAAAGTTCAACACAAGCAGCAGCATTGTTTGAAGAAGCAAACAAAATTTTAGGTTTTGAAATTACCAAGATTATGTTCGAAGGTACTGCAGATGAACTTAAAGAGACCAAAGTTACACAACCTGCAATCTTCCTCCACTCTGTGATTATGAGTAAGGTGCTAGGTGATGCCTTTCAACCAGATATGGTTGCGGGACATTCGTTGGGAGAATTATCGGCTTTGGTGGCTAATGGAACTTTGAATTTTGAAGATGGATTACGACTAGTTTCACAGCGAGCTTTAGCCATGCAAAAAGCATGTGAACTGCAACCTTCCACTATGGCAGCGGTATTAGGATTAGAAGATCAAATCGTAGAAGATACTTGCGCGGAGATTGATGGAATTGTCGTAGCGGCAAATTACAATTGCCCTGGACAATTGGTGATTTCTGGGGAAATAGCAGCTGTAGAAAAAGCGTGTGAGGTATTGAAAGAAAAAGGAGCCAGACGTGCATTATTATTGCCTGTCGGTGGGGCATTTCACTCCCCTCTTATGGAGCCTGCAAGAGCAGAATTAGCTGCAGCCATAGAAGGGACGCAATTCCATACGCCAAAATGTCCTGTGTATCAAAATGTAACCACAACAGCGATTACAAGCCCAGAGGAAATTCAGAAAAACTTGATGTTACAACTTACTGCTCCTGTTAAATGGACACAAAGTGTACAACAAATGTTAGCAGATGGAGCTACCTTATTTACCGAAGTAGGTCCAGGAAAAGTACTACAGGGTCTAGTGAAAAAGATAGAGCGTAGTGCCGAAACGACAAGTGCAGCTGCACTGGTGTAAGAGATACAGGTAGTATTATTTAACCGTGATTATGCGTTGGAACTTCGTCATGAAGCTTTGAGATACCATGAATACTGACTTTTTCTTGATTTTAACATAGCATCGCTATGGTGAAATCAAAAAAAGTAGTGGAACGATAGTATTTGCAGTAGCTCGGAGCTGTAATAGATTTTCCAATGCATAATTACGGTTTAATATGTACCTGATTGTCATTGTTGAAAGAAAGTACGATTTCATCTCCAACGGATGGGATGGTACTTTCTTTTTTTGTAAATGGAACCCTCACAATATTTTTTCCAATAAGTACAGTAAGTGTAGAGGTGTTTCCGTCGGATTCTATAGCGATTACTTTGCCTTGTAACGTGCTTCCATTTATGGATGAGGTGATGTTGAATAAGCTCAAAGGAGTTCCTTGTTGTATAACTTTTCCATGATCTAACTGGATGGCATAATCAGATAGTTGTAGGATCTCTTCTTGATCATGACTAATCATAATTGTTGTGAGACCATACCTGGTATGTAATTGTTTTATCAGTAAGCGTAATTTTTGCCGCATTTCTGGATCTAAGGCAGATAATGGCTCATCCAACAATAATAATTCGGGCTGTTGTACCAATGCTCTTGCCAAAGCTACGCGTTGCCGTTGTCCCCCGGATAAGCGTTGCGGTCTTTGATGCTGTAAATCTCCTAATTCTGTAGCGGTAATTAATTCCTGTATGATACTTGCGTCTTGCTTTTTTTGTAAAGGAAATAGGAGGTTTTCTCTAACGGTCATATGAGGAAACAGTCCATAATCTTGAAAAACGATTCCCACATTTCTTTTTTGCGGAGGAAGTGTAGTTTTTTTGTTGGTATCTAACCAGGTAACATCGTTTACGATAATTTGACCAGTAGCTACTTTTTCTAATCCCGCCAGAATTCGTAAAATGGTAGTCTTGCCAGCCCCTGATTTTCCATAGATTGTGGTAAAACTTCCTGGTGATAGTTGTAGTGCAATATCCAATTGCATTTTGCCAGAAGCGGCTTGTAGGGGCTTTTTAAAATCAAATGCTATCATTTTCCAAAACGTGTTAGATAGCCTCCATTAAATAAATAAATGGATAACAAAATAATAAAAGTGATTCCAAAAAGTATGGCCGAATAGCTATTTGCTGCGGCATAATTCAATGCTTCTACTTCGTCATATATAGCGATAGATGCTACTTTGGTTTTGTTAGGGATATTTCCTCCGATCATGAGTACAACTCCAAATTCACCGATCGTATGTGCAAAGGTTAAGATAATTCCTGTGAGTAATGAGGGTTTGATGTTAGGGAGTAATACCTTTAATAGGGTGGTAAGCTTAGATTTTCCTAAGACATAAGAAGCTTCTTTCAATGAAGGTGAAAGGCTTTGTAATCCGGATTGGATTGGATGTACCATAAAAGGCAAACTATACAGTATGGATCCAAGAACAATACCTTCAAAAGAAAAAACGAGCTGTAATCCCAAGCTTTGATCTAACCAATTTCCAAAGACATTGGAGGGGCTAAAAGCGACTAATAAATAAAAACCTAATACCGTTGGCGGCAATACCAATGGCATACTTACCAAGGTTTCAATAACGGGTTTTAATTTGTTTTTAGAATAGGCTAGCCAATAGGCTAGGGGGAGTCCAATTAATATCAATAATAAAGTAACGATGAGCGCCAATTCTAATGTGAGTATCAGGGGTTGCCAATTCATTACTAAGTCTGAGTTTATAGTTACTAAGGTTCTGTTCTTGAATATCCAAAGGTATTCAAAATAGCCGTAGCTTGATCCGAAAACATAAAATTATAGAATTGTTGGACTTCTTTCGATTGTTGTTTGTCGTTTTTTAATAGAACAATTCCTTGTGCTAATGGCGTGTATAGTTTTTGATTAATAGGGGACCAGTGTCCTTGGTTTTTGATAGTTGGCGCCATAACAACAGATTTTGCAGTAAACCCAATAGTAGCGGTTTGCGAAAACACAAACTGACTGGCCTGAGCGATACTTTCGCCATAGACCAACTTGCTAGTTATGCTATCTAATAGGTCAGTTTTTTTGAGTACTTCTATCGATGCTAATCCATAGGGTGCGGTCTTGGGGTTGGCTATCGCAATATGTTTGATTTCGGGTAGGCAAAGCATGGGTAAAGTTGGTGCTGTTTTAGATTTCATACTCCATAGAACCAATTCGCCATAAGCATAGATTTTCGGAGCTGTAGTGGTAAAATTATTTTTGAATAGGATATTTGGATATGTCATGTCTGCTGCAACAAAAATATCATAAGGTGCCCCTTGCTGAATTTGAGCGGTAAGCTTTCCAGAGGATCCGGTTATGATTTCACAAGGAATTCCAGTTTGTTGTGTAAAGGTTTGAGTCAGTTTTTGGATAGCGTATTGCATATTGGAAGCAGTAGCAATGCGTAATTGTGGTTGTGGTTGCGTGCACCCAAAAAATAATAGAATTGCCAGTAGAGACGTTGCATGCAACGTCTGTACACAAAAAGCGATGCATCGCGTTTGTGTGCGAATAGCATAGCATCGATGCATAGCAAAAGCGATGCATCGAAAATTTTTAATAAAATTTATCATCCGTCCATTTTTTAGGATTATTAATGATGTAATTCGCGATGCGTTCATAAGCATGTTCATTCTGAATAATATGATCATAATAGCGCGGTAACCACGCGAAGTTTTTGTTGATTGGTCGTGCACTTCTAGTAACGGCTGATTTGTAAGATCGAATGATAGTAGGAATAGCGCCTGATTTTGGAGAAATTGCGGCCATTCTTTTGTCTTTTGGATATATGTCTAAATTAGGATTGTTTTTTGATACGGTACGTTTTTTAGCATTATCAATAATCAAAATGCCATGCATATGATTAGGCATAACGACATGATCGCCTAGGGTTATGTGAGAAAAATGTTTTGGGATTTCTGCCCAAAATTGTTCTGCGAATTGGCCAATTTCGGATAAATGCATAATGCCATTGGTGATATGCCCAAAATGGTGTTGCATGTTTTTGGTGCAGATGGTTATGAAATAGGCACCGTCTGACGCATAGTCATAGTTAGGAAGCCGTGTAGATGGAATACGGTATTTGTTTTGATATTTTAGATTCATGTGTATGTGGTTCCGTAGAGACGTAG
>CAZYRG010000133.1:5292-8964 GCA_964650425.1 uncultured Flavobacteriaceae bacterium
AATAATTCTATTTTGTGTGAGGGATAGGAATGGCATCCTTTTGATGCGATAGCGTCAAAAGATAGAATGTATAGCCCGACCCAAAGGGTCACGTCCATAAAATGATATAGAGCACTATTTTAATAATTCATTTAATTCGTTCTGGTCTAATTCAGGAATGGCATCTACGGCTATAATCTCATCAGAAAGCAGTTTTTTGCGTTCTTGTAGCTGAATTATTTTTTCTTCGACCGTGTTTTTAGTGATGAATTTTGTGACCGTAACATGATCTGTTTGTCCAATACGATGTGCTCGGGCAATGGCTTGTTTTTCTACAAAAGGATTCCACCATGGATCCAATAATACCACATAGGACGCACTAGTTAGATTCAATCCAGTACCACCCGCTTTGATCGAAATAAAAAATAACGAAACATCTGGATTTTCTTGAAAATCGGCTACCGCTTTGGCGCGATCTCCTGATTTGGTTTGTCCAGTAAGGAGTCGATATGAAATCTGATTCTCAGTAGACCATTGCGTATAACACTCCAGATGTTGGACAAAAGAGCTGAATACCAAAACCTTTTTGTTGGCTTTGAGTAGTGTTTGTAAATAGGCCGTTACATCTTGGAATTTTCCAGAAGCAAGTTCCTTACCCTCTTCAATAAGTGTTGGGTGATTTGATAACTGCCGTAGTTTGGTGAGGGTGTTGATGACATTGATTTTGGAAACCGGAGCATCATTTCCTCCTATTTTTAGTAACTGATTCCGTGCGGCTGATTTTTGTTGATCGTAGAGTTTCTCCTGTTTGGGTAGCATCTCTGTATATATGACTTGTTCGCTGAGTTTAGGAAGGTCTTTGGCGACTTGTTCCTTGGTACGTCGAAGTATAAAAGGTTCTAAAAGTGTTTTTAGTTCGGCTGTACGTTCTGGATCCTGTTGCTTTTCTATAGGCCGCTGAAATGTTTTTTTGAAAAAAGCATAGGACCCCAATATCTCTGGATTGACGAATTGCATCTGCGACCAAAGATCCGAAAGTGAATTCTCGATAGGAGTACCACTAAGCGTAATCTTATGCGGAATGGCTAAAGAATGTAGTGCCTTGAATAGTTTGGAATCTTTGTTTTTTAGCTGCTGACTTTCATCTGCTACAAAACAATGGAATTGTGTTTTTTGGAGTTGCGCTATATCCCTTGCAGCTGTGTGATAGGTGGTCAATACAATATCATAAGTACTCAGATACGGTGCCAATTTTTTACGATTACTACCAGTATAATTGGCAATAGTCAGATGTGGCGCAAACTTTTGTAATTCCTGATACCAATTAAAAATTAATGAAGAAGGCATTACGAGTAGTGCACGTAAAAAGGTTTTGTTTTCTAGCGGTGTGCTGAATAGATCTAACGCAATAGGTTTTTCCGTTTCTACAGACGTTAGTTGCTCTTTTGTATAGTTCAGGAATGCAATAGTTTGCAAGGTTTTTCCTAGTCCCATATCATCGGCCAGGCATCCGCCAAGTTGTCTGTGATATAGATTCACAAGCCATTGTACCCCTTGTTTTTGATAGGGGCGTAGTGTTGCTTTGAGATTAGGCGACGCTATGTATTCGGGGACTTCTTCGTTGAGGAGTGCTATTTTTTTTTTAAAGGTAGCCCTTCTAGCACCTTGAAATTATTTTTACGTAATTGTAGTTGATCATGCTCTACGGTTGCAAATTGCGAAAGCTGTTTATAGGTCGTCATCCAGCTGTTGGGAATGATAAAATAGGTCTCATCTGGTAATTCAAAAAACCGTTCCTTTTTATTAATTAATGGGATGAAATGAGCAAAAGGAATACTGAATACACCGATTTGTACCAGTCCTTTTATATCAAACCAATCATTTTGTTCCGTAGTATTAAGTTGAATTTCTGGATCAGAAATTATAATGTTTTTTTGATCTAGTTTTATGGGCTTTATTGTAAAGCCTAGTTGTTTTATTTGGGTTGCATTTTTTGAAAGCCATGTGACTAGTTCATATTCATCTGTGGATGTTTCCTCTAAGTATAATTTCCCTGACTCTTCTTTAAGTCCTAATTGCGTTAGTTTTTGTAGAATTTCTAATTCCGCTTTTGGGTCTCTTTTTATTTGATTTAAAGCAATATCATCCTCCAGATATCTGATTTCGGTAGCTGTTTTTCGACTTTCATAACTAGAAAAAAGTGTGTCTTGGTAGTTGAATTGAACGTGGCAAGCAGCTTTTTTTAGAAAGAAATCATAATAGAGTTCCAAGGAATAGTTCTGAATGGTATTGTGTACATCGATAGTGAACCCTTCCGCCTGCACGGCTACTTTTTTGAGAATAGAACTGATAAATTTCTCAAAATACAATTTGGTGTTTTTTGCAGGGATAAAAACCGTTTCCTTAGTTAGAAAAGGTGTAAGTTTTTTGGCATTCAGATGCTTTAAGGTGTACCATTTGCGATTTATCAATAATTGCGCAGGCTGATCTTGTAAGGTGATAATACTATGTTCATAGGGTTTGAAAATCGTATCATCCGCTCCTAATTGCAATTTATAATGAATCCCTTCATTGGTTTTTTCAAAAGATATTAAAGGTTCTAACTGGTGTTGTACTCGAGTAATAAGTGAGTTTGGGATAGGCTCTCTACGTTGTGCGTTATAACAAAGTGGATAGTTTTTTGTTGTCAGTATATGGTAAAAAGCACTGAGTTTACGATCCACATATTGCATCACTACAGGCTTAAGCTGCGCATCTTTCATGATATCAGCTAAGGTGGCTACTTTTTTTCGTTTAGGCTGAAATTTTTGAGCAAGAGATTCCGGTTTTAGTAACTGACAAATCTCCAAAAGCTGTTCATGAGCGGTTTCTTTGTAAGCAATGTTATAACTGTCTAATACTTCTGAAAGTGCTAGTTTTTCAATATACCCCAATACGTTATCTTCTATCGCTACTAAATAAGCGTTGGGTATGGGAATTGATAGCGCAGGGTTGGGTGTTACGTTATAACAAATAATAAAATTGGCCGTAGGTGTTTCCAAAATTTAGGGTTGTAGTTTATTATGCAAAAATAAGATTTTATACCATACAGTCTTTATATAAGGTAGAATTGTATGTTTTGTTTATGGATGCGGTCTCTTATATTCAAAATAGTTACTGGTGTTAGTTTTTATAAACAACGCCGTTTTTCATCACAAAAGTTACTTTTTCCATCGTTTTGATGTTTTGTAAAGGATTCTCGTCAACGGCAATAATATCGGCAAAAAAGCCGGTAGCTATTTGTCCGAGCTGAGACGACATCTGAAGGATTTTGGCATTAGTGATTGTAGCGCTTTGCAAAGTTTCGATTGCAGGCATACCAGCTTCAACCATAAAGCCAAATTCTTTGCCGTTTTCTCCATGAATAAATACGCCAGCATCTGTGCCAAAGGCAATACCGACCCCTTTTTTATACGCTTTGGCAAAGGTACCTTGGATTTTTGGCCCAATTTCCAATGCTTTTGGAACAACAACCTCTGGAAAATAGCCTTCGATTTTTGCTTTTTCGGTCACTTCCTTACCTGCAGTGATCGTAGGGACTAAATAGGCGTCGTGTTTTTTCATGAGTTCCATGGTTTCTTCACTCATTAATGTACCATGTTCAATGGTTTTTACACCTCCCAAAATTGCGCGTTGCATCCCTTCATCACCATG
>CAZYRG010000134.1:0-8927 GCA_964650425.1 uncultured Flavobacteriaceae bacterium
ACCAAAAGTTGGCAGTAACAGTTGGCAGTTTTTGTTTTTTACAATTTTAAAACTGCTTACTGCTACTGAAAACTGATAACTCGGTAAAATTTTTAGCGGCTAAAGCAAAACCTGTGCGCCGTGGCGTATGCACTAAAGCGCATAGTTTTAACTATTTTTTAAGACCAATAAAACGGCCCCAAAACAAACAATGTTTTGGGGCTGTTCTATATAGGTATTCTATTGTTATTTTGTCTTCTTTATGACCTTGGTCACATATATCACTTTCCCTTTTTCATCTAGCAAACGCAAAATATACATCCCATCTTTTCCAGCAAAGTTAACAACAACGGAATCTCGTTGTACTAGAGAAATATTCTGCACATGCATAGTTTTCCCGGAAACATCTGTCAATGTTATTTTTCGTAAATCTCTTTTGATATCTTTTTCTAAACCAGAGATCAAAATCACATCTTTTTGCATGTTAGGATATACAAGGATGCTATCGTCTGGTCTACTGTCATCATCTAACTTAAAAAGCACGGTTTTTTCAGAATGAGGGGCATTCAAATCAATTAACTGCTTGTATATCTTTCCTTTATACATTGCCATTATTTCGTAAGTCCCTAAGAAACCATTTATCACTTTTGGATTACCCGTTGATTTATATTTTATTGGTGTAGTCCACCAATCGCTATAAATTAATTTTCTGAACGCTTCATAGTTTGGTTTAGCACTCCAATCTCTTTTAAACATTGCTGCATCACCACGCCAGTGACGACCTTCCCAAAATCCCCACACCAATAATGATGTTACTCTCGGGTGACTAAAGACTAAAGTCATAAAATCTCGAGTATACTCCGCTTGTAACTTTTCATCAACCAAGTTCACGTCAAATTCCGTAATCTTAATGTCTTTTTTGAACGTTCCAAACTTATCCAAAATCTCATAGAGTTTCTTAGGACCGGTAAGTTGCGCAGAGAAATGTCCTTGCATTCCAATACCGTCTATTTTTCCTCCAAGATCATCGATATATTGAATTTTGTCAAAATAATCTTCTTGATGAGGAACATCAATACCTCCACCACTCAAAATAGAATAATCATTAATAAAAAGTTTTGCTTTTGGATCTTGCTTGCGCGCTAATCGAAACCATTCTGCCATTTCATTATACCCCATAATATCCATAAACTCATGATTATTAAAAGGCTCATTAAGCACATCCCAGTCTACTAGTTTTCCAGCATACTCATTGGTAACATTTTTTATATGATTATTGATTTCTCGACGTAGTCCCTTTTCATCATTCTTATACTTTTTAATAAAATCTGCATTGTATTTGAAAGATGGCCATACTAGAACGTGTCCTCTTACTGGGATTCCTAAATCATTTAATTCCTCTGTAGCTTTTTTTGGAAAATCTCGATTATTTGAATCATGCCACATATTCCATTTCAAATCGTTTTCAAAAACAACTTCATTGAACAACGAGGTGACCATATCGTGATAACGCTCATTCTCTAAAAAGGTTCTTGCATCTACAGCAGTACCAAAACCAAACTTATGCTTCTGCATCGTAATCTTTACATCGAGACCATTTACTGGACTACCGTTTTTATCCACAATGGTAACTTTCATTGATCCTTTACGATACTTCTCAATGCGATCTTTTGCAGCAGCTCGCCAAGGGGCATTTGCTTCTCTACCAGGATAGGTAATCTTTGTTTCTGGCAAGTCCTCTAATGTTTTATCACTTCCGTAGTTGATCACTTGTATATCTGCAAACTGAACGGTCTGCGGAGGAAATCCTAATTGGATGGCAATATTCATTTCGGCTAAAGGAATATCCATATTGGCTTTTCCTTTAATATGGTATGCTTGCCAAGCAGTACCAATACTTATTTTTCTTCCTATTACTTTAGCATAATTTACATTCTCCTCTAAAACAATCATTGCAAAACTCTCTCCAGTTTCTTGTAGAGAAGCTAATGATCTAGCATAGAATGTAAATAATATTACATCTCCCTCACTAACCCCTTCTTTTGCTTTGAAGGTCATCCCCATATTATAAGAATTCTCAGGTTGCGTATTGACTTTGACTTGCGTTACTTTTCCAAAGCTCTGCTCATTAAGGGATATAATAGATTTTTCTGCTTTGTCCTCGGCATAAAATCCATAAGAATTAATATCACTTGAAATTAAAGGGGTTCCGCCTGTTGGAATTTCTTGGGCAAATGTAGTAACTGCACAAATCAACATAACCAATAAAGGCAGGGTAGTTTTTTTAATCATTTTTAATAGCTTTTTGGGGTGTAAGATACAACTTTTAACATATTGCTTTTCAAAAGCAGCTGCAAATATCGGTATTTTTTATATATATGTCAATGGTTTTCAGTTGTTTTAAATTAAAATAATGTCTCAAAACACTATTTTGAAACACCGTAAATCTTAACTTTATCTATACTATAAGTAGAAGTAACTCCTGGATCCCTTCCATTATAGCGAAATGCGATATGTAATTTTCCATTAAGACACGAAATAGGAAAATTTTCAATTTTTATTTTATTTGCGGTTTTTTGAGGCAAATCTATGTCCAAAGGTAGCCATTTTGTGGTTTCTGGGTCTCTGGTATAGCTCGTCGTTGCCCAAACTGTTAATGCTTTTCCGTTGTTGAAACTTGTTTGAACCTCAAAACTCAACACCTCATCGGTAGTCCCATCCAAGTTAATTTCTGGAGTAACTAACCATACTTCTAAAGGGTTTAATCCTGTATTATAAGCCGAAATAGTTACTTCTCTATTTTCTACATTTCTAATCTTTCTGTATTGCCAATATTTATCATCACCATTGCTGTTAGAATTCGTCCATCCAAGCACTGTTGTTATTTGATCTGTATTGGTGATTGATTCAAAACCTTCTTCAAACAACACTGTGTTTCTACTATTTGAAGTTGGTGCTTCACAAGATAAGTACGCTACATCACAACGCGTATTCTCACCAAAGCGCATTTCATTTGAAGTAGTCATTCTCAATACATAATAATCACCAAAAAAATCTTTGGACAAAACACCTTTTACACTCCCTTGCGTTGCCGGAATAGTAAGCGATTTAAAATCCGCATACACACTTGTACTTAGAATCATCGATTCTTGTGTAGCACAAGAATGTAGTTCTCGTTCTCCCTGAAAACGATCATTTGCAGCTCCCGCTAAAGTTTTGGATGGGTTCTCTATAAGTTCTTTGGCGAATTGCAAATCATTTAGTTGAATATACAGACTCTCAACACTTGTGTCAAAATCTTCTATTGTTAGTGTTTTTGGAATAATTTCTTTGACTTCGGCTGTGCGAAATACATGCTTTTCTGTTTCGAATTCTGAAATAGCCTCAATATTTTGTTCCTTTAACTTTCCTAGTTTTAGCACACCATTGACTACTCCAAGACTAAGGCCATCTAACTGCACAAAAATTTTACGACCAAACTCGTATTTTTGATATAAAGAGCGTTGATCAATCACTATTTGAATACCAGAAATTGGGTTTTCAGGCAAATCTTGTATCACCAACTCTTTGAAAAAATTCCCTGCCTCGTCTGATGATACTACATAACCTTCTATATAATTTTTGGTTCCTGAAAATGTAATAACCGCTTCGGTTTGGTAGTCAAACTGATTTTTGAGTGCTGCTATACTAATTTTGGTTCCTGACAATTCGACAACAACTGGCTCGGGAGTTGGGATTGAAAAATCATCATTTTTTACACATGATTGTGTTAACAAACCAAGAAGGGCTGAAACTAGTAGACTAAAGATTTTTAATAAGAAATTCATATTATAGAGGGTTTTAAAAACGGATATAAAAGTTTGTGAAATAGGTAGTGCCAAGGCCTTGCCAATATTTCGTGCCAAAAACAGGAGTTTCTCGTTGGTTTTCTGCAAGCAATCCTTGGTAGTTTGCATTACGGGCTTGCTCAAAACCTCCTGTCTTATAAGAAGTATTCAATACATTATTCACTCCAGCAATAAAGCCAACATAGTATTTTTTGATTCGCCATGATTTACCTCCGACAAGGTTTACTAATACATAGGGATCAAATTTTTCTTGTCGTAATAATTCTTTGGCTATAGTACTATCGTAATTGGCAAAAGGAAGACCGTCGGTATCGGTATAAAAGTTTTTGGTACGGGTAAAAGGGTTGACTGCAACATAGGCGTCCGAAAAATAATTTGCACTGCAAGAAAGCCACCAATAATTAGGGTCGCGATACTCAAAACCAAAAGAAAAAGCTTGTTGTGGTCCCCCAGGAAGACGGTAGTTTTTGAGTATACTCTTACCTAATAATAGGGGTTCTGCAAAATTATTCGACGTCAAATACAATTCTGGGTTATTTGCATACATGTATGCACCTACTGCCGCGGCAGCTTTTAGCTTAAAAGTGGTATTCAGCGGTACTGCTACTCCCAACTCTAAACCCAAATGTTTTTTGTTGACCCCTGTGAGTATTTCTTGCACAAATGCTGCTGTGTTCTCTTCTCCCAAGCCCGATAATGCATCGGTATAAAAAAAGCTTAGATTACTAGCATCGCTAATTGTTGTGTAGTATCCTGATAGTCGTGCCTGTATTTTTGCTAATTGCAAACGATAGGCCAACGATACACTTTGTGTCATTTGCGATTGTAGATCTGTGACTAATGCATTTTGCTGTCGTACATTCGAAAATATCGTGCGGAGTGTCGGAGCTTCTGTTTGATATACCCCATGAAACTGAAAAAAATGCTTAGGGCTCCACTCAAAAGTTACCCCTCCTTTGAATCCAAAATTCGTAAAGTTTGCGGGTTCACTTTCTCCCAAAGAACGAGATCCAGGAGCAAAACCGTTTTCAAAATACCCGTTCCGTTTATACTCGGTTTGTGAGGCTGTTGCTGAAACAAAAAATTTAAGACGACCATACGTAAACTGCCCTTGTGCAAAAAATGATCCAACTCTAGCATTCAGGCCATAGTGATATTGAAACTTCTCCTCCTCGCCTACGATTCTATTTGGATGTTGTAAATCGCTTTGCGCAGCAGTACCTTCAGCAAAACTATCAATGTCTAAAAAACCTCTGCCGCCAAGTAAATCTGTAACCGTAGCATAATTTTCGCTTTGTAGCGATCGCAAATTGAATGCTGCATTGAGTGTAAAATGTTTGCTAAACGCTCCCCGAAAAACACTTCCAACCGTAAACTGTGTGTCATCAGTACGATCTTCATAAAGCACATAATTAGACAAGCCTCCTTGATTCCTTGCAATACTATTAGCTTGGTACAAGGCCTCCCAATCCAATTGTCCATCATTCTGAAAATCCTGTGTTGCGAGATAGGCGTTCTCAAAATCCGGTGCATCAGGAAAACGCAAAAAGTAACTTGGTAAATTTTGATAATACGTAGGATCTGGATTGCGTCCATTACCAACAAAAACAGCTTGATTATCAGAACCCGTTACTAACTTCGTCCCTCCATAATGCAATCTACTATTGCCGATACTTCCTTTTTGAAAACCTACTGTATTTTGCAGTTCCATACGACGGTCGTTCGATTTCCAAAAATGATTCAAAATAGTGATAGGCTCTTCAATCCTTCGAACCCTCGAATTACGAATAGCGCCATTCTGATAGCCCCAATAAGGATTGTATGTAGTTCCTTTTGCATCCCACACTTCTTGCGTATTTGGTGCTGATTTGCCCCTGGTGTTTGGGGTATAAAATGCTACCAAGCTAAGACTATGTCTTACCCCCAATTGTTTTTCTATAGCTACAAAAGCAGCATTGGCATCGTACAAAGTTCCTTCCATAGCTCCTTGATTGCCATATCGCCTGGAAAACGAGAGACTATACGCCCATCCATTGCCTAAATTTCCCGAATTATACGTGCCCATTACCCGACCTGTGTAACTTCGATTGGACAATCCATACGAAATCTGACCACCGCTTCGATATTGAGAAGCGCGCATACGAATGGATGTTGTACCCGCTATCCCACCAAAAGTAAGATCAGAAGCGGCACTATTTCTAGAAAATTCCTGATTACGCGTCACCTCATTGAGACCTCCCCAATTACTCCATTGCGGTCTGCCAGAATAGATTTTATTCATCTCTACTCCATTAATAAAAACCTTTCCTTGATTACTATCATAACCTCTTGGGCGGAAAAAAGTACTACTCCAGTCAAAAGCCGCTGCTTTGAGAAATACGTCTTTAGTAGCTTGCAATAAACCCGAAGCATCTGATCCTGCTTCAGTATCTTCTTCAAAAGCTTCTTCACTCAAAGTAATTACAGTCAACTGTTGTTGGTTGGTAGAAAAATCATGACGCAAACTCAATTGCGCTAAATTCAATAACGTATCTGCATTAATCACGATGGGAATTCGCATCGTGTGATACCCAGATTTAGTTAGAACCAAAACCTGCTCACCAAGTAGCAAAGCATCTTGAAACCGAAAAGCGCCATCAGTATCCGTTTGAGTCTGATAGTTAGTATCCGCAAGCTCGATCAAAACTCCCGATACGGGATCTTGAGAAAGGTCATCGATAACAGTGCCCTTTACTAATTCTTGTTGCGCTTGGACACCTAAAAAAGCACAACTCAACAATAGTATAAAAATACGCTTGTTATGGGTTTTAAAAATCATAGCATTAATTCTGGGGAATTCGCTACGCTAAGTCGGGGGCGAATATAGCCACATTCGTAAAAAAATTAACACTTGTTTCTGAAAATAGGGGGAAAAACCCCTTGTTTTAATTTAGGTGTCGGGGTTTGGGTTTCGGTATCAAACAACTTTAGGTATCTTTAGTCACCAAAACTTTTGTTAAAACACAACTGCTTTCTATTGAAGTTTCCCAAAAAACAACGTACTTGTACTTCTTATTTTTAAAAACAGAAAAACCCATGCCACTTGTAACGCCATTAACACCAGAGCACGATCCTGAAACCAAAAAACTAGCCGAATTCTTTAATGAAACCTTGGGGTTTTGTCCTAATTCGGTGCTCACTATGCAAATCCGACCCGAGATTGCTCGTAGTTTTATCAACCTGAACAAAGCTGTAATGGCAAACCATGGTCGTGTTAGTTCTGCTCTCAAACGCATGATTGCTTGGGTAAGCAGTAATGCTACAGGTTGTCGTTATTGCCAGGCACATGCCATCCGTGCGGCAGAACGTTATGGCGCAGAACAAGAACAATTGGACAATATCTGGGAGTATCGCACGCATCCTGCTTTTAGCGATGCCGAACGTGCAGCTTTGGATTTTTCATTAGCTGCATCGCAGGTTCCTAATGCAGTAGATGATACCATTAAAAAAGCGCTTTATGCACATTGGGATGAGGGCGAAATCGTAGAAATGCTTGGTGTGATTTCATTATTCGGATATCTCAACCGTTGGAATGATAGTATGGGAACCTCTATAGAAGATGGCGCCGTAGAAAGTGGCGAAAGGTATTTGGGAAAACACGGATGGGAACGTGGGAAACACCTATAAAGTTAAGAGTTGTGAGTTACGAGTTATGGGTATTTTGATTAACAATATGGGTTAGTGATTGCTGATTTATGAACTCAGGATGTATCAGAAGTCAAAAATTCTTCGAGCAACTTTGTGAATTCTTTGTGAGCCTTAGTGCAACTTCTAATAACAAACCGAACTATCAACGGACAACTATACTATGACAAAAATCAAAGAAACTTTAGTTACCGGATTTGCGTTATTTGCTATGTTTTTTGGTGCTGGGAACTTGATTCTACCACCTAATCTAGGATTATTGACAGGAATGGAATGGACCTTAGTCGCATTAGGGTTTGTTATTTCTGCTGTCATTTTGCCCATCCTAGGGATTTTTGCGCATGCCCGAATCCAAGGGACTATCTATGATTTTGGCAAAGCTGTTTCTCCTTTTTTTAGCTACGTCTATTGTAGTATTATTTATCTTATTTCGATTACACTTCCTGCACCAAGAACTGCTTCTGTAACCCATGAAATGGCTATTGCTCCTTTTGGGGATATTCCATCATGGATTACTAGTAGTATCTATTTTGGATTGGTACTAATTTTTGTATTAAAACGTTCCGCACTTCTGAATACGGTAGGCAAATTTCTGACGCCGATTATTTTATTTGCTATCATTGCTATTATCGGTGTTGCTCTTTTTTCAGAAACGGAACTGATGATGGCGTCGACGGTTCCAAATCCATTTACGCTGGGAATTCTAGAAGGATACCAAACCTTTGATGCCATTGGCGCTGTTGTAATTGGCGGAGTGGTTATTATTTCTTTAAACCTAAAAGGAAAAGGAAATTTTAATGCTAAAAAAACACTCATTCGCAATGCAGGGATCGTAGCAGGTATAGCGCTCTTATGCATCTATGGTGGAATGATTTGGGTAGGAGCCCATTATAGTCAAGAGTTTCCTGCGGATATTTCTAGAACGGCCTTATTATCTGGTCTTAGCACTGCAACTTTGGGTAGTTTAGGAACTAGTGTTCTTAGTATTTTGGTTGCTTTTGCCTGCTTTACTACAGCTGTTGGAATTGTGACTGGAACTTCGGATTTTGTCAAAGGCTTGGCTGGAAATTCTCAAACAGCTTATATAATCGCGGCTGTAATTAGTTGTGTATTAGGGGTGCTGATGGGGCAATTTGATGTACATTATATTATTACCATTGCAGTTCCTGCATTGGCATTAATTTATCCAGTAACTATTGTCTTAATTCTATTGAATGTACTCCCTAAAAAATGGGCGACTCCTGATGTATTTCTTGCTGTAATTGCCGTTACACTGCTATTTAGCATTCCTGATTTATTGAATGCCATGGGTTATGCCGATATGGTGCAACCTATTCTCACTCATATTCCACTTGGTATACACGGGCTTGGTTGGGTGTTACCAGCCTTATTGGCTTTTGTGGTTAAATCACTTTT
>CAZYRG010000135.1:0-2891 GCA_964650425.1 uncultured Flavobacteriaceae bacterium
TGTCGCCATTAGGAAACGCTTCTGCATTGGATTGTGCAAATTATACGGTATCCTTGTTCTCTGATTTAACAAAATTAGTCACCATGCAAAATCTTTTCCATGACGGAGGTTTTTCTAATACAGGAGTAAGCCAAGAAGTAATGGACTATTTTGTAGAAGAGTAAAATTAGGTTTCTGGTTTCTGGTTTTTTAGCAAAGGCAAAACAAGAAACTAGAAGCCCTAAACTATAAACTATAAACTATAAACTAAAAAATTGGTGCACTTTTCATTCATCATACCTGTATATAACCGTCCTAAAGAAATTGAGGAGTTATTGGCGAGTATGGTGCTTTTGGAAAATGCTCCACCTTTTGAGGTGGTAATTGTAGAAGATGGTTCTACAGAGACTTCAGAAGCTGTGATATCAGCTTATCAAAATCAACTACAGATTAGTTACTATTCCAAGCAAAATACGGGCCCTGGCGATTCTCGTAATTACGGAATGCAAAAGGCGAAAGGGAATTACTTTATTATTTTGGATAGTGATGTTTTATTGCCTACCAATTACTTAGCACGAGTCAATGCTTTTTTGGAACGAGATTTCGTTCATTGTTTTGGTGGACCTGATGCTGCGGATCCCACTTTTAGCAGTCTGCAAAAAGCCATTAGTTATAGTATGACTTCCTTATGGACTACAGGAGGAATTCGTGGTAGAAAAAATGCCGTGCAGAAATTTCAACCTAGAAGTTTTAATATGGGGCTTTCCAAAGAAGCTTTTGAGGTTTCCGATGGTTTTGGAAATATCCACCCAGGAGAAGATCCAGATTTAGCCATCAGACTTTGGAAATTAGGTTATGAAACCGCATTAATTCCAGAGGCATCGGTATTTCATAAACGACGTATTTCTTGGAATAAATTTTATCAGCAGGTGCATAAATTTGGTTTGGTACGTCCGATACTCAATCTTTGGCATCCAGAAACAGCAAAACTGACCTTTTGGTTTCCTGCAATATTTTGTGTGTATGTAGCAATAGCGCTACTAATGGCATTAGCTGGTATAGGATTGTTTTTGCAATTTTTATGTTTATACTTTTTGATAATTTTTATAGGCGCTAGTTGGAAATATCATAGCCTAAGAGTGGGTTTTAAATCTGTTATCGCAACTTTAGTACAATTTTACGGATATGGAACGGGTTTTCTCAAATCGTATTATTATATTCATTTACAGAAAAGACAAGCTGAAAAACAGTTTAAGCATTTATTCTTTGATTGAAACCTAGTATGACCGTAAAAGAGAAAATACTCAAGAGATTACATTTCAAAAAAAGCAATTTTAATACCTTCTTGGTGTTTTTGTTTTTTACAGCATTGTTATGGTTGTTGATGAAGTTTTCTAAAAATTACACTAATGAAATTTCTGCGACAATTTCTTATGTAAATATCCCTGAAAACAAACTCCTTAATAAAGCGAGTGATTCGATATTGAATTTAGTGCTTACAGGAAATGGTTTTAAATTGATGAACTATCAGCTTTTTACTCCAGAAATTAAGATCGATGTGCAAAAAGATGCGCTATTGAAATCCAATAAAGGCTATTTTTTAACACGACAACATCGGGAGCTCTTAAAGTCGCAATTAGATTATGATGGTGAGATTAAAGAAATGAGTACGGATACGTTGCGTGTGCGCTTTGATGCCAATCAACATAAAAAAATTCCTATCCAATTAGAAGCAGATATTTCATATGCGTCTGGCTATGCAAGTAAACGAGGATTAGTATTAGTGCCTGATTCTGTGGTAGTCAATGGGCCAGCACATTTGGTAGATACGACAACAGTAGTGTATGCAAAAGCTATTGTTTTGGATGCGATAAATGAGGATCAAAAAATTGTAGTTCATTTAGATTTGGAAAAATTCCCCACCAATTTAAAAGTGCTTCCAGATCAGGTTCAAGGTATATTGGAAGTGGATAAATTTACAGAAGGTACGCTTTCGTTGCCGATACAATTGATCAATGTGCCCAAAAACAAACGGATTACTATTTTTCCAAAAACGGTTACAGTGGTGTATCGCGTAAGCTTGGAAGTGTATAAAAAGATTAACACCAATGATTTCAAAATTGTGGCAGATTACAGAAATAAAGATGCAGCAAACGCATTTATCCCTTTAAAAATAACTAAGAAACCAAAGTCTGTTCAAAACCTTAGAATGCAGGAGCAAAAAGTGCAATTTGTGATTGTTAAATAAGTGATATTTAATGTCCTAAAAACTGAGACTACCTCCTTCGAGAAAACTATTCTAGATCGTCAATTAATGCGGTCCATATGCTTAGGTTATTATCTTCATACCGAGTCCATATAGGTCGTATATGTCCATGGAGTGCATGGATGCAATTATAATCCCCAAAAAAGCTAGCACCGCTTGGGTCAAAAGGTTTTTCGGATATAATTTGAGTGCTAAATGTCATTCCGCCATCTTTGGAAACAGCTAAAGTAACATTGGTGTTGCGACTGTCATTTGCAAAGGTACTTCTATCATAATAAACGATATAGATATATCCAGTAGCTGGGTCAACACTCATCCATGTAAGAAATTGATGTGTCTTAGTGGTGTCTGTGTTGACACGTTTTGGAGTACTCCAGGTTTTTCCTTGATCAATGGATTTAGCAATAAAAATATCGGTATCGTCTGGAGTAATCTGATCCGACCAATTGACATAAATCGTACCTTGATGTTCGCTGTTGGAGATATCAACTGCTGTAACTGGCATTCCATTAACACGTTTGATACCAGGGACCGTAAAATCCCAACCAGATTTCTGTGTTGCAATGACAATATCCTTTTCTTGCCATGTTTTACCATTGTCCAAGCTGTAGTCAAACCAAATAATGTTTTCAAAAGCCCAGGATAC
>CAZYRG010000135.1:2991-5336 GCA_964650425.1 uncultured Flavobacteriaceae bacterium
GCTGTAGTCAAACCAAATAATGTTTTCAAAAGCCCAGGATACATATAGATTTTTTCCGTCACTTGCCGGTACTGCTCCCTCTACAGTCGCATCATCATCTACGCAATCTCCATTGAATTCGTTAATCGCAGTGGGTTGTGACCAGGTTTTTCCTCCATCAGTTGAGTTAGAAAATAAAATTCTAGATTCGTCCTTAGGATTAGAGCTGCCATACTTGTCAAATTCTGTCCATGTGACATATAATTCTCCGGTAATAGGATTGGTGGTAGCCCATTGTTTGTCTTGTTGTTTTGGTGGGTTATGTCCAATGCCGGTGCCATTGCTCCATGTAGCACCGAGATCAGTGCTTTTTTGCACGACAATTCGATCTAATATTTTTTTACTAGCCCAATTAGTTCCTTCTGGATCACTAAGATGAAAGTAATAGAAATTCCCATCCTTATCGGCGGTAATTACGGGGTCGCCCCATATGCCTAAGCTACTTTTTAAATGTTCCGTTATCCAAGTTTTTCCTCCGTCGTCAGAACGATGTGTAAAATCGATAACGCTACCTGCAACCAATTGATTTGGATTTTTTGGATTCATAAAAATACTTGGTTCGCAAGGACCTAGGCGATCATTTTTGCCAGCTTCGTAGATTTTTACGTTTGTTGGTGTATCAGTTTGGAGTGTTTTTTGCTCATCATCAGTGTGAGAATCTTTTTGAGGGATGGAGCTTTTACAGCCGATAAGGCCACTAAAAATTAATAAAACAAAGAAGTGTAAAGGTCGATATATGTGCATGGTTTTAGTACTTTTGGCGTACGTTTTTCGATTTGTATAAAAGAACTAGTTGGTAAAAATACAAAACTTGAGTAGACAAAATGTATTTGAGTAAGCGTAAAAAAATAGTAATTATTTATGAGAAGTATATTGTTTAAGAGGTGTTTGTATTTAGGATTGTTGGCTCTGTTTCCTTTGTTTTTAAGCTTTGCTAAAGCACATAAATTTTATGTGAGTGTTACGCAAGTAACGTACAGTAAAGAAGAAGCTTCATTACAGTTGATTTCAAGGGTTTTTGTGGATGACTTAGAGAAATTGTTACAAACGCGCTATAAGCAGACGTTGGTTTTGGACTCTGCGAAAGAACAAGATGAAGTGAATACATATATAGAAAAGTATTTTCATAAAAAATTGCATATCACAGTAGACGGTGTACCGCAGGAATTCGAGTTTTTGGGCAAAAAATACGAGGATGATTTACTAATTTGTTATTTGGAAATAAAAAAAATAAGCAATCCAACTGTTTTTGAGGTGGAAAACCAATTATTGTTCGATCTATTTGAGGAACAGCAGAATATCATCCATGTTAAAAAAAATAGTAAAAGAAAAAGCCTGATACTGGAAAAAGAAAACCCAAAAGGCATGTTAAAGTTTAGTGAATAACTGGGATGAGGAGGATAAAAAAATTATTTTGCAGGTTACACATTTAGGTTTTGAATTTAAACTTTTTTATGAAGAAATTATATTTTGGGATTGTTGTAGCTTTTTCAATGGTATCCTATACGCTGGTAGCACAAGAAGATGCTGCGCAATCATCTCAACGTGAATTAGGGCATATTAATGCCAATAAATTCCGTCAGTTATACGATGAATTTGCAACACCTAATATGTACCGTACTGCTTCAGGGGCTCCAGGTTCCGCATATTATCAACAGCAGGCAGATTACAAAATGGATATCGAGATTGATGATGAGACGGCAATTCTTTCTGGAAAAGAAACGATTACATATACAAATAACTCTCCAGACAACTTAGAGTTTTTGTGGGTACAATTAGATCAAAATGTTCGTGAAAAGGATAGTAAATCTCCATTGATTGAATCCAAAGGTGCTGATCCAGCAGAAGTTCCTGAGAATTTTGTGAAAAAATATATGTCCGAACCTTTTGACGGAGGGTTCAAAATAGCAGATGTAAAAGGTAAAGAAGGGAAAGCGCTTCCATATACGATTAACCAAACAATGATGCGTGTAGAAATGCCTTCCGATTTGAAGCCAGGAGGTAAATTTACGTTTAGTATCAATTGGTCGTATCAAATTAATAATCACGTGACTAATCGTGCAAGATCTGGTTATGAGTATTTCGAAGAAGATGATAATAAGTTATATATCATCGCACAATTTTTTCCTCGTATGGCGGTGTATAATGATGTAGAAGGATGGCAGAATTCCCAGTTCTGGGGAAGAGGAGAGTTTGCATTGCCTTTTGGAGATTATGAGGTGAATATTACGGTTCCTGCAGATCACATCCTTGATGGAACTGGAGTTTTGATGAATAGAAAAGAGGTTTTTTCTAAAGAAATGCTT
>CAZYRG010000135.1:5436-8897 GCA_964650425.1 uncultured Flavobacteriaceae bacterium
CACAAGGCTATTTCTGTACATTCTAAGAATCAAGGGATGGAATACCCAATGATCTGTTGGAACTGGGGGCGTCCTAATCCAGATGGGAGTTACAGTGATCGTGTCAAATATGGGATGATTAGTGTAATTATACATGAAGTTGGTCATAACTATTTTCCAATGATTGTGAATAGTGATGAGCGTCAATGGACGTGGATGGATGAAGGGTTGAATACCTTTGTGCAATATGTTGCTGAACAGGATTTTCAAGAAAATTATCCTTCGCGTAGAGGACCGGCAGCCAAGATTGTGCCTTATATGAGTGGTGATCAGAGTTTTATTTCGCCAATTATGACACAGTCCAATAATATTTATCAATTTGGCGCTAATGCATATGCGAAGCCTGCTACTGGATTGAATATTTTGCGTGAAACAATTATGGGACGTGAGTTATTTGATTATGCATTCAAAACCTATGCACAACGATGGATGTTCAAACATCCGACTCCGGAGGATTTTTTTAGAACTATGGAAGATGCTTCTGCAGTTGATTTAGATTGGTTTTGGAGAGGTTGGTTTTATACCACAGACTATACCGATATAGGGATAAAGGAAGTGAAAAAGTTATATGTGTCATCAAAAATGAATAAAGAGACTAAGGGGTATTTGGCGCAACGTGGAATGAGCGAAAGTGATTTGATACCACTAGTATATATCGTAAAAGAAGATAGTGAAGACTTTACCGAAGATTTAGCCAAAGGTGAGGCAATGGAGAATTCTGTAGCTTTGAAATCGTATGTAATGGATAATTTTTCTGAAACTGAACGTAAAAAACTCAAAACGCCAAAATATTTTTATGAAGTAACTTTTGAAAAGCCAGGAGGTCTTGTGATGCCGCTTATTGTGGAATATAGTTATGCAGATGGAAGCAAAGAAACAATCAAGTATCCAGCTCAAGTATGGCGAAAAAATGACAAGGAAGTACGTAAGGTGTTGGCGACAGAAAAAGAAATTACTGCAATTGCTGTGGATCCAAAAATGGAAACTGCTGATATCGATATTTCTAATAATAATTGGCCTAGAAGTGCTGGTGCAACAGAATTTAATCAGTTCAAAAATTCCTTAAAGAAGTAAATTTTATTGAAGTGGTTTACATCACTTCATTATTTAATAGTTTCACAGGAGCTCTTCGGAGCTCCTTTTTTTTGGTATCTTTGTTATATGATATTTGGATTGCCTTTATTTATTAGTGGTGCCGAGATAGCATTTATAGTGTTTATTTTGGTGATGGTTTTTGGTGCTGATAAAGTTCCAGAGATAGCGCGTGGATTAGGCAAAGGAATGCGTACAATCCGAAATGCTACTAATGACATTAAGCATGAAATTACTAAAAGTGCTGATAAGCATGGGGTAGATTTGGATGTCACCAAAGAATTGCGAGAAGGATTGGATAAGGCCAAGGATGATATCGACGATATTACAGGGCCAATCAAACGTACCCTGAAATAGTTTCTGCGCAAATAATAAACCTTTCATTTTCTTTACTACATACTATTGATGGATTTGATCGATTCAAAAGAACTTCCCTCATCCCTTAATAATCATACTACGTAAATTTTGTTGCAGACTTTGTAGGTGTTATTTATCTAGATAGTTTCAGCTTTTTTTAACTCGCATAGTTGGTTTTTTTCATTTACAACTTGGTGATTCCTGTATTTTTTCTTGTTTTTTACTTCTATAGAGGTGGTGCGTGTTTGGGGTGCTATTTAATTATGAATTTATTGTTGTGTATCTGATTTATATATTTTTATATATTCATTTTATATGGTATAATTTTATTTATAACATATTTTTTGGTATGTTTTTTTATGTATTTACCATTTTATTTTTAAATAATTAACAAAAAACATTATAGTTTTTTTTAATTTAGAGAAAACAAACAAAACAACTCATCTCATGAAAAAACTAATCATTTTATTCGCAGCCCTAGGTATGTTCTCTTGTAACCAAGATGATCACGATAGTACAAAAACTGAAACGACTGCCTTGGAGACACAGGACATTCTTTCTGTAGCAGAAATCAATGAATATATTACTGGTCAATTGGAGGTAGAAGGTGATATAGACTGGAAAAAAAATCCTGAAGTATTGTATAGCGCGGCTGTCCATGGTGGGAACATGTTGACAGTTGGTTATGGAAAAGAAGGAGAGGCTTTTTCTAAGGGAGCCAGAAAAAGTACCGAACTTATTTCTGCTAAGAGAGAAATCATCCAAACGGTGGAAGCATTAAAAATCACGACAGATGAAGAAGCTGTATTGATTGCTGAGGATCCAGTGTTGAATGTAATGGATATTCATGTACATTCTATTGCAACAATAAGGGCATTACTCAATGATGAAAACGTGCGTTACATAGAACCTAATGGTTATAACCAATACCGTCCAAAATCCAATTTGGTAGCAAAATCTGATTCTGGATGTGATAAAAACAGTCAGCAATTTAATAGTGCAGATTTCAGCGCGATAACTCCTGGAGCATTACAACCATGGAATTATAGCATTCACAATATTGATGAAGCTTGGGCAATTAGTACAGGATCAGGAGTTACTGTGGGACTCATTGATACCGGCTTATCGGCGAATCAGTCAAAATTAGGATCTGGTTTTAATGATGGACAATCATCGGGGAGAAGTGTCGCACGAGAGGGAGTGTTTATTGACTCTCCATGGTTCTGGAGTAGAAATACGGATGGACCAAATGATAAGTGCGGACATGGAACAGCCATGGCTTCTGCGATCGCCTCACCACGGAATAATGACAATCTACCTCTTGGAGTTGCTTATAATAGTAATTTGATCAGTTATCGTGCGGTAGAGGATGTGCTAATTACGGATTATCATGAGAAAAAAGGCGTGAGTGATGCACTTGTTGCTTTAGCAAATAGGAGTGATGTGAAAATTATCTCCATGTCTTTAGGCTCATTATTTTCTATAGGAAATGTAAGGGATGCCGTTCGTTATGCGTACAGCAAGGGGAAATTAATTTTTGTAGCTGGAGGAACATCCACCTCTTTTACGACTTTTGTCGGGGTTACTTTTCCTGCAAGTATGCCAGAAGCGGTTGCAGTAACAGGAGTTACAGATGCAGGGAGTTACCAAAAATGTAATAATTGTCATAGCGGTTATCAAATAGAATTTACGATCGCTATGCAACGTGCTGGACAAGCCAATCGCACGGTGCCAGTTTTAGCCTTTAATGAAGGACAATCAAAATATATCGGCGGTTCTTCTGTAGCTACTGCAATGACAGCTGGAATTGCAGCATTGGTATGGTCCAAAAACCCAAGCTGGAGCAGAGATCAAGTATTGGACAAAATGCGAAAAGCAGGAGACTTGTACCCAAACCGAGATGGACAATTTGGGTATGGGAATATTGATGCGTTGAAAGCAGTACAATGAATTTAGTTTCTGGTTTCTGGTTT
>CAZYRG010000136.1:0-1423 GCA_964650425.1 uncultured Flavobacteriaceae bacterium
AAAAAATCATGTCTCTACTTTAATTTTTCTTTAAATTTTTGTTGCAATTTCGTCAATTTGGGATTAATAACAAACTGACAATAGCTTTGTTCACTATTTTGGTTATAATAATTATGGTGATAGTCTTCAGCTACATAAAAAGCTCCAGCCTCCGTTACCTCCGTTACAATTGGATTATCAAATACTTTTTCTGCTGTCAAATCTAATAGTAAATCTTGGGCTATTTGTTCTTGATCTATGGAGGTATAAAAAATCGCACTCCGATAATGCGTACCACGATCTGCTCCTTGTCTATTGAGTGTTGTTGGGTCATGTGTGGCAAAAAACACTTCCAATAACTCTTTGTAAGTAATTACTTTGGGGTCAAAATGAATTTCAACTGCTTCTGCATGTCCCGTTCGTTCAGTAGTTACTTCGCGATAAGCAGGGTTTTTAATAGTGCCTCCAGTAAATCCGGAAACTACCTTGGATACGCCTTGCAAGCGTTGAAAAACGGCTTCGGTACACCAAAAACAGCCTCCTGCTACTATGGCAATCTCCTTTGTTTCCTCTTGCATTTTTTTTGAGCAAAATTACGAGTTTAAAAACAAAAGCCTCCAAGAGTCTTACAAAAAATCGTATTTTCACTGCACTTTTTGAAAAATTCATGATCAAAGCAACAAATATTCATAAACATTATGGAGATTTACACGTTCTCAAAGGTGTAGATTTACATATTAAACAAGGAGAAATTGTCTCCGTTGTAGGCGCTTCTGGAGCTGGAAAAACAACACTTTTGCAAATTTTAGGAACGCTGGACAAGCTAGATACGAGTTATGATAGCATGCTAGAAATTGACCATAAACAAATTATTGGTTTGTCTGAAAAGCAACTTTCTAAATTTCGTAATGAACGTCTGGGTTTTATTTTTCAGTTTCACCAGTTATTACCTGAGTTTACAGCCTTAGAAAATGTCTGCATTCCTGCTTTTATCAAAAAAACACCTAAAGATGAAGCGCAAAAACGCGCTAAAGAACTCTTAGATTTCTTGGGTTTATCACATCGCTATGACCACAAACCATCGGAGCTTTCTGGGGGTGAACAACAGCGTGTAGCAGTGGCCAGGGCATTGATTAATAGTCCAAAAATTATTTTCGCTGATGAACCTTCTGGGAACCTAGATAGCGAGTCGGCAGAAAATTTACATCACTTGTTTTTCAAACTACGAGATGAATTTGGACAAACCTTTGTTATCGTAACACACAACGAAGAATTAGCAGATATGGCAGATCGTAAATTAACCATGGTGGATGGTCTAATCATTTCTGGACAATAGTTTTCGCTTAAGTACGCTTATGAATACTAAAGAACGTAAGGAATTTCTGGATCTAAAGGCAGCTCAATATGAACATCCTGAGTTTATAGAAACAGATCCGATCCAGAT
>CAZYRG010000136.1:1523-8888 GCA_964650425.1 uncultured Flavobacteriaceae bacterium
GATCCCGATTTACAAAAAGCCTTACATGAATTTCGTGCCTTCTTTTTTTCTATTCCCCACCCGCCTCGCACCACAAAACATGTGAGCGACCCAATGCGGAATTCGGCAGCCAAACGCCTGCACATGTTCTTACGATGGATGGTTCGTCCTAATACTGCTGGCGTAGATCTTGGTATTTGGAAGAGTCTTAGTACCGCACAACTCTCCTGCCCTCTGGATGTGCATTCTGGGAATGTAGCGCGTAAATTAAAACTGCTGAAACGTAAACAAAATGATGGTAAAGCATTGTTAGAGCTCGATACAGCATTACGAAAACTAGATCCTCTCGATCCTGTAAAATATGATTATGCCCTTTTTGGATTGGGAGTTTTTGAGGGGTTTTAGTTTTATATTCTTTATTTTTCTAAACAAAATAACATCAACCACGCAACCAATCTACTTTTTCGATATCTTATAAATGAGTTCAATACTAAAAAACATAAAAATGGCATCAAAAGTAGTTATAACATTCATTATTCTTGGAGCACTATTATTTACAAATTGTAGTGATGACGATACGTCTACGACTCCTGTAGAACAAGAAAGTATTCAAGGAAGTTGGAATTTAAAAAAAGTATCTGGTGGCCTAATGGGAACCAGTATCGACTATGATAAAGGACTAGTCGAGTGGAGTTTTGACACTACTACAAATAGACTTACAATAATAAACACCATTCTCACAACAGGGACCGAAGATATCTATGCTGGATTAGATAGCGGAACGTACGACTACGAAATACGACTAGAGGAGAACACAATAACCTTATTTGTCAATGACACCAAACAGGGAGCTCTGATCTTGTCCGAATCTGCACTAAAAATTGATAATGATATCGCTACTGATGGGTTAATTAAGGAGTTTGAGCGGTAGTTGAAGTACTAGATTCACTAAATTTAAGATGCTTTCCTGTTAAAAATTCCTCAAAGCAAAAGACTTTTTTTAACACTTCGACTATATTTAGGGCTTACAAAAATATAGGCTATACTTACATGAAGAAACTTTGCTTACTCCTATTCGCTTTTTGGGGAACGACTACGCTTATTGGACAAGACTACTTTCCGAAAAATGATGGTGTCCATACACCCGAAACAAATTATACCGTATTTCAAAATGCGGTTATACATACGAACCCTGGTAAAACACTAAAAAAGGCATCTTTAGTCATCCAAAATGATAAAATTATCGCCGTTGGATCTAGTGTAAATATTCCTGAGAATAGTCGCATTATTGATTTAGAGGGTAAACATGTGTATCCTTCATTTATTGATATTTATTCGGATTTCGGGATCAAAAAACCTAAGAAAAATAAAGGAAATCCTTTTGGTGGATCTTTGGTTTATGACGCCACGCGCAAAGGATATTATTGGAACGATCATATTCGCCCTGAGACCGAAGCCTTGCCTTTTTTCAAATACGACACAATCAGCGCTTCAAAGTATTTGAAGCAAGGATTTGGAGTGGTACAAACTCATGTGCCAGACGGCATAGCCAGAGGAACAGGAATGCTTATCGCATTAAACCATCCTGGAGGAACCAACAAACAATTACTCGATAATCATACTTCACAGTTTTTCTCCTTTAGAAAAAGTAGTAAAAGCAAACAAGTATATCCTACTTCATTGATGGGAGCTATAGCCTTATTACGTCAAATGTATCATGACCTATCGTGGTATGAAAGTGGTAATTCCAAAAATATGGATTTAGCTTTAGAAGCATTAAAACAACATAAAGGACTTCCCTCCTATTTTGAAGCTGGTAGTGCCCTCAATTGCCTTCGGGCAGATAAAGTAGGAGATCAATTCGGGATTCAATATATACTAGTTGGAGGTGAAGATGCGTATGAGCGTATTGACGAAATTAAAGCTACGAATGCGACCTATATACTTCCGTTAAATTTTCCAAAACCCTATGATGTATCTGACCCTTATGCGGCATCAGCCATCAGTCTAGAGGATATGCGGACTTGGAATCAAGCTCCTTCAAACCCTGGTGTTTTGGCCAAAAACCAAATTTCTTTCGCTTTTAGTGCGCATAAATTAAAGGATATAAAGACGTTACAAACGAATATCAAAAAAGCTATCCAATATGGGTTGGACAAGAAAACAGCCTTAGCAGCACTAACCACCGTGCCAGCGCAATTATTAGGGAAGAGTGAAGTTCTAGGCACGCTTAAAGCAGGAGCGTATGCCAATTTCCTAATCACCAATACCGAACTGTTCGAAAAAGAAACCATACTTTATGAAAACTGGGTACAAGGCCAAAAAACAGTGATAAAAGATCGCGCGATTCCTGATATTAATGGTTCTTATGATTTAACTATTTCTGGGAAAACATATATTATGACCATTAGTGGAAAGCCAGCAGCGCCAAAAGCCGAAATCACTTTGGATAGTGTCAAATTGAAAAATAAACTTACGTTCAAAAATAAAGCACTAAACCTACTTATTAGTGGTACGGATAGTACGAAAACGGAATATACTCGTATCGTAACTAAATTAACCAAAAAAACTGATCGCTGGAGTGGAAAAGCAGTATTGCCAGACGGTACTACCACTAGTTTTGTGGCAAAAAAGAAAACGGAGGTTGATGTAGCTTCAAATAAGAAAGATAAAGAAAAAGAAGAGAATACTACCCCAAAAGTTGTTCCTATTACCTTTCCTAATAAGGCTTATGGATATGCAGAAAAGCCTAAAGCCACTCCCCTTCTATTCAAAAATGCGACGGTTTGGACCAATGAAGCGGAAGGCATTGTAACTACAACAGATGTGCTCGTCAAAAATGGCAAAATTGCTGCTATCGGAAAAAAGCTGAAAGCGGGTAATGCTACAGAAATAGATGCTACAGGCAAACATCTAACTTCAGGTATTATCGATGAGCACTCGCATATTGCAACTTCTGCTATCAACGAAGCTGGACATAATTCTTCCGCAGAAGTAACTATCGAAGATGTGGTGAATCCAGATGATATGAATATTTACCGCAATCTTGCTGGCGGTGTTACGTCTATTCAAATATTACACGGATCTGCCAATCCTATTGGAGGACGCTCGGCGATTATTAAACTCAAATGGGGAGAAACGGCTGACAAGATGATTTTTGAAAACTCGCCTAAGTTTATAAAATTCGCGCTAGGTGAAAATGTAAAGCAAAGTAACTGGGGAGGAGGTATTCGTTTTCCGCAAACCCGAATGGGTGTAGAACAAGTCTACACGGACTATTTCACCCGTGCGAAAGCCTATGAAGCTAAGAAAAAAAGTGGTAAACCCTATCGTAAAGACACGGAGTTAGAAACCTTGGTAGAAATTCTGAATGGACAACGCTTTGTAAGTTGTCATTCCTATGTGCAAAGCGAAATCAATATGCTGATGAAAGTTGCGGAGAAGTTCGATTTTCGCATCAATACCTTTACACATATCCTCGAGGGTTATAAAGTAGCTGATAAGATGAAAGCACATGGTGTGGGTGGCTCTACCTTTTCGGACTGGTGGGCGTATAAGTATGAAGTGAACGATGCGATTCCATACAATGCAGCCATTATGCATCAGCAAGGAGTTGTAACAGCAATCAATAGTGATGATCCCGAAATGTCCAGACGATTGAACCAAGAGGCGGCGAAATCTGTCAAATATGGAGGAGTGAGTGAAGAAGATGCTTGGAAGTTTGTGACCTTAAATCCCGCCAAATTACTACATATTGATAATAGAACCGGGAGTATCAAGGTAGGCAAAGATGCCGATCTGGTACTATGGTCTGATAATCCTCTTTCTATTTATGCTAAAGCAGAAAAAACCATGGTGGATGGTGCCATATATTTTGATTTAGAAAAAGACAAAGCGATGCGCAAAGCTATAGCGAAAGAAAAAAATGAACTCACTATGGAATTGCTAAAAGCCAAAAATAAAGGTCTAAAAACACAGCCCGTTACCAAAAAAGTTAAAAAACATATCCATTGCGATACTTTAGAAGAACTATAAGCTACAGAAACATGAGACATATAGTATATACTTTATTCATTTGTATAGCTTGTAATAGTATTCAAGCACAACAAACTCCGGCAAAAGCACAAACCTCCCCCATTACTATAAAGGGTGCTACAGCACATATCGGTAATGGTTCAACGATCAAAAATAGCACCATTACCTTCGAAAATGGTAAAATTACAGCCATTGGCACAACAAGTGACAGCACTCCATCTGGAACCATAATCGATGCTACTGGCAAACACGTGTATCCTGGACTTATTGCTCCCAATACTACTTTGGGTCTCATCGAGATTGATGCGGTACGTGCGAGTGATGATGATGCAGAAATTGGCACCTACAATCCACATATTCGAAGTTTGATCGCCTATAATGCGGAGAGTGTTGTAGTAGAAACGACACGACCAAATGGCGTTTTAATTGCACAGATAACACCACGTGGTGGCAGGATTTCGGGTACTTCATCCATTGTACAATTAGATGCTTGGAATTGGGAAGATGCAGCCATCAAGAAAGATGATGGTATTCATCTAAACTGGCCAAACACTTTTACACATGGTGCTTGGTGGGATGTGGAGAATCAAGGTGCAAAACCTAATAAGAAGTATAACGAACAAGTCGAAGAACTTGATACCTACATGATTCAGGCAAAAACGAGCTTAAAATCTGGGACCGTTGTAAAAGAAAATTTACCGCATAAAGCTTTAAAAGGCATGTTCGAGGGATCGCAAACCTTATTTATCCATGTGGGTCGAGAAAAAGCAATTTTGGATGCGTTGGCTTTCGCCGAAAGGCATACCATTAAAAAAGTAGTACTTGTAGGTGGTGATGAAGCGTACAAAGTCATTGATCAGTTAAAACAACAAAACATTTCGGTACTATTAACAAGAACACACTCTACGCCTATATCGGAAGATGCTGATTACGATTTACCTTATAAAAACGCAAAATTACTCATGGATAGAGGAATCCTAGTGGCGTTACAGAATACGGGGCAAATGGAACGTGCTAATGTACGTAATCTTCCTTTTCAGGCAGGAACTGTTGCTGCGCATGGATTGGACAAAGAAAAAGCGTTACAGCTTATTACGGAGAATGCAGCAAAAATACTTGGGATAGCGGATCAAACTGGAACCTTGGAAGTTGGTAAGGATGCTACACTCTTTATCAGCAAAGGAGATGCATTGGATATGCGAACCAATCAATTAGAAAAGGCATACATCCAAGGACGCGATATCAGCTTAGAAACGCGTCAAATGGCTTTATGGAAGCGGTATAGTGAGAAGTATCAAAAATAATGATAAAGTAAAAATTCCTTAACCCTAACCCTCTTCCGCTGAGAGGGAATGAATACAAGTGCTCCTTCTCCCTTTGGGAGAGGGTAAATCGTCAGATGAATTGAAATAATTCAAAAAAAAACTTTCTAGCTTTTCGTAAACTTTAGATAGAAAAAGCGTTCTCAGTTCTATCCAAATCGGTATTTTTGTCCCAATTAAAATCAAAAAATGATCACAACAGACACTTTATTAGATCTGAAAAAGCGCCTGGCTGCGTTAAGGGGGTATCTTTGACATTGATGCCAAGCTTATTCAAATAGCCAATGAGGAGGAGAAAACTTTTGCTCCCGATTTTTGGAACAATGCCCAAGAGGCCGAAAAAATCATGCGTGCCCTCAATGGTGAAAAGAAATGGGTCGCTGATTATGAAAAAGGGATCAGTCTTTTAGAAGATTTAGAAGTATTATACGACTTCTATAAAGAAGGCGATGCTACCGAAGAAGAGGTAACAAAGAATTATGAAACCACTCGAGAATTGTTAGAGTCGTTGGAGTTCAAGAATATGTTGAGCGAAGAAGGTGATACTATGAGTGCTGTTTTGCAAATTACTGCTGGTGCTGGTGGTACCGAAAGTTGTGATTGGGCAAGTATGTTGATGCGTATGTACTTGATGTGGGCAGAGAAACAAGGCTTCAAAATTAAAGAACTTAATTATCAAGAAGGCGATTCTGCTGGTATCAAGACGGTAACATTAGAGATTGATGGTGAATATGCTTTTGGCTGGCTCAAAGGAGAAAATGGCGTACATCGATTGGTCCGTATTTCACCATTTGATAGTAATGCCAAGCGACACACGTCCTTTGCTTCGGTATATGTATATCCATTAGCGGATGACAGTATTGAAATTGACATCAATCCAGCTGATATCAAATGGGATTTTGCAAGATCTAGTGGTGCTGGTGGACAAAATGTAAATAAAGTAGAGACCAAAGCGATACTCACCCACCACCCTACTGGAATTGTGATTCATAATTCGGAGACGCGATCACAATTAGAAAATCGTGAAAAAGCCATGCAAATGCTTAAGTCCCAGCTCTATGAGATAGAACTCAAAGAACGACAAGCGGCGCGTGATGAAATCGAAGCTTCCAAAATGAAAATCGAATGGGGCTCACAGATCAGAAATTACGTAATGCATCCCTACAAACTCGTCAAAGATGTCCGAACATCTGAAGAAACAGGTAATGTAGATGCCGTTATGGATGGACGTATTGATCAGTTTTTAAAAGCGTACTTGATGATGATGGGACAGAAGGATGAGTCGGCATCGGAATTATAATTTTAATTAAAAAATAAAAATATTCATGCTATTTTAGCGTTAATCAATTCTTATAAACATAGGTATCTATTATGAAAAACATTGTTTTAGTCAGTGCACTTTTAGTAAGTGTCGTATTCGGAATGCAAGCTCAAGATATTTCTAAACATGCTATTGGTGTTCGCCTTGGTGATAATGATGGCTTTGGAGCAGAAGTATCCTATCAATTGGGTTTACAAGAAAATAATCGATTAGAATTAGACCTTGGATGGCGTAGCAACAATAATTTTGATGCTATCAAAATAGCTGGTTTGTACCAATGGGTTTTTAATCTGGACAGAGGATTTAACTGGTATGTAGGTCCTGGTGGAGGGATTGGATTCTGGAGTATTGACAATAATCAATTTATTGATGATGATAGTGGCTCTTTCTTCTTTCTTGCTGGTGATATTGGATTAGAATATAACTTTGAATTTCCACTCTTGATTTCCCTAGATTTTCGTCCTGAGATCGGTTTTGGCGATTTTAATGATGATCTAGATTTTGATATTGGGTTAGGAATCCGTTATCAATTTTAGAACAATAAAACGTTAATTTTTTAGTCTCTAGACATAAATTATTACCATTTAATAGGCACTGACATTTCAAAATGTCAGTGCTTTTTTTATACCATTATGCAAATAGACCACAGCGCCACGTAAAAAAAAGCTTCTTCGTTTTTTATACAGTATTACATATCTAAATTGGTAT
>CAZYRG010000137.1:0-8807 GCA_964650425.1 uncultured Flavobacteriaceae bacterium
TTTATTGGATTCTGGCTACAATTGTCCATCTCATAATACCGTTCATCAGCATCAGAAATCGTATCGTTGTCGGTGTCCATTAATGCCGCAAAGGAACATATCAAGACAGTGAGAAATGTTAGAAGAATTACGTTACTGGTCTTTTTCATAATAGTTGGTTCTTAGTTAGGGTGCAAAACAAAGGGGTTTTGACTTTTTATATAAAAATTTGATTTTATATTAATTGAATAATAAATCACCTCAAGTAAATGACTCAAGGCGATTTTATCACATTCATTACTTTATTGTTTTTACAATTTTGAAAGTCTTTATCAATTCACTAGGATTACTTAAATCAATTGTTCTTACCATATACATTCCAGAAGCTAAAGCGCTAAAGTCAACCGTATTTGTGCTAGTATCTAATTGTTTGCGGATTTTTAATCCCCCTAACAAATCATAAATCTCCACCTGGATTTCTGAACTGATTCCTGAAACAGTCAAGATATCCCGAACTGGATTTGGATGCATCACCAATTGGTTTAGCACTTCACTTTCTTTAGCTCCTGTTCCAGAACCTACAGTTTCAAATATCCAATGCTGGTTTTGGTTGCCTTCGCGGTTCTCCCACAAGTAGGCTAATTGGTTATTAGCTCCTCCATTGTTTCCATCGATAGAATATGCAGCTGCATTTCGTTTTTCGAGACGATAGATATTACCACTGATCTTTACTTTTCGCCACTGCTGATTTAGGTTGTTATTAGCACAGCTCCAAAGCTTGACATTTTGACCTTTTGCACCACTCGTGCCGCCATCTATACAATAATTGGTATTTACTTTTTGATACGAATAGTATCCATTGCCACGGTCAATTTCAATCCATTGTTGATTGACATTCTCAGGATCAGCTTGCCATAGTTTTACATTCTGATTAGCTGCACCACCATTACCCCCATCCAAGGCAAAATTGGTAGCGTTGCGCTTACGAATATGGACTATAGCATTACCACTGTTAGAATTACCCCCGTTATCATTACAAGAACCACTTGATGTTCCATAGATGTAATCAATAAAGGTATGTCGAGAAGCGGCTACATCAGGAGGAAAATCCAAACGGATTGCCGTAATAGTTTTTCCTGTCCAGGTATTAAGACCACTCATGTCGAATATCAATTCCTCATAAACATTAGTCGCTTTTGGCCTGACGACTACAGAACGTGCTTGTGCAAAATTGGGTTGCTCTGTGGTAGCCCAAAATAATTGAAACGCACCGCTTGCTTCTGACTTCGCTCTAACCCGGAATATTGGCGCTTGACTACCTTTAAAATTCAACCCATTTTTAATGATGAATGGATCGTTAGAATTATCCGCTCGTAGCAACCAATACGTATCACTTGTGGTATTATGTGCTGCAATGTTTCGTCTTGTAAACCCTTCATCCGTTTTGCTAAAATCAAACTTTAGACTTGACACAACACAACCTGTAGCAGGTGGCGTTGGTGTAGGTGTTGGCGTCGGATCTGGATCTGGCGTACTTGTGCCCACCGTAATATTTTTTGTAGCAGTTGTTGTAGCGCCACTAGTATCCGTTGCAACTGCCCTCAACGTATAGCTTCCAGCCTTCAGGTTTAATAATGAAGGATCATTTTGACTAGAATTAGCAGTTCCCCATTGATATGGAGCACTATTCTCTTGTCTTACCAAAGCATCATTGATATATAGTTTGATGTTTGATACGCTACCTTTGTTTACATTAATGACAACGCCTAAATTCGCTCCTGCATTGAATTGATTGCCATTTGGGCTTTGAAAACTTATCTCAGCTGCAACTGGAGTTGGAGTTGGAGTTGGATCTACTCCAGGGCCAGAACCTGAACCCGGAGTGAAGTTATTAGATCGACATGGAAGCGCAGGATTTTGGTAACTACCAGTACCGCTCCAAGTTATTTGGGTTGTAGATCGATTATCATTACCCTTATCAATTAATTTAAGATAAAGATCTCCATTACCAGCGATAAAATATGCGGCTTTATTAGAAGACTCAACATTTGCTATAGAGCTTAATTTGCTTCCTCCATTTGTTACTTTAAAACCACTTAGTTTACCAAGTCCTTTGAAACGAACAAATCCTTGATCCCCTTGATCGCCTCTATGCCAGATCGCATTGATCCTTTTGGTGTTGGGAAGTCTGTCAAAATAATAGGTATACAAAAATCCTCGATTAACAATGATAGGCGTTTTCATCGTTCCTGTTTTACCACCTGATTCATATAAACAAACCGATGCAGTCCCTGACTTTGTGCGTTGTATTGCTATTTTGGGAGCTTCCGTACCGTTATTCTTGATACTAGTTAACCATAATGAAGAGAAAAAATAATCGGATCGCATTAGATTCTTCCAAGAAGGATCTCTATATTCATGACCATCTCTGTTGAATGGGATATCTCTCATTAGCGTTCCTCGTTTCCCTAAGAAACCTCCATCATAATCTTTAAAACCTAATCCGGCCTTTCTTGAACGCTCATCCTTTGCAAGTTGCACCCATCGGAAAGGGATTTTACCATTACCCCCAACAGTCGTACCTCTAAAAGATGGATTAAAATTTTCCGTAGCTCCTACACCTTCTTTTTGTTTTAAGATTTCTGCATTTGGACCGCCCCAGCCCTCAAAATGACAATCCGTATGTATTCCCGGTCCATCATAATATCGGTAGAATTGGCGTGTCCCATTGAAAAAACCGACACCTGTATCTGCTGCAAAGAGCGTATTTCTAATGGAAATATTTCCCGCAAGCATGGTCGCTGATTCATTATCCGCAAAGGCACAATTTCTAAACACTATATGAGAAGGATCTCCCTGAAGTCCTAGTCCACAATAAACCGCATTTTCGTTTCCGTAAAGCAATCCATTTTCAATAAATTGATCACTATTAATAACCCAACCAAAATTAGCTCGAATTGAATGTTTACTATCCAGCTGATCAAATATATCAAAACCATTTGCACAAGAGTGTACTACGAAACCTTTAAAGCTTCCTAAAGGTTGCTCTTTAGGTTTTACATTCCTATAATAAGCGAGATTTGCGCTAGCAAATAATGGCTTATCTTCTGGAAAGGCAAACCAAAAACCTGTCCCTTCGGTACCTGCTGCTACATTATTCTCGAAGAAATTGTTAGGGTTTGTAATCCAGTATGACGCTGGTGTTTGATTTTGTGCTTGACTAAGCTGATTATCAGAAGGAGTCAACTCATTGCCCTTTTTTGGCTTTCTAGTTGTCAAAACAACATTGTTTTTTATGGTATTAAAACGCTCTCCTCCATCTTCAAGAAAAATGCCATGACCGATATGATCATAGGCAAATACACCATCTACGGTCACATAATCTGTACCATGGATAGTTACCGCTCGACTATATGATTTATGTACACTACTATTTCTTAGGTAACTCCCTTTAGATTTATCCTCATTTAAATGCCAGTGGTATGGGTAACGCCCCAACACCTTTTTTTGACCCATTTTATAGAGCTCAATATTTTCAGAATGAGAAGTAGAACCTTTCATTAACATAATATGCCCACCAAATCCGTCACTCTCCAGTGTATTCGTATTAGCAACGTCTGATTGGATCTTGATATAATGTGTCAGCAATCCAACCTCCGCTTGCATGTTCACGTTCCATTTTTTTCCATCCCTTGCTCTTGTGTAGGTTTTGGACATACCTAAATGTCTATTTTTTAAACCATCCTTTAAATTTATGGTCCGCCGATCAGCACTAATTTGTGTAATTTGTGCTTGGTCCACTTTTTGCCAACCTCTCTTAGTTTTATTATTCCCTCCTAAAGCTGTCGCTGTAAGTAGAATTTGATCACCAACCTCCCAATTTACAGCTTCCTTTAATCTGATTTGTTTCGCCCCAGCATTGGCAGTCGCTGCAAGATTCGTCCAGCTCATTTTTCTCTTACCGTGTAATTCAAGAGTACCACCATTCAATACCAAAATAGCTTTGTAAGAGGACGGGGCATTGGTTCTTCTGCCACCAACCAGTGTAATCACACATTTACCAGCCGCGCTATAAGGGTTTGCCTCTGTCCCAATCTCTAATTTTCCCGCTACCACAATACTTTCCGTACGAAGATCTACACTGTTATTCCCCGCATTTAAGGTTCCGTTTACACGTATCGATTTAGCCCGACAGGATCCGTTTAAAGTAACCCTTCTTCCAGATGGAATTGTGACATCATCACTACCAGTGGGAATCCGATTTCCTGGCCAAATACCAGCATCATTCCAGCTACCAGAACGCGTGGGCTGAATCGCAATCTTAACCTCTGCAGGAGGCAAGCAATTGTACGAAGAACTTACTTTTGGGGGATTATTCCTATCAATAGTATTTATTGCTAAAAGTTTCGGATTCCATACACTACTAAAGGATAAAAATACAAATAATGTAAGTCCTTTATGCTTTTGTAATATAAAGACACTGCATAGCGCATAGAAGCAGCTTAGTAATTTTCTGCAGATATTCATGTTGTTATGTAATTAAAATTAAGTTGGTTTTTCAAAAATAGGAAGAACCGATCACAAAATAGGGGGGCAATGTTTCAACATAGCTTTTGCCTGTACAAAGCGACTGATTATTGAGTCAACAAGAAATTAGTATCGTAGCAAAATCGATTATTTCTCACTAGATTCCGATAATCCATTTAATATCAAACATCCAAGTGAAGTTTCATAGCTATTTTTACATAATTATATCCATAAAAATGGCATTTTATACATTCAAAATAGCATTTCATACAAAATCAATCAGCTGTTTGTAATCGTACAATCGGGATAGTACATATCCCAAGTATATCGCATTAAAGATTATTGCAGCAATTCAAATCTGTGCTATTCTATCATATAAGAGTTTTCTATAATTTTTGGAAATAGGTAAAGACTTACCATCCGACATCACAACAGAACCGCCTTGCTCTTTGTTGATATAGTCTAGATGCAAAAAATTGATTAAAAATGACTTATGTATCCTTATAAAATTATACGGAATGAGTCTTTCTTCGTTGTATTTTAAGCTCTTAGAAGAAACTATTTTACTGTTGTTATTCAGGATAAAGGATGTGTAATTACCTTGGCCAATACAATACAATATATCATTCGTTTTAATAAATCGCATTTTTTTATGGTCCGAGATAGAAATTTTAGAAGCTTCCGATACTTTTGTATGTACGCCTTTGAATTTTTCTTGTGTATCCGTTTTTTGTAGTTGTATTTTTAGATCAACCATTTTTTTGACTATAGCTTTTAGCGCTTTCGAATCTACGGGTTTTAACAGATAATCAATTGCATCATATTTATATCCCTGAATTGCATAGGCATCGTAAGCAGTCACGAAGACAATCTTAAAGTCAATAGTTGTTAATTCATTCAAAATATCAAAAGCAGATAAAGGTCCTATTTCTATATCGGTAAATACCAAATCTGGTTGGTGCTTCTCCAAAACTTCCAACATGGACGCTCTGTCCTTTGCCTCTGCGATGATTTCCACTTCTGGACAATAGGTTTCTATGAGTGCGCGTAGACTCAATCGGCATTTTCTTTCATCATCTATAATGATACACGTAAGTGCTGTTTTCATGGCTACTCTTTTTTGATTGGTATGATAATAATGACTTGCGTTCCTTTCACTTCTTTTGATTTATTGTATAAATCGTTTATGGTTACCGTAGCTTCAAGTCCATCTATATGCTTCATTAAATCCAAACGCTCCTGAATATTCTTTGTGGCGATCGACAAATGATTTCGTCTTTTTAACGTATTTTGCTGAAGTATATCAGCAGCCTTTCTACCAATTCCATCATCTGTTAATGTAATAATAACATTATTTTGTTTCTTTTTGAAGGACAGGGTTAAATTATATTTTTTATCGGATACGGCAAATCCATGTTTGATCGCATTCTCTATATAGGGCTGAATGACCATGGGTGGAATCAATGGGTTCGTATGCACTAAATCAGGTGCTGCTATATAATGAGCCTCAAAAGGGATTTCGAGCCTTCCTTGCTCCAATGAAATATACGATTTTAAAATTTCTAACTCCTCACAAAATGGCACAAATGCTTTGTCAGAGTTGTTGAAAATTTTTCTAATCAAACCTGATAATTCCGTCATATATTCATTGGCCTTTAAACTATTTTTTGATAATATGTAATGTTGCAGCACTCCAAAAGTATTGAATAAAAAGTGAGGATTCATAGAGGATTGTAAAAGCTTTAGTTTGTTCAAAGTCGCTTCCTCCTTCAACTTTAGTAACCGTATTTTATTAGTATTTATGTAAAAGACAAAGAGAGAAACGATTAATAGAAATACAATAATCCCTATATAAAGTGTGCTCTGTAAAAATGTATTGGATTGTGCTATATCTTTATTAGAGGTAGCTAATTTCTTGATCTCATTTTCCTGAACTTGTATTTTTTGTTCCTTTTCCAAATTGGCAACAATTTGACTCAATTTTAAGCTATTCTCAGATTCTTTCTCAGATTGTAATGCGGTCATTATTTGTTCACTCTTTAGTTCTTCCGCAGCCATCCGGTATTGCTTTTGAAATAAATAGATGTTTGACAACAATTTTGACGCCTTAAGTCTTAGTACCGTGTCCTGCTCTTTAACCGCATAAGCCTTAGATTCAGAAAGGTGCTTTATCGCTGGGGTATATTGTGCTGATTCATAATATGCATATCCTTTTACATACATCGCATAATAAGGAAATACGGGTCTTACATACTCCTTATTACGCTTTAATTTATCAAAATCAATCTTTGCTTCAAAAATTTCTAATGCTTTTTCAGGTTGACCGCTCATAGCAAATAAAAGAGCACCATTGACATAAATAGTATAACATATTCCTTTCCATTGCTGTCCGTTTTCACAAAGTGTCACTCCTTTCTCAAAATGTGGGATCCATGCATCTGGATACTTGCTCACATCGCTGTATTGCATTTCTCTTAAGAATCTGGTATAGGTCTTTAAAATTTGTCTTTTCTTACTTTTATTTGAAATGTAAGAAATAGCTTTTTGGAGCATTACAGATGCCGTTTTATGCTCCTGACTCAGGGCAAATAGATGCGCTTTAGTATCATACAATTTTACAAGGTAAACAGAATCTTTGATCAATGTTAAAATCTCTTCTGCTTTATTAAAATACTGCAACGCCTTTATAGGATCCTTCTTTTCATAGTAATATCCATATTCTTGTAATATCCTACCTTGACATCTTTTGTTAGTGTTGTTCCGACAATAGGTATACAAGGAATCCAGAATTTGTAACCTTGCTGTCTCAGAAAGGTCTGCTCTCGAAGAAAATGATGATCTATAGTATTTGATAACGATCTCCGAGTCAAATTCCTTATCGTTATTTACATTTGTATGATTGATAATTCTTAGATAACACTGGGCAGCTAGTTCATATTCCTTGTTATCAAAAAGGCTATCTGCGATCCTCTTGAAAACTGGTTCCGAAAACTCTGATGTAACCAGTATGGAGTCAATATCAGATTTTGACCCACCGTCCTGTGCGGCAACTGGAAAAAGCCTCAGCAGTAAAAAAAGAGAATAAAAAAAGCGCACTTGATGTTTTTCGTTTTTATTACCTAATACTGATTAGTTACGTATCAATACGTATTGACAGATAACAAAAATACAATTTTTGATTTTTGCAAGTATTTTAAAGGTTGGTCCTTCTAAATTGCTATTTTAAGTAATAACATTCGCAAATGGTTTGGCTTTTTCGTTCAAATGATTTTTTTCTATGATGAAATTGCAAAAAGCAATATTTTTTAAAGTTTTGGAAAATATTGTAATCAAAAAAGGCCATCTGAAAAGACGGCCTTTTTTAGTTCAATTATTTTATCAAAAATGCTTTTTGGAAGCTTGTCCCATCTTGTAACGTAAGTGATATGAAATGTAAACCAGTTTTTAAGTGACTTACATTGAGGCTATTTTGATTTTTAGTTAAAGAAGTCGTGAGTACAACTTTTCCTAATAGATCATTTATGGTTACAATAGCATTTTCTGCTGTTATACCACTGATGTTGATAGTTTCTTTTGCTGGGTTTGGATATACGGTAATAGCAGTTTCTTGCTGAGCAATTTTTTGACCAGTACAACTTGGTTTGCTAGAAGAAGTGCTACAGTATATGGTGAATTTCCCACCTTTGGAAGCCATTACAAAATCATTACCTCTTTTTGTGACCCAATAATCACCATCAATTCCGATTCCTGATCCAGATATTTTTACCGATGGATTACTTCCACCGAATTTTTGTTCAATTTTACCTCTTAGATCAACATAATAACTTGGATTTCCATTTGCAGTGTTAAAAGCAAACTGTGTTAACTTTTTAGATCCAGCATTCCAGCTAATTCTAAATCGTCTAATGTTTGACAAGTTTGGTCCATTACCTAGTACAAAAATATTTGTATAACTTGCCCTGTCAAAACTTGCTAACCCATTTGATGTCGGTGTTCCAAAGGAACAATTACTTGAAGTAGGAGGTGTTGGATTAGGATTTGTTGTTGATACCTGCTGAATATAACAAGCCTTCTTTACACCAGGTATAGGATCCCCAAAAGTAGCATTGTTACAGGGTGTATTTGCCGATACATTTTTCAAAAAGTTGAATTTTCCATTTGCTCCATAAGCAATATTAACGGTGCCAGATACATTTACGGTGCCGCCCTCATTAGTGGCATAGGTATAGCCATCAGGTCCACCAGTAGGTGTTGGGTTAGGTTGAGTAGGTTGTGTAGGTTGCGTAGGTTGTACCACAGTT
>CAZYRG010000138.1:0-2611 GCA_964650425.1 uncultured Flavobacteriaceae bacterium
AATCCATTACTTCCAAAGGTCTGCACCTCCCCGATCATTTTCACTTTACCTTGTACTTCCATTTTTACTATATTTTTAAGTAGTTGCTGCTAAAATTTTCCAAACAATATCCAAATCATCACTGATAAGATACTGCTTTACAAATTTATGAATTTCTTCGATTGATTTGCCCTCTAAACTTTTTTTTATTGATAAGTTATTCACCATGAATTCACGGACTTCATTCGCAGAAGGTACTTCTGCTATTGTCGCAAGTTTTCCCAGATCATTCCCCGTAAAAACAGTGCTATTTCGTATTTTTTCTGGTAATTGATCCACCCCCATTCCGATAACACGTGTAGGCTTGGGTACCGTAAACAAACCTTCTTTTGCGCGGCTATACCAATGACCTCCCATTCTAGAAACCACATCAATTTTTGCTTGATCTATACCTCCGTTTGTATCAAGAATCGCCTTATCAAAATGCATTAGAACCACCTCACAGATAATCAAATTCCCTGCACCTCCTTCTGTCCCAAGCGCTTTTACTTCCTGCACCTTGCATTCTAACTGTACCGGAGATTCTGCTACTCTATACGGAGTTACTTTTTCTGAAGCAAGCATTGTCAATCCTGATTTTTCAAATTCATTAACATCCTTAGCAAAATTACTACTCGCCAAAGACATCTGTTGTACAATATCATAATTAACGATATTGATTACCACTTCCATCGTTTCCAATACATTTTGCAAGGTATGCTTGGTCGTATTATCACGAACACTTCTAGCAGGAGAAAACACTAAAATTGGCGGATTAGCACTAAACACATTAAAAAAACTAAACGGAGCTAGATTGGGGTTTCCATCACTATCCATGGTACTGGCAAAAGCAATTGGCCTAGGAGCCACAGCTCCTAAAAGTAACTGATGTACTTTTGTTATTTCTTGATTTTTTGGGTCTAAAGTTAGCATAACGGTATCCTCATTTCTAACAAAGTTAAGAAACGTAACTACTAGAATCCTTAAAGTTTACACAATATAATTCTTACAAAACGTTTATATTTGATTAAATCCAACGTGTACAATTCAATGAATTTTGTAGATCAACGTAATTTTTCCACTTCTTTTATCATTATTGCTGCCCTTACAATTTTGGGACTTATTTTGTGGAGTACTACACTGTTTTATAATCGTTTAAAAACAGATGAACGATCCAAAATGGAGATTTTAGCGCAATCCATGAAATCTCTTAATAGTAGTAAAGAAAGTGATTACTTAGTCCTTAATTTTTTGATTATAGATAGTAACAATACGATCCCAGTTATTGTGACTGACGCAAATGATAGTATTATACAAATTAAAAACACCCCTTTTTCATTAAAAGAAGAACCGCAGGAATTAGAAGAATTTTTCAATAATATGCGGCAAGACAATATGCCGATCGAAATTACATTAGGTGCTTCGCAAAAGCAATATATGTACTACGGCAGTTCTCCAATTCTCAAAAAATTACGCTTCTATCCAGTGGTCGTTGTAGCGATTATCATTTTATTAATTGGTGTTGTTTTTTTCTTTTTTACCACGACCAAAGTGAGTGAACAGAATAAACTTTGGGCAGGTATGGCCAAAGAAACTGCACATCAAATAGGAACTCCACTATCTTCTTTAGTCGGCTGGTCAGAAATTCTAAAGATGGAGAATGTCAACCCAGAATATATTGACGAAATTAATAAGGATATCTCTAGGCTCAAAATGATTACAGAGCGTTTTTCTAAGATCGGTTCTATCCCAAATCTGGAAAAACTGGATATTATTTCGCAAACTGAATCTGCCTATGAATATTTGAAAACTCGGAGCTCTAAACTCATCAACTTTACCATAGAAATACCCGAAGATGAAATCCCAGTATATCTCAATGAACAATTATATGGATGGACGATAGAAAATATTGTAAAAAATGCTATCGATGCAATGAGAGGCAAAGGAGATCTACATGTCGAATTGATTGATGATAAAAAACATAAACAAGTACATATCAATATCACGGATACTGGAAAAGGCATTCCAAAAAGTAAATTTTCTAAAATTTTTGAACCAGGGTATACGTCCAAAAAACGGGGTTGGGGACTTGGTTTATCGCTTGCCAGGCGTATTATAATGGAATATCATCTAGGCCGTTTACGCGTGTTAAAATCCGAAATCGGTAAAGGCACTACATTTCAGATCAGTCTCAGAAAAGCTGATGTTTAGTACAGAAAGAAATGTACTATTATTTCGTGTAAGGCTCCATTAATGCGCGCAATTCTTCTGGAATTCTAATAGATTGTTCTGTATTGAAATCATAACAAACAGCCACATCATGACTCTCGGCGCATAAATTATCCTGTGCATCAAAAAGCTGATGATGTAATCCAAAACTTGAATTCTTAACAAAAGCGACCTGAGTTCTGATCCTAACGGTCCCTGGATAGAAGAGTGCTTTTTTAAAATCACATTTAGTCGACACCAAAATGTGTCCAATTTTGGAATCGTTATAAGATGTTACCCAACCTCCTTTTTCCCAAAACTGTACTCTGGCACTTTGTAAATAGCGCATGATACTAATATTATTTACATGCTCGTAGGTATCCAA
>CAZYRG010000138.1:2711-4403 GCA_964650425.1 uncultured Flavobacteriaceae bacterium
GTTTTTTCCAATGCAAATGCAACCTTTCGAGAAAAGAGCATTAAAGAAACATATTCCTCTTCATCCAAATCAAACAACTTATTCGTTTCTTTTTTTGGAATACAAAGCGTATGTCCTTTGGCATTAGGATTAATATCAAGAAATGCTAAAAAATCTTCATCTTCGGCAACTTTGTGACATGGAATCTCTCCACTGACAATTTTAGTAAATAAGGTTGACATTCAACAGGGTAGTATTATGGTTAGAATAGGCTAAAAATAAAAAAACCTTTCCTGAAACTACAGAAAAGGTTCCTACATTTTTTTATTTTATAATAATTAATCTCTAGAGATTTCTAAAACATCAAATTTCATGACACCATTTGGCACTTGAATTTCGGCAGTTTCTCCAACCTCTTTTCCTAATAAACCCTTCCCAATTGGAGAGTCTACAGAGATTTTTCCGGTTGCCAAATCTGCTTCACTTTGCGCTACTAACTTATAGGTCATTTGTGCTCCATTGGTGTGATTTTTGATCTTTACCGTAGAGTGCACCAATACTTTAGAAGTGTCTAACTGTGACTCATCAATTAAACGAGCCCCAGATAGTGTTGCTTCTAACTTAGAAATTTTTAACTCTAATAAACCTTGCGCCTCTTTTGCGGCGTCATATTCGGCATTTTCACTAAGATCTCCTTTATCTCGTGCTTCTGCAATTGCTTGTGATGCCTTAGGGCGTTCTATATCCTTTAGTTGATTTAACTCGTCACGTAGTTTTTTTAACCCTTCAGCAGTGTAATACGATACTTTGCTCATAACTTCATTATTTGTCCCTAGTTCTCAGGGAATTTTAAACACAAAGAAATCCCATAGCGATGGGATTCCTGTAAAAACAAATATACTAAAATTTTTTGCGTTATAGTATTTTAAATATCTTGCTAAAAAAAATAGAATGCGGTTTTTACTTTTATCAATAGGAATATTTTATCTTTTAACAAGTTGTAAAAGTGATGAGAACGTTTTACAGGACGATAATAACTTTTTACCCAATGTACCAGTCAACATCCAGTTAAACCTTGATTTGCCACAGTATACGAATTTAAAGTTCCCAGGAGGAACCTTTATTCTAGATGATTTTGGTATCAATGGAATTTATGTGAGTAATTTAAATAATTCCATTTTCAACGCTTTTGAGCTCACAGACCCAAACCGTCCGGTACAGAGCTGTTCGAAACTGACTGTTGAGGGTATCAATGCAACAAGTTCCTGTGAGGGTGCTTTGATGTACAACTTGTTAGATGGTCAACGAAGTGACAAAAAAGGTTTTACATTGCGAAGATACAGCATCTCTAAAAACGGGAATACGTTACTCATTACAAATTAAAATAAGCGTCCAGACCATCTTTAAGATTCACAAAATGTGCCGCTTCTAACTCGACTTCTAAGAGTGAAATAGCAAGTGTACTTCTTTTTCCGGTAGCACAACAGACTAGAATAGGTTTTTCCGTCGGAATTTCATCATAGCGATCATCTAATTCGTCTAGCGGAATATGAATTCCTTCTATATGCTCTAGCTCATATTCCTCATAAGACCTGACATCTACCACAGTATAATCATCTAGATTATTTTGTACTTCTTCTGCCGAAACTTCTTGTAGATTTTCTATAGTCGTTACTCCGCAAAACGATTCATAACTATCCTCTAAAGCTGTTA
>CAZYRG010000138.1:4503-6217 GCA_964650425.1 uncultured Flavobacteriaceae bacterium
GAAAAATGTTCCCAATCTTTCCAAACAACTTCCAGGCCTTGGTTTTTGAGCATCGAAACGATTTCTTCAGTAGGGCGTTCATCGGAGATTTCGAATTGTTCTAAGGATTGTTTTTCTACCACATAGCCGCCTGGATTGGTTTTGGACTCGGCGCTAATAGACGTGATTCCTAACTGTACCACATTATTGCGAAATACTTCACTTTCTCGAGTGGAAAGCGATAACTCCACATCCTCATCCAGTAAACGATAGGCACAAATTAATTGTACCAAATCAGGATCCGTCATTTCAACTTTAGGCTCTAGTCCACCACTATGCGGTCGTAATCTTGGAAAAGAAATCGAATATTTTGTTTTCCAATAGGTCTTTTGCAAGTAGCGTAGATGCAAAGCGGTAAAAAAGCTATCAGCTCTCCAGTCTTCTAATCCAAATAATGCTCCTAATCCTATTTTATGAACGCCTGCTTTCCCTAATCGATCTGGAGTGTCTAGTCGGTAATAAAAATTACTTTTCTTGCCCTTGGGATGATGTTTTTTGTATTCTTCTTTATGATAGGTTTCTTGATAGACTAACACCGCATACAAACCACTTTCTTTGAGTAATTCATAATCGGGTTGATCTAGTGGTTGTACCTCAATCGTAATATTGGAAAAGTGGGATCTAATTAATTCAATCGCATGATTAATATACTCAATACCAACTGTTCGATTTGCCTCTCCCGTTACTAACAAAATATGCTCATAGCCTTTTGCTTTTAAAAACGCTACTTCTTTCAAAATTTCGGCATCATTTAGTGTTCTGCGCGGAATTTTATTCGTCATACTAAAGCCACAATACGTACAAATATTTTGGCATTCGTTACTCAAATACATGGGTACATACATCTGAATGGTATTCCCAAAACGCTTTTTGGTCAGCTGGCTACTCAATTGTGCCATTTGTTCCAAATACGGAGTGGCAGCAGGCGAAATCAGTGCCTTAAAATCTTCTAAATCGCGTTTAGAACTACCTAAAGCGCGCAGCACATCAGCTTCTGTTTTTTGATAAATTTCAGAAGTGACGGTATCCCAATTGTATTGATCAAATATTTCTTTAAATGACTTTGTCATAATGGCTATTAGCTTTTAGCTCTTGGTGCTTAGCTTTTAATTTTTTACATCATTTTGAATCATCATATTCCTGTCGGTGATTCAAAATTCGAAAAATATATACTATATCATTATCTATCGTATAATGAATAGCATACTTATAGGTGTTGAAACTAATTTTTCTAATCGTGCGATAATGAATTTGAAACAAATAAGGATTGGCTTGTAAATACTTAATTTGTTCTAAAAAATCTTCTTTAAACTCTGAATCCAGTCCTTTGGCTTTATAATAACACTGTGCGATTGCCAAATCCTTTTCTGCTTCTTTGGAAACCTGAATACTATATTCCATTTCGCTTTAACACTTCTTCAATGGATGAAAAATTCAACTCTTTATTATCATAATTGGTCAACATATCATCCATCATGGTTGTATATTTTTTTGAAGGTACTTGTAAGCGTTGCGCTTGTTGTATCACCAAATATTCCAGGTAATTTTTGAGACTCCTATTTTGCTTTTTGGCTTCTATCTCCAAAGCTTTAATTACTTTTTCATCTAAATGCAATTCTTTTCGTATCATATTCATTATTTTATACGTATAATTTACGTAAATATATCGAAATTA
>CAZYRG010000138.1:6317-8700 GCA_964650425.1 uncultured Flavobacteriaceae bacterium
TGCCATTTGTGCTGCAAAAACTGCTTCTTTTGCATCTCGTACTCCCGAGCTGTTCGGTAATAAATTGATCTGTGGATGTTGTAAGTGTGTTAAAATATCATCTTGCTTATCCGTAACCTCAACGCGTTTAAGCGCCACAGTGACTAATTCACTCCCCGAAGCTACTAAGGCTTCTTCCATCAATTCGGAGGAACTGAACTTACCCGTTCCTGTAAAAAGTCGAGAGGTAAATTCTTTATCTGCTATTTTTAATGTATCCATGTTTTTAATGGTTTTGGGTCTCGGGTTTCAGGTCTCGGGTGTGAGAACGAAACGTAGTTTGTATACCCGCTATTTGTTCTTCTAAATCATCTTCAGGTATTTGCGTTAGCATTCCTGAAACAGCTATTCCAGAAATGCCTGTTTGTAATAGCTCAGGAATATCTGCAACGGTAATCCCTCCAATCGCAATAATCGGAGTCTCTATTTTTTTATTTTTTAATTCTTCTAGGATTTTTTTATACCCTGCTGTTCCTAGAATTGGACTCAATTTCTTTTTCGTTTCCGTAAATCGGAAAGGTCCTAAACCTATATAATCAGCACCATCCTTGACATGTTGCAAACAGTTTTCTATCGTATTAGCGGTGCCTCCGATAATAGCGTTTTCTCCTAAGGTTTTTCGTGCTTCTTCAATACTTGAGTCGTTCAGTCCTAGGTGTACGCCATCCGCTTTGGATTCTGCCGCAATACCTACATTGTCATTTACAATAAAAATAGCACCGTATTGATCACAAATTTCTCGCGCTTTTTGAGCTGTTTCTAAATAAGTTACCAAAGAAACTTCCTTGAGACGCAACTGTACCCATCGGCACCCTGCTTCGCACACCTTACCAATATTCTGCAGATGTTCTACAGGAGTTGCTCCTTGAGAAATGTATTGTAGGTTATATTTTTTATTAGTTATTTTCATTGTTATTTGTTGTAATATTTAAATGATGTGACCTAGCGAGATTTTTGAAAACCTTCTAGAATACACCGTTTTTTCATTCATAATCTTGGATTCATCATTCCTAGTTAAATCCTATGATATCCTAATAGACTTTTATTAGATACCAACACTTTCTCTGTATAACGCTTTCCGCGATAGCAAGCTTTTAGTAATGGAAAATCCAACGCTAAATGTGCCGCAATTGCACTAGATAGCACACAGCCACTTCCATGTTTTTCGGTACAGCCTTGCATTTTGGGATTGAGTGTGTACTTTTTTTCATCTTTGGTAAACAATTCATCCTTACCAACCGCATCTAGTCTGTGACCTCCTTTGAGATATAGATTAGTATGTTCTTGAATGTTTTGAATTGCTTCTTCTATACTGTGATCCGGAAAAAGTTGTTGAATCTCCTTATAATTAGGTGTTACCAAATAGATCTCATCCAAGACTTGCTCGATTAGCTGTTTGTCGTTTTCTTTGTGAAATTCAAAGTTGGTACTCGAACTAAGAATTGGATCCCATACTATTCGTACTTTAGGATTATTCATTTTTAAAAGCGCTATCACTTTCAGCAGCGTATCCCAGCTTTCTATGATTCCAATTTTGACAATGTCAAAAGTTGTACTGGTTAGTATTATTTCTAACTGTTGTAAAATTTCTTTCTCCGCTATCCAATTACAGGCTACAAATTCCCGATCTGTTTGGATCGTATTCGCCGTACATACCGACATACCATAACATTTTAATGCTTCTATGGTTTTGATATCCGCTAATAATCCTGCGCCACCCGAGGGGTCAAAACCAGCAATGGTTAGTATGTTGGGCCTATTTTTCATTATACTATTTCTTAGAAATACTGTTTGCTGTGGAGGCGTAGCTTGCTCTGGAGACGTAGCATGCTACGTCTGTACGGAGAATGCTTTGAAAAGCCTCCAAATAATTATCCACATTCCATATCCCTCCCAGTACGCCAATGCCTTTGAAGCCTAGTTCGTAGGTTTTGGCTATCGTTTGCTCATTGATTCCGCCCATTCCGATAATTGTATGTTTGGGTAAATCGGTTACATCAAATCCTTTTCCTTCATAACCCGCCTTAGAGATCGATCCGAATACGGGGCTTAGTAATACATATTCAAATAACGCACCGTCTTTTGCTATTTCCTCTTTGGTATGAAAGCTACTACTCACTTTATAGCCTTGCGTATTGAAATTAGCTACATAACTGGCTAAATCCTCGACCAAATCATAACGGGGTTGTTCTTGCAAATGCGCACCTCGCAATCCAAATTCTGTAACTAATTCATGGTACTGATGTAACATGATACGCTTATAAAATTTTGTATCTATTTTTTTTAATAACTTTCGATAGCCTTCAATATCCAAAGTCGGTTTACGAAAATGTAACAGCTCCAA
>CAZYRG010000139.1:0-5649 GCA_964650425.1 uncultured Flavobacteriaceae bacterium
CGCATCTTGAAACTTCTTGTTTCAGAATCGAAATCAATTAAATCCTCTGGAAAAAGTGCAGAAAAGCATCCTTCTTCTATCAGTTCTTTTGGTGTACCGTAATAAATTTTGTTCGGAATCATGATGACTATTTTGTCACATAATTGTATCGCCAAATCAATTTCATGCGTAGAAAACAATAATGTTTTCTGCATTTCGTGTGTCAATTTTTGCAGCAACTTCAACACATAGGTCTTGTGATAAATATCTAAATGCGTAGTAGGTTCATCCAAAATAATCAATGGCGTATCCTGAGCAATTGCCCGAGCGATCAATGCTTTTTGAAGTTGACCATCACTTAATTCATGGCACTTTTTGCTGGATAAATCTAAAATATGCATCTGCTCCAGTGCTTCGCTTATTTTGGTGCGATCCACTTCTGTTAAACGTCCTACCCAATTCGTGTAAGGTTGTCTGCCTAATGCTACCAATTCTGCTACCGTAAGATTACGAGAAGCGATCGGATCTGTTAATACCAAACCGAGTGCAGTTGCTAACGCTAATGGCGTGTATGTTTCTAGTGATTTTCCAAGGATATCAATTGTCCCCGCAAGTGGTTTTTGCACCTGAGAGAGGGTACGCAACAACGTGGACTTCCCTACTCCATTGGCACCAACCACCGCTACTAATTCTCCCTGATTTAAGGCCAAATTAATTTCTGAAGCCACAACTGTTTCCTGTCCCTTTCGTTCATAGCCAATAGACAGGTTTTTTGTTTCTAATATAGCGTTAAATGGTTTCATATCGTCTGTAAATCATTCTCAAAAAAGTACCTTTCTCTTTCTTACCAATAACCAAATCACCACAGGTGCTCCAAAAAGTGCTGTTATCGCGTTAATCGGCAAGGTATACATACTCGAAGGCATTTGTGCAATGCTATCGCACAAAAGCATAATACAACCACCCAATACCATTACTGCAGGTACTAAAATTTTATGGTCAGAAGTATCAAAAAATAAGCGTGCCAGATGCGGTATTGCCAATCCTACAAAGGCAATCGGCCCCGCAAAGGCTGTTACACTGCCCGCTAACAGACTTGTTGCCAAAATCAAAACGATCCTAGTTTGTGCTAAATTTGTACCGAGACTGCGCGCATAATTCTCCCCCAATAGCAAGGTATTTAATGCTTTGATACAGAAAACACTTAACAAGACGCCTAAAGCAAATACTATCGCAAAAACGGACAATTCTGACCAACTTAGATTTCCCAAGCTACCAAATCCCCAAAAGACATATTGCTGTATTCCTTCTGCAGGTGCAAAATACGCTAAAACACTTACAATAGCCGCTGTCATACTCCCAAACATCAATCCAATAATCAATAAGGTCATGGTATCTCTAATTCGAGTAGCAATGGCTAACACCACTGATAATACCAAAAAACTTCCGATACTGGAAGCAATAACCAAACTCCATTTACTAATCAAAACACCCCCTACAACCCCACCTATACCTGCTGATCCCATAATAAGTACTGCCACTCCCAAACTAGCTCCAGAACTAATTCCTAGCACGAACGGCCCTGCCATAGGGTTTCTAAAAAGTGTTTGCATCAATAATCCTGAAACTCCTAACCCACTCCCAACTAAAAGTGCGGTAACTGCTTTTGGAATTCGATATTGAAAAATAATATGCTCCCAAGATGCTTTCGGAATCTCTGCTCCAAAAATTCCTTTCCAAACCGTATCAAAAGGAATTGTTACGGAGCCCAAACTGATGTTCAGCACCAAACAAAGTACCATCAATAAAGTTAATAGCATAAAGGGACGGCGATATGTTTTAGTAGCAGCAATCAAGGCAGTTTCTGAAAGAAAAAAAGTTCGTGATCTGGTAAAATCTCTGGATGCGCGATCTTAATAATATCTTTAAGAATCAAATCAGGTCGCATGGCTCCTAATTCATAATACAAAATGCCTCCAGTCGCACCTTTCGTAAGTGATTCTGTATATACATTTTTATGTTGTACCGCATCAAAAACGGTATAATTTTTATTTAATTTAATCAGATCTTCTAAATTTTTGGCGCCTCCTGCACTAAGCCATAAATCGGCATTTTGTGCCTTATCCAAAACTGCCTCAAAACTCAATGGAATACTACCGCTTGCATTATCGGTATCCCACAAATAATCGGTCCCTGCATCCTGCAATATTTTTGCAAAAAAACTATCTCCTCCAGGGACATACCATACATCTTTGTAGAGTGAACCTGATAAGATTGTTGGCTTATGTTGATGATCTAAAGCCTGATGTGCCGCTTTTACATACGCACTTTCTACATTTCTAAATTTCCTATGCGCTTCTTTATCTTTATCAAAAAAAGCACCGATAAATTTGATCCATTCTGCACGACCCAATGGATGTTCTTCCATCCATGAACCATTCATCACTACTGGAATGCCCGATTTTTGCAATTGTTCGTATGTTTTAACATCTCCTGTAGCGGAAAAGCCTATGATCAAATCTGGAGCTAAATCTAATACCAGTTCTGTATTAATAGCCACTTCTTTACCGACGTCTTGCACCAACCCTTTATCAATACGTTTTCGCGTTTTTTCTGATGAAATGTAATCCGTATTCGGAAATCCAATCAGTTGCTCCTCCAATTCCAGATATTCTAGCATCGGAATATCAGTCGTAGAAGTCACTAGCATTTTTTTTATAGGGGTCCTAACTATGGTTGTTGCATTATGATTTTTGGGCAATACTGCCCCCTTGGGTAATACTAGATAGCGAAATAACTCTTTGGAATCAGGCCACGGAGCTTTTACTTCAATAATTTTATGCGTACCAAAATCTTCTACTTTAAAACCTTTGGCGTAGTAAATAGGAACTCCTTTCGATGCTGATACTGTCTCAGTTAAAATGTCTTTAGCCTGTGACCGCTTCTTGCAGGATACTACCAACAAAAAACATGCACAAAACAAACATTGTAAACATTTTAGCATCTTATTTTTTTTGTAAAGTTACTAAACCTTCGATGATTTTGAAGCCTTGTTGATTTTTCGCTATTTTGACTACATGACCATAGGTTAATGAGATGGAAAAAGAATCTTTTAGATCCATACGCAGTATGTTTGCTAAAAGCGCTCTCATAACTCCTGCATGTGTAACTATGATTACACATTTTTCTTCATCTTTTGCCGCATCTACATTCGTTACCTCAGCGAAAAAATCAAGTACGCGCTTTTCTAAATCTTCGTAAGACTCTCCTCCAGTTGTTTTTACATGAACAAAATCCTTCATCCAAGGGTCGATTTCTTTTTTAGGAATAGTATCCCAAGCCTTTAATTCCCAATCTCCAAAGTCTAGTTCTTTGAGACGATTATCATAGGATACCGTCCTCCCTATAGACTCGGCGAGTATTTTACACCTTTTTAAAGGACTACTATATATCTCAGCATCTATTATGGACGTTAATTTTTCAAGAATACGTGCTTGTTCTGTTGCAAAATCAGCGGTGACATCAATATCCGCTTGTCCGTAACAAATACCTTTTGTGATATCTGGGGTGGTATGTCGTACTAAATAAATTTCCATAATACTATAAGACTTAGATAAAACATGACTTCACTCAACTGCTGAACTGCTCCTGCACAGTCCCCTGTCTGACCTCCTAACCATTTTTTGAATTTCGCTCCTAAAAACAATTTGGAAAAATACATGGGAACAATAACCAAAAACACCCAAGGACTCTGAAATAACAATAAGGGCACTACACCAAAAACACCACTCCATAAAAGCATGGTTGTTGTCATTCCTTTGGCTGCCGGTTTTGCTTTGCTATCATCTGTATCTCTTACGTAAGGATGTGTGTAAATTAATGTTGTTGCTATAAAACGACTCAGGCTGTGACCAGAAATTATTGCCATTGGAATCCATTGAATAGGTATCGCAGTAATTGCGAAAAACTTGATGGCTAATAAAAGTAGTAATCCAATCACTCCGTAAGTTCCTAATCGGGAATCTTTCATAATCAATAGGATTTTTTCTTTGGTCCAACCTCCTCCCAATCCATCACACACATCTGCAAAACCATCTTCATGAAAAGCTCCTGTAGCATAGACTGTGGCTACCATACTAAACAAAACCGCAATTGTCACGGGAAACACAAAGCTAGCTCCATAAAAAACGAGTGCTCCGATACTTCCTACTATAATTCCCACCAAAGAAAAATACTTCGAACTTTTTTGCAAATATTCCGGATCATGATCCACCCATTTTGGACAGGGAATTCGCGTAAAAAACATCAAGGCGGTAAAAAATATTTGGAGTTCCTTTTTCATGCTCCTTTTACTGTTTTAGCGTTTAAAAGTTCATATAACTAGACGATAAAATTAATCAAATATAAACCCTATAATATTCATTATTCTACATAATCTATGCACTCCCACTCACTCCGGCCTCTTCAAAACTTGCCATTTTATTTAAAAAACCAATCGCTGATTGTACTATTGGGTAAGCCATCGCTACCCCCGTTCCTTCTCCTAATCGCATGCCTAAATGCAATAGGGCTTTTCTCTCCAAAAATGTTAACATCTTTTGATGCCCTTGTTCCCCTGAAGTATGCGTAAAAATGCAATAGTTAAGTACATTTTTATCGAAAGCATGAGCTGTCAAAAGTGCTGCTGTAACAATAAAACCATCGATTAAAATTGTCATTCCTAATTCCGCCGCTTTTAAAATCCCGCCGGTTATCATTGCGATTTCAAAACCTCCAAACGTTGCTAATGTTTCTAATATCGATTGTGGTTGATGTTTTTGAAATACCGACGTCAAAACTTTTGCCTTTTTTGAAATTCCCTCATCAGCTAATCCAGTTCCTGCTCCAACACAATCTGCAACGGGAATTTTAATAAATGATGCCATTAATAAAGCTGCTGCAGAAGTGTTGCCAATTCCCATTTCGCCAAAACCAATGACATTGCTACCATTTTTATAGCTTTCTTCCACTAATGCAGCTCCCTTTTGTAGCGCTTTTTCGCATTGTAGTACTGTCATAGCAGGAGCATCTTCATAGTTTTTTGTTCCCAAAGCAATTTTGGCATCTATAAGTTTTGGAGTATTACTAAATGTATGATTAACACCGGCATCCACGATCTTCAAAGCTATATTATGTTGCTCACAAAAAACGTTGATTGCTGCACCACCACCCAAAAAATTATAGACCATTTGCGCCGTCACTTCTTGCGGATACGGATTTACTTTTCCTGTCTCAGCAATTCCATGATCTCCTGCAAAAACTATAATTACAGGCTTTTCTATATGCGGTGATGGTGTACCTTGAATCATTCCTATTTGCAAAGCCAATTCTTCTAACACGCCCAAAGCACCTGTCGGTTTTGTTTTAGCATCAATTTTTTGCTGAATACGCTTTTCTAATGCTGTTGGAAGTGGTCTTATATCAAAATTCATCGCATTAATCTTTTATGATAACCGGAATCCCTGACACCATGAGTATTGCTTTATCCGCATGTTTGGCGATATACTGATTCATCCACCCCTGTAATTCGGTAAATTTTCTTCCTATTTCTGTAGTGGCGTGCACGCCCATGCCTATTTCATTGGAAATAAAGATAATCGTCGCATCTATGGCACATAAACGATCAAATTC
>CAZYRG010000139.1:5749-8620 GCA_964650425.1 uncultured Flavobacteriaceae bacterium
CCCTCAGCTGTTCCCGCAACTGTATACTTTGTCCGCTGCGGCGGATGCTTGTTATTACACTTCGATTGTCACTGTTCGCCTCGGCGAATGGGAAGACCGATAACAAGACGTGAGCCAGGAGACCTGCCTTGATTCAAGAATATCAAACTTTCGGGATAAAGGTTTGGATATGGACAGACTGTATCTTTTACTCCGATTATTAAGGAAAATTAGACTGCACCAATAGTGTGGTCAATTAATGCATGAAAATGAACAAAAAAATTTTTATAGGGTTAACCTCTATTGCACTTTCAACAACTACATCATTCTTTTCACAAGAAAAAACGACGCAACTAGAAGAGGTTGTAGTATCTGATTCAAAATTTAAATTAGAACGCGAAAAGAGTGGTAAAGTGATTACAAAAATTACCTCCGAAATGCTCGAAAGAAGTCAAGGTCAGTCGATCGCTGATGTAATCAATACCACATCTGGTATCGTAATTAATCAAGCTACGGGCTATGCTGGTGCGGATTTGGGAGTCTATGTCCGAGGAGGTAGAAACAGACAAGTATTAGTTCGAATAGACGGAGTAACCGTTACAGATCCTTCATCGACAAGTAATTCTTTTGATTTACGTTTATTACCGCTAGATCAAATTAAAGAAATAGAAATCTTAAAAGGAGCAGCTAGCACACTATACGGTTCTGGCGCTGCAACGGCGGTTATAAATATTACTACCAAAGAATCTAAAGAAACTAAATTTGCCGCAGATTTCGCATCTAGTATTGGAACGCAACAGTCTCAAGAAGAACAGGATTATGATCTAACCGATTTCAATAATTCGGTCAACTTCTCAGGGAAGTTAGGCAAGTTTTTTTATAGAACTGGATTCCAACATCAGTATACCAGTGGTTTATCAAGTAATGAAGCACAAGATAACGAACCGGCATTTGAAGATGATCCATTTTCTAGTATAAACGTACATGCAAAAATTGGATACCGTTGGAGTGAGCAATTTAAATTTCATTTTTATGGATCTGTTGATGATATAGAAGGGGATTTTGATAGTAGTGTTTTTGATGCTGATAATCGTTATGAAAATAGCCAAAAACGTCTTGGAAGCTATTTTGAATATGACTATGGTAATGGTAGTATTGTTTGGTCAGACGGTTATTCCATTCTAGAAAGAGCGCTGTCTGGTGATTTCCCAACGTTGTATGAAAGCCGGTTCTACACCTTTGACGGCTATCATACCTATGAATTTGGTGATACTTTTAAAACTGTAATAGGCGCAAATGGAGCATATAGTGATTTCAATTTTTCAAACATACCCTTTGGAGAAACTGGGTTAGAAAGATCCATCAATGATAAGGATGCCGATTTTGATATTATTGATCCATATTTTAACGCCGTATACTTATCTGATTTTGGTCTACAAGTTAATGCCGGAACGCGATTAAATATACATAGTAAATATGGAAACCAATTAGTCTACAATGTTAACCCATCGTATACCTACAAGTTTGAAAACAGCTATTTAAAAGCGCTAGCATCCTATAGCACTGCTTATATAACTCCAACCCTATTTCAATTGTTTGATACAGCTTTTGGGAGTGCAAACCCCGATCTACAACCAGAAGAAAGTGCAACCTTAGAAGCTGGTTTAGAATATTCAATTGATAAAAAACAGCTATTGAATATTGTTTATTTTAATAGAGAAGCGAAAAATGCAATTGGATTTGATTCAGAAACTTTTAAAAACACCAATATTGAAGACCTTTTTAAGGTACAAGGAATAGAAGTCTCAATGCAAACAAAATTCTTTGACAATAAATTATCAATATCTGGAAACTACACCTACACAGATACTAGTGATCTTAATGAAAATCAAAGCATAAGAATACCTAGACATAAAATTAATACTTCATTGGGCTACGACTTAAACCCTAAAACGTTTACTTCTTTGAGTTTTCAATTTACTGATCAACGAACGGACACCTTTTTTGACCCTAATACCTTTACCTCTTCACCAGTTGCTTTAGGCGCTTATAGACTGTTAGATTTCTATATTAGTCATCAATTAATGGATAATTTTAAAGTTTTTTTGTCAGTAACTAATATTACTAATGATGATTATCAAGAAATTATTAGATTTTCTACACAGGGGCGAAATGGTAGAATCGGATTCTCGCTTTCGTTTTAATATCATACTTTAATTAATTGAGGGGTTAATTAAAATCAGAACTCCCGTTTCTTAACTTGCACTAAGATTCGGGAGTTTGTTATTTTTTGTCACGACTAAAACTATACTTAGCAACTTTACCTTCTACACCATCAAAGAATTTATACATAAAATCAAAATCTTTTTCCACGTCGCTAGTTGGATAAAATGGTGCTGAAATCACATTTTGCTTCTTCCCAAAATCAAATGTAATCATAACGATTGGAACCTGGGCTTTCTTGGCAATGTAGTAGAACCCAGTTCTAAACGCTGATACTTTTGATCGTGTCCCTTCTGGAGCCAATGTAAGTCTAAAGGTTTCTTGTTCTTCAAAAAGTTGTGCTATGGCGTCTACCTTATTTTTCCCACCACTGCGATCTACAGGAAAACCGCCTACAGCCTTAAAATACCAACCAAATGGTGGTTTGAAAAGGGACTGTTTCGCAACAAAATTAATTTTTAAACCTAATGTTTTGCGAATCAATAAGCCTAAATAAAAATCATGCCAACTCGTATGTGGTACCGCTATAATAATATACTGTTTCAGATCTCTAGGAAAATCTCCAATAATTTTGAATCCAAGAATTTTATGATAGATGAATGAGGCAATTTTTCGCATAACAAAATGTTTGCAGCGCTGGATATTCCCTCACTGTAGTTTTCAATAATT
>CAZYRG010000140.1:0-8594 GCA_964650425.1 uncultured Flavobacteriaceae bacterium
TCCATGTTCCAATTTCGTCTGGTGCAAAGTGTACCTTCCATTTATTTCCTTTGTCAGCAGATGTTTCTCCGGCATTCCCATCAGCAGCATAATATCCAGGTATGGTGTAGGATTTATTTGTTTTTTGATGTGTAAAAGTGGCCTCAAGTCGATACGTTAAAAATGGATTTATTTTGTCAAGTTCTGACGTTTCTGGGCCTTCAAAAGTTAAGGTCACTTTATGCCATTTTTTGAGTTCACCGGATAGTTTGACATCATTGGTGAGAGGTGCTTGTTGCGCCGCGCTGGAAATTGCTATGAATAGAAAAAAAGTACTGTTGATTAGTTTGTAAAGTTGTTTCAAAAGAAATGTTTTTTAAAAGAGTCTGTAAAATAACAAGAATACTAAGAATATAAAAAAACCATATCCTGCACTGTCCTGATAAAGCAGTATTACAGTTTTTCCCACATGGTATCCGCTTTAAGTCTAAAGCTACCCACATGATCAAAGTTACATTCATTTGGGGCGATTACAGAAAGAAAGGTATTGGTGTTTTTATCTCTGTACAAATGGTACGTCTCACCAATAATAGGCTCAAAATTAAATTTAGAAGAATAGACCAATTTATTGTATTCAAACTCTTCCAGCAATTCTTGGTATTGCGCACGTAGTTCTTCATATCGCGCATTGATCTCATGATTTACTCTATTAATATTGGTGTTTTTCCAACTTGTAGTATCTACAGGAGTAATCACCGGAGCCCCAACACTCGTAGCATAGGGTTTTAGATGCGCATCATATTGTTGTGTCTTTTCATCAAACACTACAGCATCTGGTTTTTTTGCTTTCTTTTTCTGTTCTTTCATTTTTTCGTATCGTATCTAAGAGGAGATTGGACGAAGTTATTATTTAGGGCAGTTTTTACATACACAATTCCTCTCTTCGCTATGTTCTCTTCTGCTCACCACCTTTATCTTTTCGAAATCTTATTGTGTGTAATATGACGTTGTCGTGAACATTTAAAGCGTCCATCCTCATCAAAATTACGTTTTTTTTCGTGTTTTGTCTTCCTGCCTTGTACACGCTGTCGCCACATTCTGAAACTAGAGGGTTTCATCTCGCGTCGCATTAATGCAATTACCTCTTGTTCTTTAAGTCCAAACTGAAACAAAATAGCATCAAAAGTCGTGCGATCCTCCCATGCCATTTCAATTATACGATCTATTTCTCTAATGGTTAGTTCTTTTTTCATTGATACAAATAAGTTAATTCATTTTTTCTCTATTGGGTAGTGTGTGCTTTTTTAGAATTCTGTAGCTTTCTTTTTTACTAAAGGATCATCTTTCAGCTCCCACAACGTATCACTGGCATATTTGCGAGTGGTATTCATGTCAACGATCGGCAACGGATAGGTTTCTCCTGGGACAAAGTTGTTAAATTGCTGTTCCATTGGAGACATGGTATGAGGTTCATGGATAAAAGCTATTGGAAGATGTTGCAATTCAGGAACCCATTTTTTGATAAATTCGCCTTGAGGGTCATGCTCCTGACTATTTTTGACAGGATTATAAATCCGAAGCATATTGATACCCGTTTCTCCCGCCTGCATCTGCAATTGCGGATAGTGAATTCCAGGTTCAAAATCCAGAAAGCAACGGGATAAGTGCGCTGTTGCAGCTTGCCATGGTTGCCATAAATTATGGGTAAAAAAAGAAACGACTAATGCGCGCATCCTGAAGTTAATGTAACCAGTTTCTTGTAAGCATCGCATGCAAGCGTCAACGAGAGGATACCCTGTTTTACCTTCAAACCAAGCTTGTTGATATTGCTCGGAAATTTTTTTCTTGAGTTTACGATAGCCAGCATTAATACTTACGAACTCCATGATCTCTTCCATCTCAAATTTTTGAATAAAATGCACCTGCCAGCGTAATCGTGAAGTAAAAGCATCTATCTGTTTTTTATATTTTGAAGTCGCTCGGATTCCAACGGCATGCTGAAAAATTTGGCGAATAGAAAGGTTACCCCACGCTACATAAGGAGATAGACGACTGCAGCCTTTACGTGCTAATGCTGGTTTTGAGATATGGGCATTGTAGTTTTGATACCGGCCTTCAAAAAAAGAGTGCAAATATTTTAATCCATTGGTAGTGCCTCCCGGCTGGAATTTTTGGGTTTTGGGAGTGTCTAAGCTAGGAATGGTAAATAACTTTTCAAGATCCAGAAGCTTTTCTGAGCTGATAAAAGTGTTCGGTTTTGGAGTAAATTCAAAAAGCGGTTGTTGCATGTAATGTTCACAATCTTCCCGCCATGTTTGCCTGTTTTTTAGACCTCTGAAAACCCCGTTGTTAACATTTTGGACCCATTTGATCATATTGTTTTTACAGAATCGGGCAAATTGCTTGTCGCGCTCATACGTAATTTTGATTCCTGTTTCTTGATGTGAAAACACGGTGTCAATTTTCCAAAACTGTTGTAAGGTGCTAAAAGTTTGTGCAACTTCAGATGTGACAATTAAGACTTTCGTTGTATGGGATACCAGTTGGTTGTTTAAATCCCGCAGTGATTCTTTGATGAAGTTCCAATGCCGTGCACTATAATGCGGATCTTCTATCAGTGATTGCTCAAAAACATAGAGTAGCAAAACGGGTAGACCTCTAGATAAGGCATTGTGGATGGCTTCATTATCCTGCAAACGTAAATCACGTTTGAACCAAACAACATTGATATGGGCCTTTTCTTTTTGCATCAGTAAGCGTTTGGGTTTTGGATAATATCATGCGCTCTTGTCTTTAGCTTGATTAAATGTTCAGCATCCATTTTGTGCAACAAACTAAGCATCATGCGCATTCGTTGATTATCTTTGAAATACTGTTGTTTTTCGTCTAAAAAATTCCAATACAATGCGTTAAAGGGGCAAGCATCTTCTTCCGTTTTTTTGGAAACTTTGTAATGACAACCTTTGCAATAATTACTCATTTTATTGATGTAACTTCCGCTGGATACATAGGGTTTTGTTGCTACAATACCACCATCTGCAAATTGACTCATTCCACGGGTATTGGTGATTTCTACCCATTCTATAGCATCGATATAGATTCCTAGATACCATTGATCCACTTCGTCGGGATGCGTTTGGGTGAGCAAAGCGTAATTCCCCGTAATCATGAGGCGTTGGATATGGTGTGCATATGAAGTTTCTAGGCTTTGTGTAATGGCGTGCTTCAGGCAATTCATTTTGGTGTCACCGGTCCAATAAAATTCTGGTAACTTATTGGTGTTGTCTAATGCATTTAAGGATTTGTAGTTCGGCATTTTGGCCCAATAGAGCCCTCTCATATATTCCCGCCATCCTAGTATCTGTCGCACAAACCCTTCTACTTGAGAGATGCTAATAGTATCTTGATGTTCCCGCCAATACGAAATTACGGTCTTTAATACCTCCATGGGATGCAGCATCTTACTATTCATAGCAAAGGATAATTTACTATGAAAAAGATAGCGTTCCTCGGTATACATGGCATCTTGGTAATCGCCAAAGTGCACTAACAAATGCTCGCAAAAGTATCGAAGTGTTTCTAGACATGCAGCTCGCGAGCTAGGCCAATCAAATTGTTTTGGGTCGATAGTTCCGATAGTTTGAACTTCACTGTTTTTTAAGAGCATGACAATGTCAGAAACAATCGTAACATTTTGGTAGGCTTCCGGAATGTGAGGGGTGCCGTTCCATTTTTTTCGATTGTTTTGGTCAAAGTTCCATTGCCCTCCTTCTGGATCTTTATCAGTGATCATCATGATGGAATATTTCTTTCGCATGTAACGATAAAAATATTCCATGGTGTATTGTTTTTTCCCTTTAAAAAAGTTGGCAACCTCGGTTCTAGAGGTTAAAAAGTGCTGTGTGTCACAAGAGACAGTATCAATGCGTATTTGTTCGCAAAAGGTCTTGAGTTGTTCATCTAGTCGATATTCATCTGGGCGCTGATATTCAAATCTAGTAATAGATTTTTCCAAAATAATTTGATCTAGGTTTTTGACTAAATCTTGTTGATTTCTAGGATCGTTTAGTTTGTAATAAAGTGTTTTATGACCTTTCGCCTCGAGCGAATCAGAAAAAGTTCGCATGCTGAGAAAAAAAGCAACGACTTTTTGAATATGATGTGTTACGTAATCTGTTTCTTGACGCATCTCTGCCATAAAATACAGCACATCATCTCGCTGCTCCTCAAACCAGGAGTGGTTGCTGTTTAATTGGTCGCCAAGTAGGAGTCGTAAGATCATAAGGTGTGCTTATAAAAGGGTGGTTTGTAACCATAATTGTTGGTATTTCTGATTTGGGTCATAGCGCTCTGCCTGCAACGATACATTAAATTTCCGATTACGCGGATCATTACCAACTCCGGCTACATACATCCAATTACCATAATTACTCGGTACGTCATAGTCGATCAACAAGGATTCAAAATACGCAGCTCCAATACGCCAGTCCAGTTGTAATTCTTTAGCGAAATACGAAGCCACATTCTGCCGCCCGCGATTACTCATCCATCCAGTATTCTTTAGCTCTAGCATATTAGCATTGACAAAAGCTTGGTCGGTATATCCGTTGATCCAATCATTTACTAGTGATCTGTCGTTTGACCATCCATACTCCTTTTGCAAAATTCCACCAAGTTGAAAAATAGCGTTGCCATGTTTGAGAGAGATGTATTTGAAAAAATCGCGCCAAATGAGTTCAAAAATGAGCCAATAGGTCGAGTCGTTTTTTACGATCGAAGCCTCATATTTTTTTACTTCATAATAGAGTTGTCTGGGAGATAGACAGCCATTAGCCAACCAAGGAGAAAATTTGGAGCTGTAATCGCTACCAACTAAACCATTCCGTGTTTTTTTGTAAAAGGAAAGTTTTTTGGATTTCCATAAATAATGGTTCACACGTTGCCAAGCAGTTGTTGCTCCTCCTTGATCGGAGAATGCAGCTCGTGCATCTTTGTCAAATGTGGACAATCCTAGAGTCTCAAGATCCGGAATCGTGGTTTGTGTATCAAAATAATTGGAAGGCGCTTTTGGTTGTACATAGTTCAGAGGACGGATTGAAGCGTACTTTTCACAGTGTTTTCTGAAATTCGAAAATACTGTGGGTATTTGATCGATAGACATCAGAATGTCATCTGGATGAAAAAGAAACTGATCATATGAGGTGATCCATGAAACTTTTTCTGACAATTGATTTTTGACACCTTCGGAACAATCTGCTTCTTCTTGAGTCCATTCTTTCTGCGAGTAGATAGCAGCTATATCGTACTTAGAGATGAGTTCAGGAATATGTTTTTCAGGGGTTCCGAAATAAATAAAAAACGGGATGTGTAATCTTTCCAGTTGTTTTTTTAGGTCTTGAATCGATTCGATAAGAAATTGTGCTCGGTATTTTTCGGTTTTTTTGAAACCAAATTGATTATTTACGAATTGTCGCGGATCAAAACAATATAGGGCCAAAACATTATGATGATCTCGCATTGCTTGTGTCAAGGAACCATTATCGAGTGTCCGTAAGTCATTTTTGAACCATACTAGCGCAGTTGTTTTCATACTGTCGTTGTTTTATTTCGTCTGCAGCGTTCACTACAATATTTTACATCGTCCCAAACTTTTGCCCATTTTTTTCGCCAGTTAAAAGGGCGTTTACACACCAAACAAACTTTAGAAGGGAGGAATTCTTTTTTCAAATTAAATTTTGTTGTTTAACAAATTTAATAAATAGTTAAACAAATGAATAAAAGTTGTGATGATTTAACAGAATTGTGGGAATTGATTTTATTGGATTTTCGAAACGTTCTGGGTGCTAGGTTTAGTCACTTTTAACACTATTTACAATTTTAATAACATTTAGCTTTTTAGTATAACGGGTTTATTTCCTAAATTGGTTAACCAGTTTAATATTCACAAAATCATACTCATACAATGAAAACTTTAACATTCAATCTGGCATGTATAGTGCTGTTCAATCTTTTTTCAACCTTTTTGTCAAGCGACAAGATCCACGGGCAAACTACTTTTAATGCTCGTAAAACCGCTTATATAAACGCCGTGATTAATCAGAATACGATGTCGGGCAAAATTTTTAAGGCCTATAGAGATGTGCCTTTAACTGCTCAAGATATTTGCAGTGCACTTAGAAAATCTCGATGAAATTGATACTGTGGATTTCCAAATCACTGAAATTATGCGTCTTTTGTTCCTAACTGAAGGGCAGTTTGATGAACAAATATTAAATGCGCTAATTGGTCAGGAAACAGGTTTTGTTCATATCACAAAAAGTAATGCAGCAGGTTTTGCACTAGATGGAGGTGGTGGCGGTTCGAATGGGCAAAATGTATATCTATGGACAGCCAATAAAAATAATAGAAATCAACAATGGGTCGAGATTGATCGTGGCAACGGATATTATTCCTACCAAAAAAGAGGTACGAATTACTGTATCGATGGGGGTAATGGCGGAGCCAATGGTCAGAATGCTTTTTTATGGAACTGTCAAGAAAATAACCGTAATCAGCAATGGCAAAAATTAGCCGTTAACGGTGGAAGGTATAAATTGGTTAAGCGGAATGCTTCTGGGTTTGCTCTTAATGGAGGGAACAGTGGCACCAATGGGCAAAATGTAAATCTTTACGATTCGTCTAATTCTAGCCAAAATTTGCAATGGTATACCACACCAATAAGACAACAAGGTATACCATTTTGGTTGCCAGATACACAGGGTAACATAAGACAATACTGGTCAGAAAACCATATGATCATGTACATGTCTGCCCATTGGTTGTTGCAAGAATCTTATGGGTTTGAGAGCAGGGCAACATTAGAAAAGATGCTCAATCATTATTTAGACCTTAAAAACACCTATGGGTTTTACGAATTTCTTTCTCCAATTTATGCAAGGTATACCATCTCAGCCTTGCTCAACTTAGCAGATTTTGCAAAAGATACTACGATCAAAACAAAGGCCGCAAATGCGGCACGAAAGTTTATGAGACAAATACTGCAAGTGGTAAATGACGAAGGAACGTATTTTCCAGCAGCAGGAAGATCCTTTTATAGTGCTTATGATCGAGAAGGAAGACTGCGACCGACGATTTATTTATTGACTGGTTTGGGAGAATTAAGTGATGATACCGAAATATCGAGCGTATTTATAGCGACCACTACGACTAATTTAGGGGTGGTACGTAATGAATGGAAAGCAACCCGAAATATAACCATGACTAATGGACATAGTATTAACGAAGGATTTGATATTCACGGTGATCTAACCAGACAAGACCGAGCAATTTTTCAATGGAGTGCAGGAGGGTATTTTCATCCCGATTTAGCGGCGGATTTTAAATGGGCTTTGGATTACTATGATTTATGGGACCATGAAGCATTTTCGGATTATGCGCAATATCGGTCTCTTTCTTCGTCCGCTTTTGTGGCGGCAGCAGGAACGGCGGCGGCAATTAGTAGAAGTTCATACATTGGATCGTCCTCAGTTAGACTCTATAAACATAATGGGGTGGGGTTAACCTCCATTCAGAATCATTGGAAAGGAAGAGCGGGCTATCAACAATGGCCGTGGGTGGCTACCGTGGGCAAAGAGGCTGTTTTTACGCGATCGGGAAATCCTTCACCAACAGGTTCTACATCAAATACAACCTTGCCTTATGTAGAACAAAAGGATAATGTGGCGCTAATAATGTATAGAGCAGACAAGGATCTTTCTCTTTTTGGATTTGATAATTTTGATGTGGCGTTGCATTGGCAAGAAGAAGATTTTGATCAGGTTGTCCGTTCTGGTAACTGGGTTATTGCAAGATCAGCAGAAAACTACGTGGCCGTTAGAAAACATTGTAATCAAACTATTAACGGATTTGAAGCCTGTAACGATCAGGATGGTCAGACTTGGGCTGTGGTAGTAGGAAATGATCAAACGCATGGTACTTTTAATCAATTTAGAAACATTATTGCTGCTTCCTCCTATGATGAACGATGGGTTTATAATATTGGTAATGGCGGATATACCTATGTTGGCGAAATATCGGTTGACGGAAAAAGTATTTCTCATAGATGGGCACAAGGAGTGTTTAGTAAGGCTTATGTGCCAGAACAAATTAACGAATTAGTAAAAGAAAAGGTTGTTTTATATCCTAACCCAGCTTCAGACCAATTTGAAATTATGGCCAATGAAGAATTTGGTCCAATAAAAAGAATACGTGTGGTCAATAATATTGGTCAGATCCTATTGGAGCAAAATTATAATGATGAAACAAACGCTGCTATTACTATAAAAACTGATAGTTGGAAATCAGGAGTTTATTTCGTGAATATAAATTCGGAGAACACAAATAAGACACTCCAGATAACGGTTGAATAATTATTTTAATTGTTTAGAATCACAATTCTCAACTACAAGCGCTTTTTTAAAAGAAGCGCTTGTAGTTTTTGATGAAATCACGATACGCTGTTTAATGAATTTAATTGATAGTTAGACAACCAAAGAAAAGCTGTGGTGGTTTAACAGAATTATACGGTTTTGATCAATATGGGTTTTTTAAGCTTTAATACTTGACTATCTTTGTAC
>CAZYRG010000141.1:0-3038 GCA_964650425.1 uncultured Flavobacteriaceae bacterium
TCTGTATATTTACTATGGTAAAACCGTAATTTTTAAAGCATATTACGCAATGAACCTATAGAATTATTACTGTTTACAAGCATATAATCCCCCTCTTCAAAAGAGATTCCTCAAAATTCCCATGTTATTGAAAAATAATGAGTTAAAATTTTGTTTTGCAGGTTTTTACTACTAAATTAATAAAGAATTTAAAAACCAATAGTATGAATAAAATTTACTCTACATTCCGTTTCAGTTTTAAAGTAGCTTTAGGCTTTTTAAGAGATTTGCCTGCTGCATCAAGTTATGCCATGCGTAGCTAAAGATTGTTTAATTTCATAATTATTACGTTTAAGTAGGAAAAGGATTCAACTTTTAAGTCGGATCCTTTTCTTATTGTGAATTTATTCTAAATAATAGATAATTCCTTTGTTAAAGAAACCTTAAACCCCTATCCCGCCTTATGAATCTTTTTATATTTGAGTAAAAAAAATGAGACGCATATTTCTTACGCTCTTCCTAGTGCCTTTTACTATATTTTCACAACAACCTTCTAAACCGAATGCCTCAGAAATACATGAAGCTATACAGAAATTAAACTTTTTAGGTTCGGTGTTATATGTGGCAGCACACCCTGATGATGAAAATACACGTTTGATCGCTTTGTTGTCAAATGATATTAAAGCCAGAACAGGGTATTTGTCTATGACTCGTGGTGATGGTGGGCAAAACCTTATCGGTCCTGAAATCCGTGAATTATTAGGCGTTATTAGGACTCAAGAATTAGTAACTGCCAGAAAAATAGATGGCGGAGAACAACTATTTACCCGTGCAAATGATTTTGGTTATTCCAAACATCCAGATGAAACCTTAGAAATATGGAACAAGGATGAAGTCCTACATGACGTAGTGCTTGCTATAAGGAAATTTCGTCCAGATATTATTATAAATCGTTTCGATCACAGAACACCAGGCAGAACTCATGGACATCATACTTCATCTGCAATGTTAAGTCTCGAAGCTTTTGATTTAGTCGATGACAAATCCAAATACAGTTCCCAGTTAACTCAAACCACTACATGGCAACCGAAGCGTTTGTTTTTTAATACCTCATGGTGGTTTTATGGTAGTGAAGAAAAATTTGCAGCAGCAGATAAATCCAAGATGTTATCTTTCGATATTGGCACCTACTACCCTTCTCTAGGACTTTCTAATTCTGAGATCGCCTCCTTGAGTCGTAGTCAACACAAAACACAAGGGTTTGGCAATACTGGTACACGCGGAACAAGAAAGGAGTATATCGAATTGATCAAAGGAACGATGCCTCAGAACCCGGATAATCTTTTTGATGGCATTGACACCACATGGAAACGTGTTAAAGGTGGAGCGGCTATTGGGAAAATTTTGACACAGGTTGAAGCTGATTTTGATTTTAAATACCCTGCTGCGAGTGTTCCAAAATTGGTCGAAGCCTATCAATTAATTACAAAGCTAGAAGATGCCCATTGGAAAGAGATTAAAACAAAAGAATTACGAGATATCATTGCCTCTTGTATGGGACTTTATTTAGAAATTGTTGCTCAGGATGTTACCATAACAAAAGGATCAGAAATACCTGTAAAAATCGAAGCGATTAACCGCAGTGCCATTCCAACGAAAATACAAAGTATCGCTAGCCCTAGTCTAGAAAAGAAAATAACACCTAACACTACGCTAGAAAATAATGTGGGGCAATCATGGGATATGGTTTTTACACCGACCAAACAGCAGCCCTTTTCGCCTTATTGGCTGCAGGAAACAGGAACATTAGGAATGTATAAGGTTGCTGACTCCAAACTCATTGGTCAGCCCACACAGGCTCCCATGCAGTTTAATTTTGAGTTAACGATTAATGGTGCACCAATTGCTTTTTCGCGACCATTGGTCTACAAGAAGAATGACCCCGTAAAAGGCGAAGTATACAAACCATTTGCAAGCACTCCCATTGTTACAAGTCGTATTGCAGACAAGGTCTTGATTTTTGCAGACAACACACCAAAAACAATCCCGTTAGCGATAACTGCACATAGCGATAAGGTTACTGGAATGGCACGTATCGCTATTCCCAAAGGATGGAGTATTAGTCCTGCTGAAGCTAGTTTTGAAATTGCACAAAAAGGAGCTACACGAACCATAGAATTTACGCTAACACCTCCGAAAACACAAAATGAGGGTACTATTAAACCACAAATCAATGTAAACGGAAAAATCTATAGCGATGAACTGCAAACGATCGACTATGAACATATCCCCTATCAAACCGTTATTATGCCAGCTTCTACCAAGGTAGTACGCTTGGATGTGGTAAAAAAAGGAAAAAATATTGGATATATAGAAGGTGCTGGAGATGTGGTTCCAGAAAGCTTGAGGCAGATTGGCTATACAGTAACAACGATCGCTCCAGAAGACATTTCAAAAGCAAGCCTTGCTCCTTTTGATGCCATTGTGGTGGGGATTAGAGCGTATAATACAGTAGAAGCCCTGAAATATAAACAAAAAATAGTTTTAGACTATGTAAATAATGGAGGAAACCTCATTGTCCAGTATAATACCAACAGAAGATTAAAACTGGAGGACATTGCACCATATCCCTTGAAGCTATCTCGAGATCGTGTCACTGATGAACATGCCAAAGTACAGTTCTTAAACACAGATCATCCCTTATTGACCGCTCCTAACAAGATTACAGCAGCCGATTTTGAGGGTTGGGTACAGGAAAGAGGCTTGTATTTCCCCAATGAATGGGCACCAGAATTTACACCACTTTTTGTCATGAAAGACAAAGGAGAAACAGAGAAAAAGGGAAGTTTGTTAGTCGCAAAATACGGTAAAGGATATTACATTTATACAGGTTTGAGTTTCTTTAGAGAATTTCCTGCGGGAGTACCCGGAGCATATCGTTTGTTTGCGAATATGCTTTCTATCGGAAAGTAACTAAATTAAATATACATCATGCAGAAAATTGTTTGGAAAAAATGGTATACCGTTATTTTGGTATTAAATGCGCTATATTTCGTCCT
>CAZYRG010000141.1:3138-8507 GCA_964650425.1 uncultured Flavobacteriaceae bacterium
CAAGCCAGTGCCATCACCTTTTTATCCACTCCAGGTCAAGCTTTTCATAGCGGAATGGGCTTTGTACAGTTTTATTTTGGTTTACCCATAGCGATGATTATCATTTGTATGGTGTTCATCCCCTTATACCATCGATTAAATGTGTATACTGCATATGAATATCTAGAAAGTCGTTTTGATCTAAAAACCCGAAGTTTAACCGCTTTTTTCTTTTTGATTCAACGAGGCCTTTCCGCCGGAATTACCATTTTTGCTCCTGCAATCATCCTATCGGCAGTACTAGGATGGGATCTTACTACATTAAATATTATTATCGGTGTTTTAGTGATTATTTACACTGTTTCTGGAGGTACAAAAGCAGTCAGTGTTACCCAAAAACAACAAATGGCGATCATATTTAGTGGCATGTTTATCGCTTTTGGTGTAATTTTTAATCTTTTGCCAGAAGGGATTACGTTTTCTAATGCTTTAGAAATTGCAGGCGTACATGGAAAAATGGAAATTTTAGATTTTTCATTTGATTTTGAAAATCGATATACTGTTTGGTCAGGACTTATTGGAGGAACCTTTTTAGCACTCTCCTACTTTGGTACAGATCAAAGCCAAGTGCAGCGATACCTTTCTGCTAAATCCATAAAAGAAAGCCAATTAGGGATGCTATTTAATGGATTACTTAAAGTGCCTATGCAGTTTTTTATACTCTTGGTAGGCGTCATGGTTTTTGTATTTTACCAATTTAATCCAGCCCCGCTTAACTTTAACCCAGCAGCCAGAAAAGCCGTCATGGTCTCTCCGCAAGAAGCCAAAGAATACCTTATTCTAGAACAATCATTAAAAGACACTCAGGAGAATAAGGAACAGTACACCATTGGTTATTTAAAACAAAAAAAGGGAGAGATTCCTATGACCACCGCAACCAATTACAGAGCATTATTACAAAACAATCAGGCCTCTGAGAAACTGCTAAGAGAAAAGGCAAAAAATGTCATAAAAAAAGCAGATGCCTCTGTAGAAACTAATGACAAGGACTATGTATTTATTCATTTTATCCTCAATAACCTACCTCGTGGCCTCATTGGATTATTACTGGCCATGATTTTATCCGCAGCGATGTCTTCTACGGCCTCAGAATTAAATGCCTTGGCCTCTACCACCACTATTGACTTCTATAAACGGAATTTTGGAGCGGACAATAATGATCAACATTTTGTGACCGCAACCAAGTTATTCACACTTGCTTGGGGTGTTATTGCTATTTTAGTCGCATGTTTTGCTAATCTGTTTGATAATTTGATCCAATTGGTCAATATTATCGGCTCTATTTTTTATGGGAATGTATTAGGTATCTTTCTTTTAGCATTTTTTATAAAGTTCGTAAAAAGTAATGCGGTATTTATGGCAGCAATTATCACACAACTGATTGTGATATACGTTTGGTATATCGATTTAATGCCTTTTTTATGGCTCAATGTTTTTGGTTGTGTTATAGTCATGTCATTGGCGATCGTATTGCAATTCATTCTTCCTAACAAAAAACAGGTGTCTTTGACTTGATGGGGTTATATAAAAGTGTAAACCTATTTAAGTGTAAGATAATTGTGTCCTATCCTGAAATAAATTTGCACTTTTGTATAAATCTATTTCAGAACAGGACAATGAAAGAATATACCCCAATTTTTGGCGTAGCTATAATTTTAATCATAATGGTATTCAGAAAAAAAACTGCTTCATCTGATCATTCTGATGTTGATGACTACGACCATCAGGACGACTTTGATTTTGATTAAAACAAAAAAAACAATCACAACAACTAAGTCGTGACTGTTTCTATAACTATTCCTTTAATCCTATCCGCATCGGCACGAGTCACAGACGTCGCGCTAGCAGTTACTTTGATATATTATGACCTAGCGGGGGAAATTAATGAACTAACCCCATCAAAAGTTCTGGAACAACAGAGGTTAGAAAATTATAAGTAAAATGCAAAATTATAGAATAAAGAATACCATAATTTATCCTAATATATGTGTAAAATAAAGCTGCTGTAAAATGGAAAATAAAAATGCTCATATAGTGGGCTTCATTAGCTTGACCACTAAAAAGGACATGCCAAAGAGCGAATAAAACAACTTGTATCCATAGAATTAAGTAAAAATTGGATTCAAGTATTTTCTTTATTTTTTGTTTATGGTTAAATAAAACTTTAAATGATATAATGTATACTATTAAAGAAACTAAAAAAAAGAAACAAAATATTTCAATAATAGCAAAATAGACTTTGGGTATAAATAGTAGACCTTTACATCCAAAAGGAGAAAAATAATACTAGAAATCAATACTGAAAAAGAAATTAAAACCCATCTGTAATTGAAAATAGTCAATAAGCTTCTGTACTTCAACTCTTCTTTAACAGCTGCAAAAATTAAAAACAAGGTAAAGTTAGTCAACTTTAATTCTTCTTCAATACTTTCTGTGGTTAGAGTGCTACTTTTTATGATTTTGTTACTCCATTTTTTGAAAAAAATTAAAAAAAGTTTTTTCGAAGACGCTGAGATGGAATTATAAGCCCGATTGCAGTGGCATCCTCGTTGCCTTTTTTGGCATCGAGATATAACGAAAAGCGGGACTGCTGATTATTATCATACTACCGTTTGTGTTCCTAAAAATACTAGCAAGATGTCACCATAGCTAGTGTAGCCTCCTTTATTATTAAATAATATTCTAGCCTAGACCATAACAACCAATTGAATTTTGTAGGAGTAACTATTTTTTTAACAGGAAAACCTTTTACATTTAATTGATTTTTAGTATCTTAATATTCTGCAATAATTACAAGCACAATCCTAAACTGTCAACCACATGGAAACACTTTTAAAATTTTCAAAAACAACTACAGAATCATCACTAAAAAACACCATTGATGAACTCCACCAAGAAGCGATATTATGGAGTTCACAATTAAAATTCGCATTATTTGAACTCAATTTTTCTAAAAACCTGATTGATTCCTATGCTTTTGAGCCAAAGACAGCGAATTCATTTTTATTACTTCAGGAATTTAAATCCCAAAATGAAAAATTACTTCAGGAAAATCCAATATTAGAAGATGAGGTAAAAAAGCATGAAAATTCATTAGGTAGTACATTTGAATATTTGGACACCACTACCGACAGTAGCCATTATAAAAATCATCAATATCTAAAAGCTCGGATAGAAAAACATGTTTTAGGTTTTGAAACCCTAAAGGCAGAAATATTTGACTATTGTGAACATGTACTTCGCTATAACAAAAGACCATAAAAGACCTAAATGATATAAAACTACCTACCACAAAATGCCCATAGTATTCGCAATGGATTCTATGGGCTTTATTATTTTATAAAACTTTTTATTTTTGGTCTAAAAATTGCATATTGATGGGTAACAAATTTGACAAATCAGCGACTAATATATAGTAAGAGCATCTTACCTTTGTCGTTTATGGTAAATTATATTAATAGAAAAAATATGTTAAACTCACATTTTTTTGACAACATACTTTTATATCTAACAGCTAATGACTAATTTAGCAGCCCTAAAAAAATGGAGAATGAGTAAATTGCTACCCCCAAAATTGGCAATAGTAATGATATTGATACATAGTATTGGTTTTTCCCAACAAGGGAAGGAATTACTCATTGAAGCCAATGACACTCATAATGTTAACCTTTTTTTTCCAGATGTAATTACCAAATTTATTCTCGGCTCTCCCAATTTTAAATTTTCATTTGAGCCCAATACACAAATTGGAAGTATTCAAAGTAAAAAAGGAAAAGACAGTAATCTTACTGTTATCACCAACGATGGCAGGATTTATTCTTTCTTATTACACTATAAAGACAACATTACGAATTTTAATATTTTTGTGGACCAAGCAAATAGTATCGGCTCTATGAAACCTGTAAGCGGAACTACTGCTACGTCCCCACCGCCACCTACACAAAAAAGCCCGGATCAAACGCAACAAATACCAGAAGAAAAAAACACCAAACCTACTCCTGTTGTTGCAAGTTCGCAGCCAGAAAAAACACCCGTGAGCACTCCTACGCCAACACCAGTACCACCTGCCACTACCCCAACTATTGCTGAAAAGAATGACACGTCATCAACAACGACAACAACAGAACCAAGCACATACGCAGACACAACAACCGAAGAGAGCACTGATGATGTCGATCCTGAAGATATGTTTTTGCCGCCTCCCTCCGACGATGGCGGTGTAGCAGCAGAGCAAGATGATTTATACTTTAAGGATCGCGAAGAATATTACCGTATTTTTTGTGAAAATAATTTTATGCAACCTTCGTATATAAAGCGTACATTTACAACTTCAAAAAATGTAATATTACGGTTAAACAATATTTTAGGCGATAGAAATGAATTATATTTTATCCTTCAAATAGAAAATGGCTCCAAAAGCACCTACGAAACTGATTTTTTGAACTTTTTTACGCAAAAAAAATCCCCAAAAGATCAAGTGCTAATGGAACCTGTGTATAAATATAATTTACAAGAAAAAATTGAACCACAAGGAATCAACGAAGTGGTTTACGTATTCAAGCGATTTAAAATTAACCCTAAAGAAAAAGTGGTCATCGTATTAGACGAAAAGGAAGGAAGACGTACGCTTGTTCTATCTATTTTTGACAAACAAATAAATACTATAAAGATTTGAAAAAAATTAATACTTTTTTGATTTTATCCTTAGTGATGTTAGTACCATACATAGGAATTGCTCAAAGTTACGAGCATACTATTACTGGTAGTGGTGGTCTTTTTGGACAAGGTTATGGCGGAGAGTTTTCTGTTAACTATAATATCAGTGAGACAAGCTTTATTCAAGGAGCTTTTTTTGTTTCTATAGATACCTATCAAGAAGGGAATCAAGAAACCATTGACATCCCGTATTCTAATTACAATGCGGTCGTTTCTTATTTCACTACCCTATGGAGCACACCTCGTAGGTTTTATGTATTGAGTGGTGGATTAGGTCCAGTTATAGGTTATGAATCCATTAACAATGGAAATCAAGAAATTAGTGATGTTGTATCGATTGAAGGAGGCGAAAGTAAAGTTCTTTTTGGTGCCGCTGGATCATTAGAATTTGATATGTTAATAAGCGAACAATACTCCTTAATTTTCAGAACAACGCAATTTTATCACTTAAATAGTGAAATTGGAAACTTTACCAATTTTTCTGGTTTAGGTATTCGTTATTATTTCTAAAGATATAGCGAATTGAAAAAATACAACAAACAAAAAAAACGGATTTCAAAATTGAAATCCGTTTTTTTTGTTTAAAAATACATCTTGAAATGGGTTTAACCCGC
>CAZYRG010000142.1:0-8475 GCA_964650425.1 uncultured Flavobacteriaceae bacterium
AAAACCCAAAACCCAAAACCCAAAACCCAGAAACTTACTCTTAATAATTTCTTATCTTTACGGTAATCAAATACGAAAAAATCCTTTTATAGCGGTGACTTTCTCGCTTTAGTTTAAAAGGATCGTAACTAGAATTTCATGACAAAAAATATTGCCATTATAGGTAGTGGTCTGGTCGGATCGTTATTAGCACTTAATTTACAGAAAAGAGGACATAAAGTAACTGTTTTTGACCGTAGACCAGATATCCGAGAAATCATTTTCAGTGGCAGGTCTATTAATTTAGCAATGTCCGCACGCGGTTGGAAAGCACTTGATGATGCGGGTATTGGTGATGCCATTCGAAAGATTGGGATACCAATGGATAAACGCGCTATTCATATCGGTAATGATCCAGAATATTATCAGTATTACGGCAAAGAAGGGGAGGCTATTTACTCTATTTCTCGCGGAATTTTGAATCGTGAAATGATTACGTTGGCAGAAAATGAAGGCGTCGTATTTCGATTTGAAGAAAAAGTATGGGACGTACACCTGCCGGAAGCAAAAATCTATACGGGCGAAACTGAACGTGGTGCATGGAAAGAATATCAATATGACTTAGTTTTTGGTGCGGATGGCGCTTTTTCTCGAGTACGGCACAAAATGCAACGTCGTAGTCGTTTTGATTATTCACAAGATTTTTTGGATACTGGTTATAAAGAATTACGAATTCCTGCAAACCCAGATGGCACACATCAATTAGATAAAAACTCCTTGCATATATGGCCACGAGGCAAGTTTATGCTGATCGCTTTGCCTAATCAAGATGGGACCTTTACCTGTACGTTGTTTATGCCGCATGAAGGAGAAAACTCGTTTGCGCAATTAACAGATAGCGATCGTGTTCAAGCATTTTGGAATACACATTTTCCAGATACTTTAGCACTAATGCCTACATTATTAGAAGATTTTGAAAACAATCCGCAAAGCGCACTAGTAACGATGAAATGTTACCCTTGGACGTATTGGGACAAAGTAGCACTGGTTGGAGATGCTGCGCATGCAGTAGTACCATTTTATGGACAAGGAATGAATGCTGGTTTTGAAGATATATCGGTACTATCGGCTATCATGGATCAATATGGATCAGATTGGGAACAAGTTTTTGAAGTCTATCAAAAAGAACGCAAACCTAATGCAGATGCCATTGCAGAATTGTCTTATCGTAATTTTATGGAGATGAGTAGCAAAACGGCTGACCCTAATTTCTTACTTCGTAAAAAGATAGAAAAGCATTTTGCTACAAAATATCCAGATCTGTGGATGCCTTTGTATGCTATGGTTACATTTTCTACTATTCCGTATGCAGAAGCACTGGCAGAAGGGGATAGACAAGCGGCTATTATGGATCGCATTATGCAATTAGAAGATATCCAAAGCTGTTGGGATAGTCCAGCGGTAGAAAAAATGATTCTAGAAGCTTTACAACTAGAAACGTCTAAAAGTTAAGCTGTTTTTTATCTAAACGAAATTAAAAAAAAGTAGCTTACGCAGCCTGACTTTGACTGCTCAGAGTTGCTTCTTTTCTCGCCTCTTCTTCTAATTGTTTTTGAAGCTGTTTTATGGTGAGCGTACTGCCATCATGACTCCATCCCGGGGGTCCAAAGGCATACATGTATTTGTGATACCAGTTCGGAGATTTTTTCATATCCTTCCAAATATCGATATACTCATGAGTCAATATCACTAATGGATTATGAGATTCTGGCGGGTGTGTTACGCCATATTTTACTTTAATCTCGTCATCAAGTTCTTTCCAAGTTCCAAAAATTTTGTCAAAAATATTTAAAAAACCGCCATGGTTCTTATCCATATACTCCACATTTTGGGCGTGATGTACCTGATGCATGGTGTGGGTGTTCATGAATTTTTCGATAAATCCCATCTTAGGAATGTAAACAGAGTGTAACTGAAATTGCCACAAGGCTTCAATACCTAAGCAAACAACGACCATTGCAGGCGGGAAACCAATTGCTGGTAACCACATGTAAAAGAAAGGTTTGTATAAAATTGTGAACCAGCCATTACGAACTGCTGTTCCTAAGTTGAAATTATCTGAAGAGTGATGTACGATATGGGCAGCCCAGAAAAAGCGGACATTATGATTCTGTCGATGAAACCAATAGTAGGTGAAATCATCTCCTAATTGACACAGTAACCAAACGTACCATGCGTACCCAAAAGATTCATATCCCATAATATTCGTGCGGATCCCATTAATTTCGGGGTTAAAAAATTCATATACATAATTGAATATTACAATCGCAGAAATTGTTTTAATCAATGGCGCCAAAATAGCAGAACCCAGCCCCATCGAAAGACTTGCGCCTAGGTCTTTCCAATCATATAAATCTTCTTTTCCATGCGTTTTACTATACGTTAATTCAACAAGAATCAAACCAAGAAAACAAGGTACACCATATACCAGGGGGTTTGTGAAATCCATAATTATTTAAGCAATTTTTGTAAATTCAGAAGGCAATTCGATTTTTTTTGGTAAGATAGTATATTTTTGACTCTCAAGAAAAGATCGCCTTAGGAAATAAAAAATCTTCCTAAAAAAGCACGACTTTTTCGGGAAGATTTTTATTCTTAGTTGGCGGGCTTTGTTACATAATGGCATCGTCAGTAATAGCCGCTAATGCACTATTGATGTTATCCAGAACCTGAGTTTTGTCAGTTAAGGCATAGCGTTGCGCTAGGAAGTCGCTTCCATAGTGCGCTACTTTGATAACTCCGTTTTCATCTTCATAAACCAATACTTTGAGTGGTAAATCAATCCCTACTCTTTGATCACTTTGCATTAATAAGGTTCCGCCTTCGGGTTTTCCGAAAATAAGTACTCTCGTTGGCCGTAGTTCTAAGTCTACCGATGCGGCAGCTTGATCATGAGCTACTTCACCAATGATAGTGAATTCTCTACTCGTGATAGCAGTTCTTAGCTGTGCGATGGTGGTTTCCAAATCTTGTGCACTTTCTTTTTCCTGTAACGGAGGTGCATTTTCTTCTCGTATTAAAATCGGTGTAGATATATTTAAACCGCTGATATCAATTAATGTAGAGTCGATTCTGGTTAATAATTGCGTATTCGTGATGTCATAACGTCTCGCAAGTGTCGTAGCGGTATAAAACCCTAAGATATTCCTATCACTGGCATCGGTAAATGCGAGCATTTTGAGTGGTAAATCGATACCAATTCTTTGGTCTTCCTGCATCAAAAGCGTCCCCGCATTGGGGTTGCCAAAAACAAAAAGTCGTGTTGGACGCAATTCTAAATTTACATTGGATGCTGCAATGTCATGCTGAATTGGACTAAAAGGAGGGAGGTTGAACCCTTTTTCCGTAAGAGTAGTTTCTAGCCGCGAAGTGACATCTTCAATAGTGCCTTCTTGGAATACTTGAACAAATGGATTGCTAATAATAGGGCTTGGCTCTGTAGGTATAGTGTCATCGTTTATGCAAGAAACTACTGATACAACCATAGCTACTGTAGTTAGAGTTAAAAATATTTTTTTCATAATATAGTATTGTGTGAGTAAAATATGCCAGATCCTTTTTTAGAATCTGGCATATGATTTTATAGTAGTTTAAAAATACTATTATTATGAAAATAGTGTTTCTTTAATAAGAGAAATTAACGCGCTTATTATAAAATATTTAACGTATTTTCTTCATAGCTTGCTCAAGATCAGCTTTGAGATCTTCCACATTTTCGATTCCAACAGAAAGACGGATTAAGTCTTTGGTTACTCCAGAAGCAGCTTGCGATTCATCGCTTAATTGCTGATGAGTAGTACTTGCTGGGTGAATGATCAAAGATTTAGTGTCTCCAATATTGGCGAGCAAAGAAAATAATTTCGTTTCGTCAGAAACTACTTTTGCCCCTTCAAAACCACTTTTAAGACCAAATGTTACAATACCACTTTGTCCTTTTGGTAAGTATTTTTTTGCCAGGCTATTATATTTACTGGATGCTAATCCTGGGTAATTTACCCATGCTACTTTGGGATTTTTTTCTAGCCATTCTGCCAATTCCAATGCATTTTCAGAATGTTTTTGGATACGTACTTCTAATGTTTCTAATCCTTGGATAATGTTGAAACTGTTATACGGACTCGGAGCACCACCAAAATCTCGCAATCCTTCGATACGTAATTTGGCAAGATATGAAGCAGCTCCTAGTACATCATTATACACCAATCCGTGATAACCTGCAGAAGGTTCTGTAAATTCAGGGAATTTTCCATTTCCCCAGTCAAATGTTCCTCCATCTACAATGGCACCACCAAGAGAGTTTCCTTGACCACCGATATATTTGGTTAGCGAGTACATCACCACATTAGCACCATAATCTAGTGGTTTTAATAGAGCAGGAGTGGCCACCGTATTATCTACAAACAATGGGATACCAGCAGCATGTGCTACTTTGGCAATAGCTTCGATATCTAGAACGTCTAATTTTGGATTCCCAAGGGCTTCTAAGAAAATAACTTTGGTGTTCTCTTTGATAGCGCCTTTGAAATTATCAACCACATCACCATCGACAAAGGTGGTGTTGATATCAAAACGCGGAAGCGTCACACTAAGCATGTTATACGTACCGCCATACAAGCTGCTAGAAGCTACTACGTGATCTCCAGATTTAAGTAATGTCATCAAACCAGTTGCTATTGCAGAGGTACCAGAGGCAAAAGCGACAGCTCCAATACCACCGTCTAAAGCAGCAAGGCGTTGCTCTAAAATATCATTAGTAGGATTGTTTAACCGTGTGTAAATGTACCCTGGTTCAGCTAGAGAAAACAGATTGGCTGCATGTTCTGTGTTATTAAATACATAGGATGTGGTTTGGTAAATAGGAACTGCTCGTGTCCCTGCTGTTTGGCTTACATCATGTCCTGCATGTAGGGCATCTGTGGCAAATTGGTGTGTACTCATTATCGTGTTTTTTTTAAGAACACTAAATGTACACTATTTAACTTTTCTTTAAAAGTATTCAGTGGCCTTTATATAAGTATGTTATTGCCAAAAAAGATTCTTTCTGATGATAAATTTCAATTTCCTTTCTCAGAAAAAGACTTGCTACTGGTTTCTCAGCGATATAGCCTTCATAGTGATCAAGTTCTTGTAGGGTCTTTTCTTTATTTTTCAGGAATTTAAAAAGTGTTCCGTACACGCGTTGCGTCTTGTCGGGGTCAATCTGTGCGCCTGGGTAGTCGCCAAAATCTTTTAGAGTACCATAAAAATACCCTCGACCAATAATTTCACAGTTTTGATGAACAAGCGCGGCATAATAATTAGTTGTTGGCTGCTGCAATGTTCCGTAGGCAAACAGATACTCTGTATTGCTATTCAATGCGCTTCTGTTTTCTTGAGCAATTCTGGGAATTTTGCCTGAAAACGCTTCAGTCTTGGGATTGATACGCTACGTATATAGGGCTGATTAGGATGCAATCGTTCATAATCCTGATGATAATCTTCTCCTTTCCAGAATTTTTGAAATGGTAGTACTTCTGCAGCGATTTCTGCATTTAGTTCTTTGGCCAAAGCAGCTTTTTTTTCTTCAACGAGTTGTTTTTCTTCATCATTTTGATAAAAAACAATTGAACGATATTGAGAACCGCGATCTGGTCCTTGGCCATTGACCTGTGTTGGATTTTGAGAGCCAAAATAAACGTCAACTAATTGTGAAAAAGATATGATATTTGGGTCGTATTGCACCTCTACAGCTTCGGCATGACCTGTTCTCCCTGTGTTACTTGACTTGTAAGTAGGGTTTTCTGTATGCCCGCCAGAATATCCGTTAATGACTTCTTTTACTCCTTTTACGCTTTCATAAACGGCTTCTACACACCAAAAACAACCACTGGCAAAGTACGCGTACTTCAGTCCTTCTTGTGAGGGAACTTCTACGGGAGTTGCTTGTTGTTGTGCAATGACTGTAGCCGACTGTTGTTTCGGAGTCTCTTTACAGCTAAAGCTTAAAAAAATAACGGAGATAAAGAGGAGCGAAAGGTTTTTCATAATCTTGATTTTTGTTTTTAGTCTTAAAATTAAACAAAACCTTTCTATTATAGCTGTGAGATTTTGAATTTGGTGTAAAACAAAAACGGCCTTCTGTAAAGAAAGCCGTTTGTATTGGTTCAAAATTTTTGAAGTTATGACTATGATTATTGATTCATAGAAACCAAAAACTCTTCGTTGTTTCTTGTCTGTTTGAAACGTTGGTTGATAAACTCCATCGCCTCTACAGGGTTCATGTCTGCTAGGTATTTACGCATGATCCACATACGCTGTATCGTAGATTCATCCAGTAACATATCATCACGTCTTGTACTACTAGAGATTAAATCAATAGCAGGGAAGATACGTCTGTTTGCAATACGTCTATCTAACTGCAGTTCCATATTACCAGTTCCTTTGAATTCCTCAAAGATTACTTCATCCATTTTAGATCCTGTGTCTGTTAATGCGGTCGCTATAATAGATAGGGAACCTCCTTTTTCTATATTACGAGCGGCACCAAAGAAACGTTTTGGTTTGTGCAATGCATTGGCATCCACACCCCCACTTAATATTTTACCACTAGCAGGTTGTACGGTGTTATAAGCTCTTGCTAAACGCGTAATAGAATCTAATAGGATCACCACATCATGTCCACATTCTACTAAACGTTTTGCTTTTTCTAATACGATATTGGCAATTTTTACGTGTTCATGTGCTTCTTTATCAAAGGTAGAAGCGATTACTTCTCCACGCACATTACGTTGCATATCAGTTACCTCTTCCGGACGTTCATCAATTAGCAATACTATTTGATACACCTCTGGGTGATTAGCAGCAATGGCATTGGCAATGTCTTTGAGCAACATTGTTTTACCCGTTTTTGGCTGTGATACAATCATACCACGTTGTCCTTTACCAATAGGGGCAAAGAGGTCCATGATACGCGTAGAGATTGTACTTTGTTTTTCCGCGAGGGTAAATTTTTCTTTCGGAAATAATGGTGTCAAATGCTCAAATGAGACACGATCACGTACCACTTGCGGATCCATTCCGTTAATCTTATTCACTTTGATTAGTGGAAAGTATTTTTCACCTTCTTTTGGTGGTCGTACTTGGCCTAATACGGTATCTCCGGTTTTGAGACCAAATAATCGAATTTGTGATTGCGATACATAAATATCATCCGGTGACGATAGGTAGTTGTAATCACTAGAGCGCAAGAAGCCATAGCCATCTTGCATTGTATCTAGTACACCTTCACTTTCAATAATCGCATCAAATTCGTAATCAGGTTCTTTGTAACGATTCCTGTTGTCACGATTTCCGGTATCCTTCTTATGATTACCATTATTGTGATTACGATTACCTTTATTGTTGTTATTGTGGTTGTGATTGTTTTTGTCGTTTCTGGATCGAGAATCTTTTTTCTGCTGATGAACTCTTTTGTTGTTATCTGTTTCTTTTGGAGCAATAGGTTTAGCGGGCTGAGGCTTGTTAGGGCTTTCAGTAGCCGTTGCTCCTGTCTCTTTATTAGTATCACCACCAGATGCACTGGTTACAACGGATTGTCCATCATTTGGAGTTGCAGTTACGCGTTGCGTACGACGTCTTTTGGGTTTATTTTCTTCTGTAGTTGTATCGCTACTTTTTGGAGTAATATTTTCTATATTACTAGTACTATCAGAAGAATCTTGTGTCGCAATTATGGCGTCTACAAGCTCCATTTTTTTGTAAGCACGATATTTAGGAACGCTAATTGCTTTAGCGATTTCTTGTAATTCAGGTAGCTTTTTAGCTTTTAATTCGGAAAATGTCAACATTAATTTGTTTGTGATTTATGTTCAGAATATTCGTCTTCTTCGTGGAGTATTCTTAGAAAATTGGGTGTTGGAGATAACTCGCCTGTTGTGAAGAGGTTTGTTTTGTTTATGCAATTATACAACTTTATTTTTATTTATTTCTCTTTAAAACTAAAAAGAAACCATTATTTTTGCAGTATTATTAAAATGATCAAATGTTACAACGGATACAGACCGTATATTTATTGATAGCAGCGCTAGTTTCTGCAGGTTTATGTTTCTTATTGCCTTATAGTGAGGGAATTAATAAACTTCCAGTCTTTGCCAAAGATACACCTCTTATATTAGGTTTGTTTGTGGGGAGTGCCGCCTTATCATTACTAACAATTTTTTTATTTAGAAACCGTCAGCTACAGTTTGTGCTTGGCCGACTTAACATCATATTGAACCTTATTACACTAGGAGTTTTCGTGTATTGGATACTAACGGCATCTGGAGAGGCAAGCGTAGCCTTTGAGAAAGGTGTTGGGAAGTTGATCCCCGTCATTTCTATCGTTTTTATTGTTTTGGCCAACAAAGCAATCAAGCGGGATGAACAACTCGTAAAATCTGTAGACCGATTGCGGTAAAC
>CAZYRG010000143.1:0-4615 GCA_964650425.1 uncultured Flavobacteriaceae bacterium
CCTAGGGGTGCTATATAATCTAGGCTTAAGTGAGAATTGGTCATGTTTGTTTAGATAAAAAGGAAGCTTTTAACTTTTTAGCATAAAAAAACTCCCTACATATAGGATATAGGGAGTACATGCAAAAAAACAGATTTTTTGCTATTCGATTATACCATCTACGATACCATATTTTAATGATTCCTTTGCGTCCATCCAATAGTCGCGATTAAAATCTTTCATCACTTTATCAAAGGTTTGTCCACAATTATCTGCTAAGATGTGCGCGCTGAGTTCTTTTGTTTTTACAATTTCTGCAGCTTGTATTTCGATATTCGAGGCTTGTCCTCGTGCACCGCCACTAGGTTGGTGGATCATCACTTTGGCATGAGGTTGTATAAAACGTCGTCCTTTTTCGCCAACACTCAAGAGTATGGACCCCATGGATGCCGCCAGGCCTGTACAAATAGTAGAGACTGGACTTTTTAGTGATTTTATGGTGTCATACATCGCAAAGCCAGAAGTAACATATCCTCCAGGGCTATTAATGTATAATTTAATTTCTTCATTACTTATCATATCCAGATAGAGCAAACGATCGATCACATGTTTAGCAGATTTGTCATCTACTTGTCCCCAAAGGAATACACTGCGTTCTTCTAAAAATTTTTGATCTATAAGGTCTTGTGTTTTTCCGCTTTTAGCTTTCATCTATATATATTATTGTTTTTATAGCTTATATGATACATTCATAATAACGCTTCTTTCCGTATTTGAAATTTAGAAAATAAATGTTTCATATCGTAGGATAATAATTTAATGCGTATAAAAATATGATTAATTTAGCAGAAAACCACGGTATGAATCTGTCATTTGATCGAATTTATGCAGAGGGAATAGATCAAGTGCTTCCCTTTATACAACAACTTTCTAATAATACCTTCACTGATGAGGTGCTCAAAACACGATTTTTGGAAATGTTAGAACAGCCGTATGAATGTCATGGAGTTTATGATGGTCAAGAACTGATAGGCGTTTTTGGTCTTTGGTTCCTGACTAAGCATTATGCTGGTAAAATGTGTGAACCAGATCATATCATTATCAAAGATGCTTATAGAAGTAAAGGTGTAGGGAAATCACTATTTGATTGGATTGCGGATTATGCAAAGGAAAAAGGTTGTAAGGCTGCAGAGTTGAATAGCTATGTGTCCAATTACCCATCACACAAATTTTATATGAATAATGGGTACCATATTATAGGATACCACTTTATTCAGTTTTTCAAATAACGGTTCTTTTTTAAGAAAAAATAACCGTTTTGTTATTGTAAACAAGTACTTTGTGTTGTGTGTGGTTTTTAATAGCTCGTGAGAGTACAATTTTTTCTAAGTCACGACCTTTAAGTATAAAATCTTGCACTGTATGTAAGTGTGATACGCGCACAATTTCTTGTTCAATGATTGGTCCTTCATCCAAATCAGAAGTAACATAATGACTCGTCGCTCCAATAATTTTTACCCCGCGCTTGTAAGCAGAATGATAGGGCTTTGCGCCAGGAAAAGCTGGTAAGAAGGAGTGGTGGATATTAATAATTTTATTAGGAAAACGATCAACAAAGTCTGCCGATAAAATTTGCATATATCGCGCAAGAACAATAAAATCAACACCAGCATCTTCTAGTAATGCAATTTGTTGCGTTTCTACCGCTTTTTTGGTGTCTTTGGTTACCGGGAGATGGTAGAATGGAATATCGAATTTTTGTGCTACATGCTGTAGGTCTTTATGATTACTAATAATCATGGGAATTTCTACATTGAGCTCATTAGAAGCATGTCTTCCTAAAATATCATAAAGACAGTGATCGTATTTTGAAACAAAAATTGCCATACGGGGTTTCGTTTCTGCATCGTACATCTGCCACTCCATATTATTGGTAGTTGCTACCTCTTTATGAAAAGCTTCTTTGAAGTTGGGCAAGGTATCTTTATCACGATCAAATTCACAATCCAAACGCATGAAAAATTCTCCTTGTTCTCGATCTACATGCTGTTCTAGATGAATAGCATTTCCTTTTTTATGAAGAATAAAATTTGTGACTGTGGCAATAATTCCTTTTTTATCTGGACAATTGATGAGTAATGTGGTTCTTTTCATTTGGCGTAAAGTGCTTCCGTAATAGTTATGGTTGTAAATATAGTATTTGCAATTCAGAATTCATTATTCATCATAAAAATCATTGGGATCAAAAGGAATATCATCATCAGGATCCTTGTCGTCATAAGAAATTCCTGGAGGATTGAATAGCCCCCAGCGATCAATCACATAGTTCCATTGATCAAAAGTTTTCACCCATTCAGCAAATAATATTCGGAATTCTTCTACCTCATTTTGTAGTAGTTGTAGGTATTCCGTTTCTTTAAAACCAAAGCTTTCTAATGCAACACAATGAATACAAATATCACGCGCTGTTTTTCGAATAATGGCGGCATATTCCATTCGTAAATCGTATAAATCAACACTTTCTGCACCAGCAATTTTTGCAGGGATTAGACTAGAATCAATCTTAATGTATTCCGCATAATTGCTCAAAAAATCTTCTTCGTTTTCTGGAATTAAAGCGGCAATACGATTGCCAATATTCATAATGTCCCATGATTTTTTGTAAAGCGGCATGTTTTTTAAGCGTTCATGTTGGCTGTTGTTTTGGTGGTCTTCGCTTTCCAGCATAGTAATGAAAATTCGTTAGAAGGTGTGTTTTGGTACGGTTTTAAGGATAGTACCAATCGTAAATATACTTGTTTTTTTGGAATATTTTCAAGAGGAGTTTTAGGATTTGGTAGCACGGAGCATCTCGCGTTTTCCAGGAGGTCCAGGAAGTCTTTCTGTGGTAAAACCGACTTCTTGCATAGCACGTCTAGCACTGCCTTTGGCGGCGTAGGTAACCAAAACTCCATGAGGTTTTAATGCAGCGTACATACGTTGAAAAATTACAGCTTCCCATAACTCAGGTTGAACTCTAGCGCCAAAAGCGTCAAAATAAATGAGATCATAGGAATCTTTGTCGGTAATTTGATCAAAAAATTGTTTCCGTTTACATATTTCAAAAGTTGTGGTAATGTTGGAGAATTCTTCCCAAGGCGTTTGGTGTAATTTTAGAAAGTTGTTATGTTGATTTTTGGCTTCTAGTACTTTGACGTAGTTCATCTTGCGGACAATATCCATTGCAACTGGATAGCCTTCTATTCCCGTATATTGGACGACTTTATTTTCTTTAATTGTTTCTAGTAAGGTGAGAAATGCATTAAGCCCTGTACCAAAACCAATTTCCATAATAGCAATTTCTTGCGGGCTGTGAAGTTTGATAACATGCTGTAATCCCATTTTGATAAATACATGCTGTGCTTCTTGTATCGCGCCATGTTTAGAATGATATTGTTCATCCCATTCTGGGATATGAATAGACGTAGAACCGTCTGCTGTGGTAATGACCTCTCGCTTCATAAAACTTTTAGTCAAATTTACCATTTTAAAAAATGCTATTTTAAGCGAATTCGGTATTTTTGTTTAAGAAGTGGTTTAAGCTTTTTTGATTTAAGCGAAAAATAGTGGTTTTGTATTCAGATGAAGCGATTTTTTAGTTTCATAGCAGTGCTATGGGAGTCAAAAATTGCAAAATATGGGTGCAAAACAACATTTTTTTAGCAAATTGAAAAAAGTTTAAACCCCTTCTAAGTAAGCTATACATAAGAATAGCTTTAATAAATAATAACGTGCGTCGTATAAAAAATAATTGGCGACCGCAAAAATTTTAACGAATGGAAAAAGTATTCACATCAGCATTGAAGATCAGTAAAATAGCTAAATCCAAAATTGGATCAGTTAATTTTGATAACGTGGGCTTTGGTAAAGTCTTTACGGATCATATGTTTGTCTGTGATTATGTCGATGGTGCGTGGCAAACTCCAGAAATTGTTCCTTATGGTCCGCTACAGATGGATCCTTCTTCTCGCGTTTTCCATTATGGGCAAGCAGTTTTTGAAGGAATGAAAGCCTATAAGGATGATTCGGGAGAAGCATTTTTATTCCGACCGGAAGAAAATTTTGAGCGGATTAATAAATCTGCAGCACGTTTGGCCATGCCAGAATTCCCTAAGGAATATTTTTTTGAAGGAATGATGGAATTGTTAGAAATGGATAAAGATTGGATTAAATCTGGTGAAGGAAACTCCTTATATATAAGACCATTTGTGATCGCTACAGAAAATAATGTAATGGCGTCTGAGTCTAGCGAATATAAATTTATGATCATTTGCTCTCCAGTACAAGCGTATTATAGCAGTGGAGAAGTAAGTGTATTGGTAGCCGAAAAATATAGCCGTTCTGCCAATGGAGGTATCGGATATGCAAAAGCTGCGGGGAATTATGCGGGACAGTTTTACCCTACTAATTTGGCAAAAGAGCAAGGCTACCAACAAGTGATCTGGACCGATGCCAGTACCCATGAATATATGGAAGAAGCGGGTACGATGAATGTGTTTTTCCGAGTAAATGATACATTGCTTACTGCTCCAGTAAGTGATCGTATTTTGGATGGAATTACCAGAAAAAGTTTGATTGATCTAGCAAAGAAAGATGG
>CAZYRG010000143.1:4715-8456 GCA_964650425.1 uncultured Flavobacteriaceae bacterium
ATGTATAACATATCGCCCAATGCATCTGCAACTTCGATAAGATCATTGTTATTCGCGGCCTCCAGATATTCTTCATTTTCTTCCTTCATTAAATTAAAACGAAGCGTATTTTTTGCGTTTCCCAAATCAGCTATAGGAGCTTCTTTATATCCAATTTCAAAAGCGGTGTGAAATTCTTGTACGGCGGCTATTTTGTCTTGCATTTTTAGGTGTTTAAATAGAGTTTATCTGGACTTTGTGTTTTTTAGGAAATAAAAAAAGTCAAGATAGGTTTATAATATTAATAGTAAATTTGAAGCAAAATTAGGCAAAATATGTTTAGTAGTGGTCAGTTGGTTTTCGCAGCTTTTTTTGTGGTTGCTTTTATAGGTATAATGGTGTTTAGTTATCGTAAGGATTTGAAATTACATCGCAAATACTACAAAGGAAGTTTGTTTATATTATTTGGGTTTCTGGTTTTTGTTGTATTTTTATTTGTATTGAAAACACTTTTGAAACCATCTTAATCTAAATTTAGACATCATGATAAAAATCGGGAACTTATTTCTTTTTGTGCTTATAAGCTTTGCTTGGCAAGGTTTTGGTCAAGAAAACTACGAAACCTATTTTCTTCCAGCTTCAAAATACGCTGCAAAAGATTACCGTAGAGTAACAACCATTTTAGCTGCTACAGGGCATTTGGAAGACAAAGAACTAGTGGAGAGTGTGGAAGCTAAGTTAGCTGCTTATAAGAGTGATCCTAATGCTACGGAATGGGCAACTTATATTTATGGATTAAAAATTCCTGATGATCTGAAAGGAGAAGGGCATGAATTGTTGAAAAACCTAAAACATAATGGGGCACATATTTTAGGTGATATAATGTTAGCCAAAGGGAATTACCAAGAGGCCATACCCTATTTTAAAGAAGCTTTAGTTCATCCATACTTTTCTTTTAGTATGATTAATATGATAAAAGCCGAAATTGATGTAACCGCAAAATTGGTGACCTGCTATGAAAAATTATCACAATCAGAAGCGATATACACCACCGCCTTGCCCATGGTCTTGAGCAATATTAAATTAGGAAGAGCTACAATAGTAGAAAAGCAGTTGATCAGAATTGCGACTGCTGACAAAGCAGCAATTAAAAAGAGTATGGATCAGGGCTTGGCTCAAGTGAAATCATTGAAAATTAAAAGTAATTATTTTGGGGAGGTTGTTGAGGAAACTTTTTTTTCTTTTATGTTTCAAGGACAGAAAATTTTGACTCCATATTATGGTGGCAGTGCGCAAGATTTTATGAAAAAAGTTCGTGAGACAGATTTCTATAAGAGTTTGATGTGACGGTGTACACTGCTACGTATCTTAGGGCTCTAAAAAAACAAGTATCTTCGTTAGATAATTAAACTAAAAGTACCAACCATGAAAATTATCAAATATATATTCCTATTATTATTATTGGTTATTATTGGGGGGGCGCTCTATATCGCCACTCTTAATGGTGATTATCAGGTAGAAGAAAGCCAGGTGATTAATGCACCGGCATCACTGTTGTATAAAACGGTCAATAATTACAAAACATGGGAAGAATGGGGGCCTTGGATGGATGATTCTGACGATATGATTATGAGTTACCCAGAGAATACGACGGGAGTTGGTGCGGGTTATAGTTGGAAAAGTGAAAAGCAAGGTGATGGTGAGATGAAAACGGTAGCTACAGTACCCAATAAGAGTTTGGATCAAAAAATTGTTTTTATAACCCCTATGGGTGAAAGTAAAAGTGATATCTATTGGCGTTTTGAACCTGTGAAAGAAGGTGGTACTAAAGTGGTCTGGGGGATGAAAGGAAAGCAAAATTTTATGGAGAAAGCTTTTTGGGCAACACAAGACAGTACGCTTTCGCAAAGTATTAAGCCTATGTATAAGGAAGGTTTAGAAAAACTAGCAGCCAATGTACAGAAGCAAATGGATGTATATAGTATCAATATTGATGGCGTGACAGAACATGGAGGCGGGTTTTATATGTATAGCACTGTAGCAACTACCATGGCTGCAATACCGCAAAAACTAGGGCAAATGTTACCAGCAGTATACCAATATATGCAAAGTAATAATATTCCAATCAACGGACAGCCATTTACCATGTATAATAATGTGGATGAGAATAACGCCACGGCTATAATTTCTGCCGCTTTACCGACAAGAGATAAAGTCATTGTGCCAAAAGACGGAACTATTTTATGCGGTTTTATGGAAAAACAAAAAATGGTTAAAACAACGCTCAAAGGGAATTATACCAATCTTAAAGCAGCATGGACAAAAGCCATGCAGTACATTGAGGATAATCAATTAGAACAGATGGGTACCGCTGCACCTTTAGAAATATACGCCAATGATCCTCAGGTAGTACCTAATCCAGCCGATTGGATTACAGAGATTTATATTCCAATAAAATAAGAAATGTTGTATCTAGATCGATGATCATGAAAAATGTTTTGTTAGTATTTTTAGGAGGAGGAGTAGGGAGTGCATTACGATATGTGGTTGGTAAGTATCTGAATAGTGCTGCTACCGGAATCCCTTATGGAACTTTCGCTGCAAACATACTCGGGAGTTTTCTTATTGGGCTACTATTGGGGTGGTCGATTAAGAATCATGCATTGTCACCGCAGTTGACCTTATTATTAGCAACAGGTTTTTGTGGAGGCTTTACCACCTTTTCTACTTTTGCATATGAAAACCATGCGTTTTTGAAAGCAGGAGATTTTGGGAGCTTTGCATTATACGCTATTGGCTCTTTTGCATTCGGTATTGTAGCAGTTTTTACAGGGATGTGGTTGGCAAAATAGTAAAAGAAACATAATATTAACATTTGCAAGCCAAATAAATTTTTTGGTTTTTGTTACATTTAGGAGTGATTTAGACTTTTTTGATTCATGCAGGATCGACCGTAAGGAAGAGGCCAGCTGCTGCGTTGGCAGCCATTTTTTGCTCAATTGAAGTTTTTTTTGCGCTTCATAGCAGCGCTACGAAGTAATAAAAATGCGAAAATAGAGTGGAAAAGGGCATTTTTATAGCGAATTGAAAAAAGTTTAAATCACTTCTTAAATTAAGTATTAAACCAGTTTATTAAATAGGAGTTATATACTATGAAGAAAATCGAAGCAATTATTCGTAAATCCAGGTATAGGGAAGTTAAGGATGCGCTACTAGCCATAGAAGTGAATTTTTTTAGCTACTGGGATGTAACGGGAGTTGGCAATGAAAAAATGGGCCACGTCTATCGAGGGGTATCCTACAGTACTAGTGATATCCAAAGGCGTTATTTGTCGATTGTAGTGTCTGATGAGTTTGCGGATAAAACAATCAAAGCTATTATGGATGCAGCATATACAGGTAGAGTAGGCGATGGAAAAGTCTTTGTATCAGAGATTAAGGAGACCTACCGTATACGCACTGGAGAGACAGGTGCATTATCATTAAAATAGGGTTCTCCTAAGCTCTTGATTGACGGATTTTTGACAAAATCTCAGTAAAACACCACTTCTGGCTGTATTTTTCTTAAAAAAATACATTATTTCCTGTTGACCCTAAACTTTTTTGGGTTAAAATTAAGAATTACATAAAAATAACGGTTTTACCCCTCTTTTTTTTGGGGTAAAATTCTTTTTGCCATAGATTTGCCGAAGTAATTAACGAAAAATTAATACTTAATTAAACATTCATTATGAAAACGAATTACTTAAACACTTTCCTAAA
>CAZYRG010000144.1:0-2010 GCA_964650425.1 uncultured Flavobacteriaceae bacterium
GAGCAATTAGGAACTGCTGAAAAAGTAGCGATTGATAAAGATAATACGACTGTAGTAAACGGTGCTGGCCAGGAAGATTTGATCAAAAATCGTGTAAACCAGATCAAATCACAGATCGAAACAACTACTTCTGATTATGACAAAGAGAAATTGCAAGAACGTTTGGCTAAGTTGGCTGGTGGTGTTGCCGTATTATATGTAGGAGCTGCTTCTGAAGTAGAGATGAAAGAAAAGAAAGACCGTGTAGATGATGCACTGCATGCAACAAGAGCTGCTGTAGAGGAAGGTATCGTTGCTGGTGGTGGTGTTGCTTTGGTTCGTGCAAAATCGGTGTTGGATAAAATCAAAACAGATAATGCAGATGAAGCTACGGGAGTACAAATCGTAAACCGTGCGATCGAAGCACCATTACGTACGATTGTAGAAAATGCAGGAGGAGAAGGTTCTGTAGTGATCTCTAAAGTTCTGGAAGGAAAGAAAGATTTTGGATACGATGCCAAGTCCGAAGCGTATGTAGATATGCTAAAAGCAGGAATCATTGATCCAAAGAAAGTGACTCGTGTGGCATTAGAAAATGCAGCGTCGGTATCAGGAATGATTTTGACAACAGAATGTGCATTGGTAGATATTAAAGAAGAAGATGCTGGAGGACACGCGCACCCACCAATGGGAGGCGGTATGCCAGGAATGATGTAGTCGTGAATCACGACAGATGATTTTTTTTAAAGAAGGTTGTGTTGGTTTGTTACTGACACAGCCTTTTTGTATTTACATCCCCAACATGCCTAAACAAAGTGATCCGCCAATTAGCAGGACGACAAAGATGATGATCGAAATAATAATTCCTGTTCTTAAGGTATTCTTGCCACTGAGATACGCTTGAGAATCTTTTTCGTTATTGGTTACTGCTTTATATCCTTTGACCAGACAAATGATAGCAGCTAATAAAAGCCCAATAGCAGGTATAATTAATAGTATAATTCCCATAATTACATTGATTTAAATTTTTCTTGTTGTTTCAAATGCTGTTTTTCGAAAAATCTCCAAACACCTGACATCAAAACTAGTTTCTCAATTTTCACATTTTTAAATTACTACATTTTTCTTCAGTTCCTCCAAACGTTTGATTTTATCGTCGCGATAAAACAAATTCATAGTTTCAAACGGAATGATTTTTTCATCTTTATTGACAATATGGACGCAAGATTTTTTGACCGCTCGAACATCAAAATTATGGGCGTCGATGAATTGCATAATGATGATCCGAAACAAATTATCGTACCCCATATTTGGCGCGTCAATTCCTGGTAAGCAGCACAGGATAGAATGCAATTCTTCTTGTGCTTTTTCTACAGAATTCCCAGTACTAAATAAGTTGAGCATATGCGTATGTAATTGTTCATCCTGTTCGTAAACAATGGTGTTTTTAGAATTGTCCAATAAATCTTCGGGATTCAAATAGCGCGTTAATGGATAGACTTGATCTTCTAATTTTAAAGCATATCCCATGACTAATGCATCCGGGTTACAGGGTACAGGTATCAAGTCCGAGGATTCAAAAATCGGAGATTGTTCCAAAATTTTGCGACGTACTTCGGTGAGTGTGATGCGATGCTCATTGCTGTCAAAATTCTCTAAACGCCCTGCAATTTGCGTGGGTTGAAAGGTGACACCGCGCACACATTTTTGTTTTAGTGCGAAGGCAATAATTTCTCCCATTTCGTCATCATTCAGGCCTTTTTGTAAAGTAACTACCAAGGTTGTTGAGAGGTTGAGTTCGTTGAGGTTTTCTAAAGCTTTTTTGCGAACCTCAGTCAGATCTTTGCCTCGTAGTTCTACCAAAGCTTCTGGCTTGAAAGAGTCAAACTGTAAGTAGATTTCGAAATCTGGAGCGTAACTCGCTAGGCGTTTCGCAAATTCTTTGTCTTTAGCAATTCGAACCCCGTTGGTGTTTAGCATCAGATGTTTGATCGGTTTTGTTTTGGCAATATCCATGATCTCAAAAAACTG
>CAZYRG010000144.1:2110-8383 GCA_964650425.1 uncultured Flavobacteriaceae bacterium
GGACAGCCATAATGCGTATCGGTATTGAATTTGAGCGGAACCTCTGAACGCTTATTATAATTCCTGATCTGTTTGTAGTATTCAATATCATCAGCGATCAATACTTTAGAGTACCCATGGGTTGGACAACGCTTCAGCATATAAACCTTGTCTTCCTGAAAGATAATTTTGGCATCTACGCGTATTAGGCATTCTGGACATAAACTGGTCGTAAAATCGTAGTAGATATAATTTCTTTCGGGCATGTTAGGTATTGGTTATTGATTATTTTTTATACAAAGTAGATCTCTAAACACGACTTTTGCGTGAGTGATTGAAATGGAAATCCCGCAGCCTGACTGGAAGGAAGTGTGAGGAATTGGAATGAAAAGCACGACCCTTGTGGTCACGTCCAAATCAGCATCTCCTTTCTCTAAATAGTCCATTGATAAGTCTCCTTTACCTTAAAACTAATGATTTTGGATGTAAAAACACCTTGTAATAGTAGATAAAGCACAAAACACAGCACCATTGGATGCTGCTAAGACCAAGTAAGAAGAAGGTGTTGGGTTTGATAAACTCCATAAAAAAGCGAAAGCCAAAGTAGCTCACCATGAATAATTGGAAAAGGCTTCCATTTTTGAAAGTGATTTTTTTTGAAAGCTTTCGCAAGAGCGTAAATAGTATAATTAAGAAAAAGAATTCATAAAGCGCCGTGGGATGTCTTAGGAGACCATCTCCCAAATCCATTCCCATAAAAAAAATGGTTTCGGTGCCATAGGTGGGTTCTAAGGTGCCAGTCAGCCAGCAACCGATACGGCCTATAGCAATACCAATGATGATAGGAAAAACAAACAAATCTCCTGAGGATTGTTGCTCTTTTACTATTTTTTTGATCAGTTCAACACCTATTAGTCCGCCAAAGAGGCCTCCAATAATGGTTTTACTTTGATAGATTCGGATCCAATTCATTTCTAATAATACGGACGGACTTTCTAAAGCGCCCAGAAGCCTAGAGCCTATGAGAGCTCCAATCGCAGCTCCTAGAATAATCCATAATCTGTTGTCAGTGTCAATAGGATCTTGAGTGCGTTTTTTGAGCCAAACGTAATAGCGAAAAGCGATAAAAAATGCTAAAGTCTCAAAGATAAAATGAAAGTTAATCTCCTTGCCAAAGCACTCAAATGTAAGTGGTATTTCCAAATCTTCAAACGTTTATGGAGTTCATTGTTAAAACTAAGGATTTTCAGTACAACTAGCTTTCAAGTTTGGAAATTTTACATTAACTATTTTGGACAAAACGGGTCAACCTAGCATGTGACATGAGGGCATTGGAGGTCAAAAAACATGCTCAGAAATGGTTATTTCAAAAAATAAATCATCCAGTCAACAATATAATCGTGGATATTACGTTAGGTACCTATAACCAATTAAATTATAATTGCACAAAATAGTAGAATATGAAAAAAATATCCCTTAACTAACCTATTCCATAAGACAACACTATTTTTAAGTTTTAGTATGCCTAACTAGTATAAAAAACTTAAAAATATTCTTATTTGGACTTGTGTATTTGTAATCAATATACAATTCCATTAACGAGGTATATTTTAGGTATCTATTTTGTCGATTTTTTTTAGTTACAAAACTAACTTTTTATAATGAAAAATGTACTACCTCTCCAACCAAAGGAAAGACACGTCTCTGTTAAAAATTATTTGATAGCGACAACGTTTTTACTGCTTTCTATGTGTTTTGCAAATACCATTTTTGCAACAGACAACCCTTATAATACGAAACCAACTAGAGTCACTTCGTCTATTGATTGTGCACCTCCAGTAAATTTGGCGGCTATACAGCCGCGACAATCTGGACTATGGAGCAGTCCAAGTACTTGGCCGGGAAATAGGTTGCCAACAGCTAATGATGATATCACGATCCCAGCGGGTAGAACGGTAACACTTGTAGGTACATGTCGTGCGAAAAGTATTCGAGTGAACGGGACATTGAATGCTGTGAATACACAAAATACCGGTGCATGGATTAATTTAGAAACGCAAAGCATTGTGGTTTCTGGAAAAATGGAGATCGGTACAGAATCACGACCATATGCTGCAAATGAAAAATGCTTAATCACCCTGACTGGGAAAAGAAGCGGTGGTACATCGGCATCTAACGGTGGTATTCTGGTGCTAAATGGCGGTGTGCTAGAATTGCATGGAAAGAAAAAAATGAGTTGGACCAATCTTGCAGCTACTGCCAATGCGGGAGCAAGACAAATTACTTTGACAAAAGCTGTAGACTGGGAAGTAGGAGATAGAATAGCTTTGACTGCTACAGGGCTGGCTAGTTCACAATCAAAAGCTTGGAATAACGTTGATGAAGCTGAAATTACAGCTATTAGTGGTAATGGAAGAACATTAACGCTAAAAGATGCGTTGAGGTTTAGACATATTGGGGGATCAAAAACCTATACTAGAGCTAAGGACGGAAAAAAATGGAATGTAAATATCCAAGCAGAGGTAGGTTTACTATCTCATTATATTAAAATACAAGGTAATACAAGCAATGCTGATGGTTTTGGAGGGCATATTATGATGATGAAAGGTTCTGTCTCACATTCTGAGAATATAGAGTTATATAGAATGGGACAGAAAGGTGTTTTAGGACGCTATCCTTACCACTGGCACTTAAACGAAGATAGATCAAAAGGAAGTTACTTAAGAAACAGTAGTGTACACAAATCTTTTAATAGAGCGGTAACCATTCACGGTACGGATTATGTTACAGTAGATGGCGTGTTTGCTTATGATCATATCGGCCATGGTATTTTCTTTGAAGATGGTGGAGAACGTTTCAATACCGTTAAAAACAATGTAGTATTTGTCACCAGAAGACCGAGTAATGCAGATCGATTGACACCATCGGATAATGAATTCAACCAACTTCAAAACAGAACCCCTGCCTCTTTCTGGATTACCAATCCAAACAATTATTTTGAAAATAATGTAGCAGCAGGTACTGAAGGAACTGGTTTTTGGTTTGCTTTTCCGGAGAATGGGCCTATGCTGGATTCAAAAAACATTCCTTATTACAAAGGGATGGTAATTTGGAAACAGCCCTTAGGTAAATTTGACGGTTTTGTAGCTCATACCTGTATGAATGGCTGGGATGTATTTGATCGATTAAACGATAATCATTCTTTAAGAGCTAATTGGGGTTGGGATGTAGATACACCACAATATATTAGAGGTGGATTAATGTATGGAAACGATCAAGCTATTTATTCAGGACTTGGCGTAGGAGGAGTTAATAAAAATACCGTTTTCTATGATTGTGCCTTCAGTGACAACAAAACGGTCACTATGTTGGCTGGAGATCTTACGATCGAAAATAGTCTTTTTAATGTAGATACGGATCTAGGTGTTTTTAATGGAACTCGCGAGTTTTATAGATTCTATGACGGTCCTGGTAGACATTATGATTGTCATTTTGAAGGATGGAACCGCTCAAATGCCGAATTGATCAAGCAGATTGAAGGTGGCGGTGCTACGGAGAACTTTAATCCTACTTTTAGAGGAACTACCAAAGGATTTTCTGAGCCTTTCCGATTTAAATTCGCTCCTATTGTAGATGAAGATGATTCTGCTGGAAGAAAAGCTGGGCAGTGTTTCAAAGATGTAGATGGAAGTATGTTAGGGACTCCTGGTACGCTTATTAGAGATTATGCCTTTCTTAGAGATGGTTCGGAATATAGAGACCCTTCTTGGACTAGAGCAGCAAAAGTGGACTATTTCTTTGCTGGATTATGGCTTAATAGAGTACAAGGTACTGGAGCAAATATAGCGGTGCAACGTACCAAACCAGGCACACCAAATGCCTGTTTGTATAATGCAGCAGCTACATCGACCATTAAGATTCCTATGATTGTTAATGAAGGGTTTACCTATAACTATTATTTCGATAGAGCTCCTAACTCAAAGACTATAAATGCGATATGGTATAGAGGGAGTGATGGAGATTTAGGATTAGCTTGTTTCAAAGGGTTTGCAAAACTAGGTGGTATAAAAGTCAGTGGTAAGAAATTAAATTCAAAAGCACAAATAGAAGCTTCTAAAGAAACGGCATACTTTATTGATCAAAATGATGTGTATGTTATGTTCAAATCTAGAGATGGTGATGATAGAATAGCGGTGAATATATCATGGAGTAATAACGGATCTTTTAATGCACCAAACTTGCCTTGTAGAAGCAATGATTTCAGACCAGGGACGACTACAAACCCGCCTCCTGTAGGAAACAATACGCCACCATCAGTTAGTTTCAAAAGTCCTAGCAATAACCAATTTAATGTTGGAGATGACCTGAATGTAGAAGTTAATGCTGCTGACACAGATGGTTCGATCGCTAATGTTCGATTGTTTTTGAATGATGCATTGGTGCGACAAGAAAATGGAGCCCCTTACGAATGGGGTGCTGCAAATCCTGGTGCTAATGATACGGCCTTATTAAATCTGACATCAGGAACGTATGTGTTAAGAGCGGTAGCCACAGACAATGGTGGCAAAACTGCAACGGTAACAAAAACGATTACAGTAGGGGCGGTAGCACCGCCACCAGTAACTACTGCTATTAGTTTCCAAAGCCCTAGTAATACACAGTTTAATGTGGGAGCAAATTTAAGCGTCGACGTTAGTGTTGATACAGGAAGTGTAGCTAACATAAGGCTCTATATGAATGATGCCTTTGTACGCCAAGAAAATATAACACCCTATGAATGGGGAGCTAATGATGCTGCTTTGCAAAATCTTGTAGCAGGAACCTATGTTCTAAAGGCAATTGCAACGCCTACATCTGGCAATCCCATTACTATAACAAAGACCATTACTGTAGGAGCAGTAGCTCCACCGCCTACACCAACCCCAACACCTCCTGCAACAGGTTGTGTGGTATCCGAGCTTAAGTTTGATTTTAACAGAACAGATGAAGGGTTTACTAGACAAAACATTGCAGCGCATAACACCACAAGTGCTACGTATTGGTTATTGCGAGCTGACAAATCTAATGATCCATTCATTGTCAAAAATGATTTAAGTTTTCAAGGTAGTCAAGCGCCAATATTCCGAGTGAGAGCGAAGTCAGAAGCTAGAGGCGTATTTCAATTGTTTTGGGCTACAACCGATCAACCAGGATTTGCGCAAGCACGTTCTGTGACCGTAACTCCAAAAGCAATCAATGTTTATGAAGAACTTATATTTGATATAAGTGGATTCAATACTTGGATGGGAAAAACAGTTACGGCGATACGTCTTGATTTTCCGCCTGATGTCGCTGCTAATAGACATACATTTATTGATTATATCTATGGAACATCAAATGGATCTTGTGATAATGGTGGTAGTTCTAGCAATGGAAATGCTATAGTACATATTCGTAAACGCAACACTTCTAATTTTGCTTTGGATGGCGGTAATGGAGGTGCGCCTAATCAGGATATAAAACTATGGCAGGCTAATCCTAACAATGTCAATCAACAATGGATTGAAATTGATCGCGGTAATGGATATTACTCGTACCAAAAGCGAAATACGAATTACTGTATGGGTGGTGGCATTGGTGGTGCTAATGCTCAAAATGTAAAGCTTTGGAATTGTGAAAATAACAACCAAAATCAGCAGTGGCGAAAAGTAAAGATCAGTGGCAATATCTACCGTCTCGAAAAACGTAATGCAAGTAGGTTCTCCATAGACGGTAATAATGGAGGAGCCAATGGTCAATCCGCCTATTTATGGGAAAGTTCTAATAGCAATCAAAACCAACACTGGATATTTGAAATTGTAGGTTCTGGGCCAGCTGCCAAGGAAAGTGAAGTATTGAATCAATTGAAGTTTTATCCTAACCCAGTAAAAGATATCTTATCTATTTCAGGAATTACTTCTGATATTCAAGTAGAAGTATATGATATGCTAGGTTCTTTAAAAATACGTAAGCAATTAAATTCAGGTACCAATACTATTGATTTTAGTCAGTTTGCTTCTGGAGTTTATTTGGTGAGAACCTTGGATCTTAAGGATCCTAGTCAACCCATGAAGACTATCCAAATTGTGAAGTAATAATTATGAAACCCTTTGGGTTGAGATAATTTGATTCAAAAACCTATCTAGAACTTGATTCTGGGTAGGTTTTTCTTTTTTTAGGAGGTTATAGAATGATGGTTTTTTGCATACGTCATAAACAACGATTTTAACCCGTTTTATGCATTAGAACTTCGTTATGAAGCTTGAAGATGCAATA
>CAZYRG010000145.1:0-8357 GCA_964650425.1 uncultured Flavobacteriaceae bacterium
TTTAAACTTAAGAATAACTTCTTTATAGCTTAAGATACATTCATCATAAATAGCTTTTATCCCAATAACATCTGGGATTGAGATTCAAACTTTATTTCTTTAGTCCAGTATATTGGTATTAATTGTGACTACAACCAAAACACCTTTTTAAAAGTACGTTATCGGATTGTATTCTTCGACTTTAGAACTTGTTTCACTCTATAATCCATATATATGGCCCAAAGTTTTGGAAAGTGAAATCTAAAAGCTTTTTTTAATTTATCTAGTTTAGAATCTGGGACAATCCCTTTGGCAAGGTTTTTCTGCACAAGCGCTCTAATTTTCCCCAGCTCTTGGCGTTCTTCTTCACGATTAGAGAACACATGAAAAGGTTCATTTTTACTAATTTTATCTGATATTTCTCCCCAGAAATAAGCAAATTGTTTTGTTTTGAAACCACCTTCAAACAACTTCAGTATATTCTGATAAACATGTTGCGTCACTTCAAAACCAAAATCATTTGGATCGGCATCTTCTAATATAATATTCGTAATTGTTCTATAACACTTTTCACAAAGCGAACAATTAACCGAGTTCTCAATCGAGGCATTAAGAATAGAATGACAAACTCTTAACTTAAGATCTGATTCTTCATATTGTTTTGCGGTATTGACAATTATACCTAATTTCTCCTGTCGCTTCAACTCCCCTGCATCATGTATAATTCCCGTATTACCCCACTTTATACTTTCATCTATCTCAGGAGCAGAACCACGAGAAATATTTGCATCATCAGTAAAACTACTGGCAATATATAACGTACCATACCCTCGTAAATGCGAAATTGGTGCTACAACACAATTGAGAGCCATGCCATATTGCACATCATTCCACCATCCTGATAATGGAGCTATATATTGGATATCATTTGTGTAAAAGGTTCTTAAATTACTCTTGATATAGACCTTTTTATTTTTTTTAAGAATTTTTTCTTCTTCGTTCAAAGAAACCAACAATTCCCATTGTTCGGTATCATCTAGAGCAATATCCGCCCCCCAAACTGTAATGAGATCCACTGGTTTTTCATGATGCCTAAAATAAGTTGCGTAGGCATCCGCTCCTCCACTAAATAACATTCCATATAAGGGTGTCTCATAGGTATTTGTAACAAGTTCGTTGTATGTAATACGCCCTTTGGATAAATCAGTATCTGGATATAACTTTTTGAAACCAGATTTTATCGCATCCATCGCTTCATAAAATGCATGATCCACCTTATCTACCTCTAGCTCATCTCCAGAAAACCAAACAATGGGAAGCATATTCGCCAAAAATGGAATGATTTTAATCGAATCTGGGACTTCGCTGACATCGTAATTATATTCCACAAAAAAACGATCATCTTCGCTCAAGTACTTAGAGATAATACCATTAAATTGGTAATCATAAACAATTCGCTTACCATCATTACTAGATGTAATAGCATTTAACTTTAACATAATACTGCTTTTAATGGGGTGTAAATATATGACATAAAAAAATATTACTCATTTTCCAAAACCAATTTTCCTTTTAACAAAGTTCAGCATATTGAAAAGTAATCTTTTCTCATCTTCATTTAATATAAAAATCATAGCAATAACATATATTGCAGAAAAAATTATGGCTTTACTCAGCGCATAGGGTATTGAATGACTTGGTAAATATGTCGCTATATAATATCCTAGAAATATTGCTGCTGCAGAATTGACAAATAAAATTCCAACATTCTTATAATAGTACAACATGTTTAAATGAATTTTATTATGAAAATAAAGCGTCATGATTAGCCTATCAACAAGCATGAATACTACGGTGCCTATAATCATTCCCAATCCTCCATATTCTAACGAAAGATAATAACCTAATGCTGCTCCGAGAATAGTAACTACCAAAATTACGATCCCTCTAAATGATAATTTATTTCTAGCTTTTAATATGTTTACTGCAAAGCTTTGACTCAAAAAGAGTATGAGTCCTAGCATCATAAGTATTACATATAAATAGGCTTCCTTAAAATCATCACCTACCCAAAAATAAATAAAATCTTTTCCGACAATTACAAAACCTCCTAGAATAAACAGCAGTACAAATAAGGTCAATCGAGATATTTTGATAAACATTTTGGTTAGCTCCAATGACGATGCTTTGGCAGCAACCATTTGCATCGCTCTTGGTAACAAAACGGAGTCTATCGCCGATGAAAAAGCACCGTAGTAATTCCCTAAGGTGATACCAACTGCATATACTGCTATGATATTAGTAGTATAATTTAGCCCTAACACCAATTGCCCTGATTGCCAACGCATTTGATTTACTAATGCAAAAACAAATACCCAAATAGAATATCCTAACATTAATTTAATCATCGATTTTTCAAAGTGATAAAGATGAATCTTTACTTTAAGTTTCTTAAAGACAATAACTGCGTTTGCTGCTATGAACAACAAATTCATTATAGTATCCAACACAACGAGTCCAATAGAATCTCCTCCCATTAATAAGAGACCAACTACCAGTGCACTTCTTAGTAAATAACGGCTTATATTAATAATCTTAGGAAGTATAAACTCTTCATAACCACTACAAATTCCGCTAAAAGCCCCTCCAGGAAGTGATACGGCAAGATTAAATATCAAAACCATAAACATGGTTTTGGCTTTATACATTTCATCATCCGTAAGTGTCTCGCCATAGATCTCTTCTAGATTAAAGTAAATCCCCAAACCGATGAGAATCACTAAAACGGATAATACACCATACATGATAAAACTATGTGCCAAAAAATTCTCTTGCCCTTTAGCATCTTTTTCGGCCTGATACTTAGCAACAAAACGTATAATCGTACTATTAAGTCCAAAATCTAAGACTGTCATATATCCTATGAGTGCACCTATCATGGTATACAAACCATATTCCGAAGTACCAAGAGAACGGATGATAAAAGGGGTAAGAACCAACCCAATACCGTTGGTTAAAAAAATAATTACATAGGATAACGCTACGCCTCCTTTGATTTGATTTGTTGACATGTATGCAATATTACCATTTATTCAAGAATATGCCTAGCTTCTTTAGACCATAATATCAACAGTAATATCGCAGTTTTATTATACTAAGCCTTTGGTGGAAGGTCGCTTTTCATTTTTTTTTTAATAGCATTAACTGAATTAAAAAAGATATAATATTTTCTCCACAATGACTAAATAAATAAAATATTTAGTTAATTTTAACAAAAATTAAACCAACGCATCACATTTTTTTTGTGCTTTTCTAAAAAGCATCCATACTATGAAATCAATCTATCTAGCTTTAAGCCACCAACTGTCTTGGGATATACAGCCATTAATCAATTATTAGTTAACTTTTTCTTATACAAACAAATCATTTCTACCTACTACAAACACAAGCAAATTCAATAAACACTAACTATATATTTAAACATGAAAACTATTTATTTTTCACACCGAAACGCGATTTGTATTTTCGGTTTCTTACTAACTATTATTTCTACTGCAAAAATACAAGCTCAATGCAGTACCAACTTTAAAGAAGACAACGGACTACTTGTCATTGAAGCAGAAAGTTTGTCTGTACCGAGCGCTTGGAAAAAACAATCTTCAATTAATGGTGCTTCGGGGGGAAGTTATTTAATATGGACTGGTAGTGATAATTTTTCGAAGCCCGGTAATGGATTAATTACCGTTAAATTTGAAATTAAAACTACTGGAACTTATGATTTCCAGTGGCGAAATAGAATTGGACAAGGAAATAATTTTACAGAACACAATGATACGTGGATCAAATTTCCTGATGCTGATGACTTTTTTGCAACAAAAGGTAGTTCTAGAGTATATCCAAAAGGCTCTGGAAAAACACCTAATCCTGAAGGTGCTGGATCCAACGGTTGGTTCAAAGCATATCTGACTGGAAGTACGGGCTGGACATGGTCTACCAGTACTTTTGATTTTGAACCGCATAAAATCAAAGTAAGATTTGATGATCCTGGTACGTATACAATGCAGATATCTGGACGATCAAAATCACATATTATTGATCGTATTGTATTAAGTAGAAACCAAAACGGACAATCGTTATCCCTCAAGGAGTCAAGCTGCAATGGAGGTGGAAATCCACCAACTTCTTCAAAAAATGAGATCACCAAAGTAAGTGCACCTAGCAGCGTAAAACAAGGAGAAAACGTTTCTGTCTCGGTCGATTACAAAGCTTCTACCAATAGAGACGTAATCGTCGTATTTCAGTTAGATGAGAGTCCATGGACGGGGTATGCACAACAAAAGAAAGATGTATCAGCAGGTTCAGGAACATTGAACTTCAATTTCAAAATACCATCAAATACTCCGATAGCGAACAATAAGTATCAGTTCCAGACTTTTATCACTACAAATGGTGGTGGATGGAGTCAACGTTTGGATAATACAGCCAAAATTAATGTTGATGTTACAAATAGCGGCGGGGGTAGCTCAGGGAGTACAAATCTATCTCAAGGAACGTATCGTTTTCAAAATGCTTCTAACAACAGGTATTTGGACGCCGATGGTAACGGTGCAATTAAGTTAAATGGATCAAATAACAATCCTGATCAGCAATGGGGACTTCATCCTACCTCTGGAGGTTTCTATAATATTGATAGTAGGTTTAATGGCAGAGGTCTTCTAGACACAGATCCAAAAGGTGTCGTAAAATGGTCAACTACAGGACCAACAAACACAAAAGATGGATTTCAATGGAAAGCTATAAAACTAAGTAACGGAAACTACAGATTCGAAAACCGTGTGAAAGACAGAAAATACCTAAGATATAACGAAAATAGTAATCGTATCGAATATTCTAATACCGCAGACAAAGGATCAGAGTGGAAACTTACTAGAGTCGGTGGGCTGAAAAGTAGCATCGTAACAGAAATTGAAAACGCTAATATTTCCATCTATCCAAACCCTGCATCAGAAGCAATTACTATTACAAGAACATCAGCTACTAATGCTCAAGTCAATATATACAATGTTAATGGCGCACTAGTTCGCAGCATAAAAACAAGTGATAAAAATGTTCAGATTAACAATCTCAATTTGATTTCTGGATTATATATAGCAACTATCACATCAGATTTAGGCATTAAAACTATTAATTTTATTGTTGACAAGCAGTAACTATTTTTGTTTAAATAATTACATAGATATACCCTTCATTCTAATAAATGAAGGGTATTTTTTTTATGAAAAACCTACAGATGCCGATATAATTAAGTTATATGGCGAAAAGTAGTTATTCTCAACAATATAAAACACCAAATACTCGTTGATACGCTATACTAGTTTTAACCAACTTATTTCTCGTATCATGAGACACGATCTTTTGAAGTCGCAGCACTATTCTGAAAGTTTAAGTATTCTTTTAAAGCCACTTATTATTCTCCCTCTTTTGTTTGTACTTTATTTTGTAGTGCAAAACAGGATAACTGCGCCTACTCCATCAAACAATCCTAATACTTCTTCCAAAATAACCGCGTTGGCGGCCTGTGCTACACCTGTGAATTTTCTGGCAACCGTGAGATCTGTAGCGCATACTGGAAGCACTGTTACAATTCCGGTCGGAACTAATATCGCAGGACTAAAAAAATGGTCTGCCACTTCTAGCTGGGAAAGCACAAAACCAGGATCAGGAGATGATGTGTTAATACCTTCAAACTCTGTAATCGTTATCGATCAAGACATTAATGTAAAATCAATCGTAGTAGAAGGAAAATTGATTGTTGATTTATCAAAAGATATTTCTATATCAGCAGAATATATATTGACAAGAAATGCAGATGCCTACTTTGAATGGGGAACAGAAAACACCCCTTATACGAACAAAGGAGTCATTACGCTAAAAGGAAGCAATAAAAACACCAAAATCCCAGGTACCTCAATTAACTCAAAAGCAATCGTAGTTGCGAATAATTCTACATTAGAATTGCACGGGAATTCCAAAAAATCATGGACACGGCTGAGTTCAAATGCGGGTGCTAACCAAAATAAAATTACAGTAGCTGAGAATACTAATGGCTGGTCTGTCGGTGACGAAATTCTTATTGTATCGTCTAGACTTAACTGGAACGAAGCTGAAAAGAGAACCATTACTGCGGTTAGCGGTGATCAAAGGACTTTTACCCTTAATAGCAATTTGCAATTTCCGCATATCGGAGCAAAAAAAACCTATACAAGAGCCAAAGATGGTAAAACATGGGAAGCCGATATGGGTGCCGAGGTTGGCTTACTTAGTAAAAGCATTAAGATCCAAGGAGACAATAGCTCTACCGGCAATCAATTTGGAGGACACGTGATGATTCACTCCGGAGGTAAAGCACATGTGGATAATATCGAGTTATTCCGTATGGGACAAAAATCTATATTAGGCAGGTATCCGTTTCACTGGCATCTACTTCAAGAAAAAGGCGCTGGTCAATATATCAAAAACTCCAGTATTCATACTTCATATAATAGGGCCATTACTATACATGGTACAGAATCTACCCTCGTGGAAAACAATTTTGCCTATGACCATATTGGCCATGGAATATTTTTAGAAGATGGTAGTGAGCGTTTTAATGTTATCAAAGGAAATGTTGTTGCAGTATCTAGGAGGCCAAAAGAAGGAGAACAACTTACATTATCTGACAATCAATTTAATGAAGTACAGAATAGAACACCTTCACAGTTTTGGATCACCAATCCAAATAATATTTTTGAAAACAATGTGGCTGCCGGTACCGAAGGAACAGGATTTTGGTTCGCAATGCCTAAAAAGCCTATGCAGGAATCTTCTACCATAGCAAGGTTCCAAAATCTAGAACCACATAAAGAAAAGTTAGGAGGCTTCAGCGGTAATGTTTCTCACAGCTGCAAAAGTGGGTTTGACATCTTTGATCAATTAACTGCAACCCATAGCATTTCAAGAAATCTTGGATGGCTCCGAACAGATAAAAGATATATAGACAAGCATTTATTTTATGCAAATGACCTGGCTAATTACGGCGGTATTGGGCAAGGAAGACAATATACAGAAGGGGTCATTTTTAGAGACAATATCTATGCTGACAATAAAACATCATTAATGTATGCGAGCTACCCAACTATAGAAAACTCGGTTTTTATTGCCAATTCTGGAGAAAATGTTTTTAACGGAGAACGCATGCTCAACAGAGGATATGATGGCTCGCTCACCATGAAAAATTGTCATTTGGTGGGATGGAATGCTGGAAATGCTAACTATGTACAAAATACCGGCGGCGCGCAAAAACATGTAAATTACAGAATTTCTGGTATGACCATGGCACCGGACGCACCCGTACGAATGTCATTTCCAAACTATGCGGTAACGCCAAAAGGAGACATTGGTGCAAATGATAAGGCCCATCCTAGGTTCTGGAGTTACGTGCACTGGGATATGGATGGTTCATTTGGAGGAAAAGCAAATACCTCTATCATCACGAATCACCCGTTATGTCGCGATGGATCTGAAGTACGCTATGCAAATTGGAATAATCTATACAGAACAGACAGAAGATTTGCCTATATGATGATTGATGCCGCAGGAGATCCAAAAATGACGATTGTAAGAACCAAAAATGGTACTCCTAAAGTGGGACAATATTATATCCGTGGTTTTTATGGAACATTCATTCACTTTCCAGTAATGGTCAATGATGGTTTCCTTTATACCTTACAATTTGAAAGTTTGGGTACCGAAAAAAAAGTAGCATTACGGATGCGAGATGTGTATACCAATGGAGATGAAGTCCTGTTTCGCATAAAAGAATTTGGGAGACTCCCGGGGCTATCGGTATCAAACGCCAAAAAAGTAAACTCCCTCAACGACGTCAGAAATGAAAACGCAACAAGCTACGCCATTGTTGGCAATGATATTTATCTAAAAATGGTCGCAGGTGGTAATCCAGATTTTTCCTCTAATATCACATGGTCATCAAACATTAGCTTACCAAAATTAGATACCGATGGAGATGGCATCTCTGATGCACAAGAATCGATTAATGGAACAGATCCTATTGGAATGGACAACATTCCAGAAAACCCTGTAATCGAATGGGAAGGTCAAGCAGAGAATCAGATTCCCACCGTTAGTTTTACAGAACCTAAAGCTTATGAAGTATCAGAAGGTTATGAAAGATTATATGTCTTGGCAGATGCCGAAGACATTGATGGTGACGCTATTTCACTAAAATTATTTATTAATGGACAAGAAGTCCGAGAAGAAAAGTCGGCTCCTTATGAATGGGGCCACGTATCTCCAAATACTGATTTCACCAATGAAACTAC
>CAZYRG010000146.1:0-2113 GCA_964650425.1 uncultured Flavobacteriaceae bacterium
TTACAAAGGCAGCTCAATCGCAACCGGTACTTTTCCTGGGGTACGCGTATCTTCCTTTGTCATTACTTTAAAATTCTCCGTTTTATGTAAATCCTTAATAACATGAAGGAATTCATCAGGTAGGGCAGTAGTTTTTCGGATTTCCAGATTCATCCATGCGCCCATCATTTCGCCTTGTGCCAAATGCGCACCTTTGTGATCATAAAAATTATGAATAAAGTTAAAAAAAGCGCCATTCTCACTCATACCAGCAATCTCTAGACTAACATAGATGGGTTTTCCTTGAAAAGCCTCCTGATAGTAATGAATTTGTTCTTTGAATATGATTGGCCCAATTTTATATTTAGCCATAGCACGCTGATCAAAACCTTTTTGAATCAAATAATCCATACGCGTAGCACTCATAAAATTGATATACGCAGAATTGGCCAAATGGCGATTAGGATCCAAATCACTCCAACGGATTTCAAATTTTTTTAGAAACATGATTGCTATTTTTTTATTGAATACTCTTAGCAGCAACTAAGATACATAATCTTAATGCTGTGCATGCATAGCATTTTGTTGTTTTATTGTTAAAAAAGCAGTTCTTTTATGTATCTTCGCCCTTCTTTTATAGGTATTTATATATGATTCAATCCATGACCGGTTTTGGAAAGTCTGTGGTACAGCTTCCAAACAAAAAAATTACTATTGAACTTAAATCGCTAAACAGTAAGAATCTAGATCTCAATGCTAGAATCCCTTCTCAGTATCGAGAAAAAGAACTACAGCTGCGAAATAGAATCGGAAAAGCTGCTGTGAGAGGCAAAGTAGATTTTAGTTTGTATGTAGAAGTCAATGGAGAAGCAACAAAGTCAGATGTGAATGTGCCGATTGTTAAATCCTATATGGAACAACTCAAGACAGTAACCGATTGCAGTCCGACGGAGCTTTTAAAAATGGCTATTCGGATGCCAGATGCTTTGAAAACAGTGCGAGAAGAGGTCGACGAGGACGAGTATAAAGAGATTACCAAAAGCTTAGATGAGGCCATTAAGGCATTATTGGATTTTAGAAATACAGAAGGAGCTGTTTTGGAAAAGGATTTTCAGCAACGTGTCGAGACCATTGAGCGTATTTTGGAAGAGATTATAACGATCGACCCCGAGCGTATGGAAGTAGTTCGAGAACGACTACGTAAAGCCGTTAATGATCTCAAAGAAGAGGTGGATGAGAATCGTTTTGAACAAGAACTTATTTACTACCTCGAAAAATTTGATATTACCGAAGAAAAGGTACGATTGGCAAATCACCTAAAATATTTCAGGGAAAACCTAGATTCTGAGACTTCTAATGGAAAAAAATTAGGATTTATTTCTCAAGAAATTGGCCGCGAGATCAATACTATTGGTAGCAAATCTAATTATGCTCCAATGCAACAACTCGTTGTGCAGATGAAAGATGAACTGGAAAAAATCAAAGAACAATTATTAAACGTTTTGTAATGCAGCAAGGCAAATTGATCGTTTTTTCGGCGCCATCAGGGAGTGGGAAAACAACGATTATTCGATATTTATTGGAGCAGAAAGAATTAGGATTAGGATTTTCTATATCTGCGACATCTCGAGCTCCAAGAGGTCAAGAGGTTGAGGGAAAGGATTATTATTATCTATCTCTCAGAGAATTTAAAGACAAAATAAAAAAGGAAGAATTTCTGGAGTGGGAAGAGGTGTATCGAGATAATTTTTATGGAACGCTCAAAACTGAAGTGCAACGCATTTGGGACACAGGAAAACACGTGATATTTGATATTGATGTTGTTGGTGGGTTGGATATCAAAAGAGCATATCCAGATAGAACGCTTGCCGTGTTTATTAAGCCACCGAGCATTGAGGAACTCAAGATTCGACTCAAAAAACGTCAAACAGAGTCCGAAGATAAAATTAATATGCGAGTTGCAAAGGCTTCTACAGAAATGGCAACAGCACCGCAATTTGATGCGATTATTGTCAATGAAGATTTGGATATGGCTAAAACTGAGGCGTATCAATTGGTTAAGAAATATTTGCTGTAGTGCTTTTTTGCACCAAAAAACACTGTTAATTATCATATAATGAATGTTGTTTGACGT
>CAZYRG010000146.1:2213-8290 GCA_964650425.1 uncultured Flavobacteriaceae bacterium
ATAGGATTATATTTCGGTACTTTTAACCCCATTCATATTGGCCATTTAGCCATTGCTAATCACTTAGCAGAAAATTCAGATCTCGATGAGATTTGGATGGTTGTAACACCTCACAATCCGCATAAGAAAAAAAGTTCTTTATTGGATAATCATCACCGTTACGAAATGGTGTATCAGGCTACAAAAGACTATCCAAAAATCAAACCTAGTGATATAGAATTCAAATTACCACAGCCTAATTATACCGTACATACATTAGCACATTTACATCAAGAATACTTGTCACAATATGAGTTCTGTTTGATTATGGGAGAAGATAATCTTAAGAGCCTACATAAGTGGAAAAACTATGAAGTGATATTAGAAAATCATCATATTTATGTGTATCCCAGGATTGCAGCTGGAGAAATGGATGCCCATTTCGTTGCTCATCCCAAAATTCATAAAATTAATGCGCCGATTATGGAGATTTCTTCAACTTATATTAGAAAATCCATTGCGCAAAATAAAAATATACGTCCCCTACTTACTCCAGAGGTTTGGGAATATATTGATCAAATGAATTTCTATAAAGAACCTGTAGCAGTTATAAGATAGTTAAGATTGGCGTTTTATGTGGCTAAAAATTAGCTTTTCGCTTTTCTAAAAATGCGGTGGTGCCTTCTATAAAATCATCGGTGCCAAAACAATTGCCAAAAGCAGTTATTTCTGTTTCAAAACCATTTATTCCATCCTCAAATCCCGCATTGATTGCAGCAATAGCTTGGCTGATCGCATTAGGAGAATTTTTCATGATTTTCGCAGCTAAAACTTTGGCAAAAACAACTAATTCGTTTTGCTTAACGACATAATTGACCAAACCATAGGTTAGTGCTTGATTTGCATCAATCATTCCTGCGGTCATAATCATTTCCATAGCACGCCCCTTGCCTACCAATTGTGGTAATCGTTGTGTGCCTCCATAACCTGGTATTACACCAAGAGAAACTTCTGGCAATCCCATTTTGGCATTGTCACTGGCAATTCTAAAATGTGCAGCCATTGCTAATTCTAACCCTCCTCCTAGAGCAAAACCATTGATAAGTGCGAGTACGGGTGTTTCCAAATTTGCTACGAAGTCAAAGAGTAATTCTTGTCCTTTTTTAGCGAGTAATTGCCCTTCAGTTTCGGAAAAATCGGCAAATTCTTTGATATCTGCCCCCGCAACAAAGGCCTTGTCCCCTGATCCGATTAGCAAAATGACGCGTGTTTCTGAATCATTGTTACAGCTATCAAAAGCATGGTGCAATTCCTGAATGGTTGCTTTATTCAGGGCATTTAACTTTTTTGGGCGATTAATTGTAATGGTGCTGATATTATCCTGCGTAGTTATAAGGAGGTTTTCGTAATTCATGTTGCTAGGTGTTTTATGAGTTGAGTTGTAGTTTTATGTAATTAGTTCTTTTGGTATTTTTACAGTAAAAGTGGTTTTGATGTCTTTTATAGAAGTAAAAGTAATGCTGCCATCATAGGTTTCTACAATGTTTTTAACCATTGCGAGCCCAAGTCCCATACCACTAGATTTGGTCGTAAATTTAGGTTCAAACACTTTATATTTGTTTTCTTCGCTTACACCAATACCATTATCCGTAATCGCAATCACCACATTCTGTGCTTCCGTTAGTACATTGACTTTGATTTTTGGAGTGCGATCTTCTGGGATGGCCTGAATACCATTTTTGACCAAATTGGTAACCACACGGATCAATTGTGTGCGATCCATTTTTGCTATAATTTCGGCTTCTTCTGGTTCATAAATGATATAATCTTCATTAAAAATGTCCAAAGCCAGGCCTACAACTTTGACAACATCTAATGTTTCGTTCTGTTGTGCAGGCATCTTAGCAAAATTTGAGAATGCAGATGCGATCGAACTCATGGTGTCAATTTGCTGGATCAATGTGTCGCTATATTCTTGTAGTTTTTGATGGATAGTAGGGGCCTTAGGATCGAATTTCCGTTGAAAATTCTGAACGGTAAGACGCATAGGTGTCAAAGGGTTTTTGATTTCATGAGCGACTTGTTTTGCCATTTCTCGCCAGGCAGTTTCTCGTTCATTAGCGGCAAGTTTTACAGCACTTTCTTCTAACTCATCAACCATACTATTATAGGCGTTGACTAGTGTATAGATTTCTTTACTGGCGTCGTTTATTTTGATTCGTGTGTTCTTTTTATTCAAGCGGGTTTGATCAATTTTGTCAGAAATAGTTTTTAGTGATCGTGTAATATATCTGGATAGTAAAAAAGCCATGGCTATAGCTATTAAGAGCATAAAAATATAGATCTCCATTAATTTTTTCAAATACTGCCAAAGCTCTCTGGTGCTAAAATTATCATCTTCTAGATAGGGCAGGTTGAGAATTGCTAAGGGTTTGAATTTATTATCAGTGATATAGCTGTAAGACGACAGAAACTTCTCTTCATCTTGTTCAAACTTTTTTAAATATCGTTTTTGGGCCTGTACATTGAGTTTTTCAATAATGTTCGGATTGATGGGTTGGTCCGTACTATCTTTGAGTAAGGAACTTTTGGATTTTATTAATAAACGACCATTCAAGTCATAAATATTCAATGCTAGATTATGTACTTGAGAGAGTTCATAGATTTTGTTACGCTCTTTAAAGATTAGCGGTAAGTTTTCTGTAGTTACAGGATAGGTCGTGCTTTTGAGAACGAAATTGATATTTTGTTTAATCGCCTCTTCCTTGCGTTCTAGACGTCTTTTATGATAGCCTTCATTGTCATTTTTGTACTGATAGATGGTAACTCCAGCAATCAGAATTGAAGCCACAAGTACCAATAAAATCATCGATAGAAATATCCTAGTACGTAAAGAAAGTTGGAATAGCTTCATAGATTATAAATCGCTTCTTAGTAAAGATAGGAAATCTCACAAGTTTTGTACCACTATAGTTAAAGATGAAGGCTAGTTTAAAAATAAATTTATTTTTCTCGGATTCTTTTATACAATCGAATCCCCAACATTAGCAATACAGCAAGCCCAACAATACCAACCACGCCAAAAATCCAATTAACGGCATCTCGAACAATCACTAAAAAAATTACAGAAAATAAAATAATAGTAGACCCCTCATTCCAGATGCGCATTTGATTAGAACTCCATTTGATGACATCATTTTGTAGTTGTTTATAGATCTGGTGGCATTTAAAATGATATGCATATAATAATATCACAAAACCTAATTTGACCAACATCCAATCCTGTTCTAACCATGCAGGCATGAGATAGAGCATCCAGTAGGCAAAAATACTAGCCAAAATGAGCGAAGGCCAAGTGATAATAAACCACAGGCGCTTAGTCATAATTTTGAGTTGTTTGACCAATATTGTTTTTTCAGGCTTTTGTTTTTGTGCAGCTTCAATATGATAGACAAACAACCTAGGGATATAAAATAAACCTGCAAACCATGTGATTACAAAGATCAAGTGCAGTGATTTTATATAGTTGTAGTATTCGATCATGTTTTTGATTACTTAGGGCAAAAGTAGAAAAACGAAATTAGAAATCGGATTTTTGAAGTGAAAAGTACGAGCTTAGGAGTACGAAGTGAAAAAGTAGAAAAACGAAATCAAAAGTTTTTTGATTAATGGAAGTTAAAAGATATTTTTAATAATGATCAAACAATCAATTTTTTCCGGATCTCTCGATTCAAAAACCCAGCGGTAACAATTGTTGCTAGTACATCTGCTATGGGGAATGCTATCCAAACGCCCATAGCACCATAATAGTTAGGTAATATAAATACTAAAGGAATAAAAAATAATCCTTGTCGTAATAGGGTGAGTAATAATGCCGGGATTGCTTTACCAATTGCTTGAAAGTAGGCAGCACCGATAAGTTGCCAGGCAATAATTGGTGTGGCAGCAAATACCCATCTAATTGCTGTCGGTGTAGCGTTCAAAACAGCAGTGTTTTTAGTAAAAACACTGGCAATTGCCTCTGGGAACAACATGATCAGTAAGAATACAAAAATGGCTAAGCCTGTTGCGTATTTTATTGCGGTATTGATTGATTGACGTACGCGCTTTGGCTTTTTTGCACCGTAATTATAGCCTGCAATAGGCAAAAATCCTTGAGTAACACCATAAGCAGGAAATAAAGCAAACATGAGCATCCTTGAAATAATGGCGTAGACGGTAATTGCATCTTCTCCTTCTAAATTAAATAGAATATTATTAACTAATAGATAAGTAACACTTACAATAGCTTGTCGCGCAAGTGTCACAAAACCTAGCGCACCAATTTCTGTTATAATAGATGCTTTTAATAGAAAGTTAGAGAATCTTATTTTGAGTTCAGAATTTTTAGATAGGAAAAACCAGAAGATATAACTAAAACAAAGGACATATGAAATAGAAGTAGCCCATCCAGCACCTGTCATGCCCCAATCTAGTAGGTTGATAAAAATATAATCCATTAATAGATTAGAGATGCTAGGGATAATCATTGCAACCATAGCAAATTTGGGTTTTCCTTCTGCTCTAATTACCGTATTTCCCATCATACTTAGCGCCAAAAATGGTACCCCATAGAGTATAATTTGATAATAGATTTTTGCAGGTTCAAAAATGCTGCCTTTACCCCCAAAAGCAGGAATAATTTGATTGACATAAAGTAGACCAAAAACAACGAGCGTTGTGGTCAATATAATAGTCAATGTAATTTGATTGCCAAAAGTCTGTAGTGCTTTAGGTTTTTGTCCTGCTCCCAAGGCTCGCGAAATAATAGAAGAACCGCCGATCCCAATAGCCATGCCTAATGCAGCAATAAAAAAAGAAACGGGGAGCACGACATTAATAGCAGCTATAGCATCTGATCCAATCCAATTCCCAACAAAAATAGTGTCTACTAAGATGTTCAGCGACATTACAAGAATGCCTATCGAGGCGGGTACTGCCTGCTTGACTAATAAAGAACCGATAGGATCATTTCCTAGCGCATCAGCGGAAACTTTTGCCATATGCTTTTTTTATGTGGTTGCGGGAACCTCAGCCCATTCGTCGATCCAACGCGCGAGTACTTTGCTCCAATCTTCGCGATCATTAAGGCATGGGATTACAGTAAACTCCTTACCCCCAACTTCATGAAAGATTTCTTCGCCTTCCATGGCTATTTCTTCTAAAGTTTCTAAACAGTCGGAGACAAATGCTGGGGTAACAATGACCATTTTTTTAGTTCCTTCTTTGCCCATTCGTTCGATAGTACGATCAGTATAGGGTTGTAACCACGGGTCAAAACCTAATCGAGATTGAAAGGAAGTGCTAAAAGTGCCTTCTTTGAGTTGTAATGTTTTTGCAACAAGGCGTGTCGTCTCATAACATTGATGGCGGTAGCAAAACTGATGCGCTTCTGATGCTGTTTTACAGCACGAACCGTCTATTTTACAATGGGATTTAGTTATATCGCTTTTACGGATATGACGTTCGGGAACCCCATGGTAACTGAATAATAAATGTTCGTAATCTAGGCCTTCTAATTTTTCACCAATACTTCTGGATAATACATTGACATAATCTGGGTGGTTATAGAATGCAGGTACCGAAGTGAACTGCATCTGCGGAAAATGTTGTTGTCGCAATTCTTCTGCCAGGACCAAAATAGTCTCCGTAGTGGCCATAGCGTACTGTGGGTACAATGGAACAATCAAAACTTCATTGACGCCTTCGCCATGTAATTCTTGTAATCCAGATAAAATATTAGGAGAGCCATACCGCATTGCAAGTACAATAGGTACAGAAGTCATGCTGTCTATATTTTTTCGTAATCGTTCGGAGAGCACAATCAGCGGGGAACCTTCATCCCACCAGATTTTTTGATAGGCCTCAGCAGATTTTTTGGGACGGGTATTTAGAATAATACCTTTAACCAAAAGTGTTCTGGCTAGCAGGGGTACATCGATGACCCGTTCATCCATCAAAAATTCTCCTAGGTATTTTTTTACGTCTTTTGGGTCCGTGCTATCGGGAGAACCCAAATTTACAAGTAATACGCCTTTACTCATAGTTATTTTTATGTA
>CAZYRG010000147.1:0-4824 GCA_964650425.1 uncultured Flavobacteriaceae bacterium
GTTAAAATGTCGGTCATTAAAGTGCCTTCTGGGATTGTCTCAAAAATATGTTCATGTTTGAAACTTTTAAAATGTCCTCGAATCATTTCATCAACAAAATAGTTTGGGCGGTCAAAAGCGGTGATTTTGCTTTGATGCTGCAAATACAATCCAAAGTGTTTTCCACGCCAGGTGACGGTTTCTCCAAAATTGATAAGCCCATAGGTAGTTCCAGCGATTGCTTTTTCATGTGTATGCGAAGCAGATTTTTGATGAAAGTCAATATCTCTGGATAGGTCGAAGACTTTTTGGATAGGGGCTTTTATAGTGGTGTGAAGTTTTATAGTTGCCATTTTAAGTTTTTTTTGTAGTTAAATCTTGTAATGCTATATCGAGTGTTGCGTAGTTGAATTGAAAGCCATGATCTATTAATTTTTTTGGAACAACATTTCTACTCTTTATGATTAATTCTGTTTCTGTTTTGATAATTCTAGCGCCAATTTCTAGTAGAAATTTTGGTAAAGGAATCCCAAAGGGTCTACGGAGTGTTTTTTGGAGTTGTTGCATTAATTTTGCATTGGTTACAGGTTTTGGAGCTACGATATTCACGGTGCCATCGATCGCAGTTTGCGTTATAATATATTCAATACTGCGGGCGAAATCTATTTCATGTATCCAGCTAAATTTTTGTTTTCCGGATCCTTGTCGACCACCCATACCTATTTTGACTAAGTTAACGATTGGTCGTAAGGCTCCGCCGTTCTTTCCTAAAACAATGGATGTTCTCAAAGCAACTTTTCTTACATTAGGAATAGAACTTTTGAAAAAAGCAGTTTCCCATGCCTTTGCAACAGCTACAGAAAATCCAGTGCCATATTCACCCTGTACCTCGTCCATTTCTTTATTTAACGAATGTCTGTAGATCGTGGCTGTTGAAGAGTTGAGCCAAACTTTTGGAGGATGAATACACTGCTGCAATGCATTGTGCAGAATTCCAGTAGATTCGGTTCGAGATTTAAGTATTAGTTCTTTATTTTTTTTGGTGTAACGGCAGTCTACAGATTTACCTGTCATATTAATAAGGACATCAGCATTTTCTAATTCTGAGATCCATGAACCTATGGTTCTGGCATCCCAATGTACATGGCGGATGTTATCAATCGTATTTGATGTTCCGCGAGTTAGGATTACGATTTCTTCAACTTTTGATTTAAAATAGGAGGTTATAACGGTTCCCAAAAAACCTGTTCCGGCGGCGATTATCATTTTTTTCATAGTTCTTTTTTTTAAAAATTATTTTTCTGCTGTAATGATATAATATCCAAAACTTTTCATGTGTAGGCCAGATAATAATGCAAAAAGGGAACCTACTAGATTTTTCCAGCCCTGGGGTTTTATGATTTCACGTTTAAAGATTTTTTTAAGCAAAAAGCTAGAAATAGCAAAAGGCACATGCAATACAGAGGGGGCTACTCTAAAAGAAGCATCCGTGATTTGGATGTTTTTGAATCCAATTTCTGATAGCCGTTGTTCTACCGTATGAATCGTTCCGAGTTTTTCCAAACTCCATCCCTGACATAATTGTTGATAACAGTAATGACTTCCAAGACAAAGTTCTGAGGCTTCTTTTTTGAGAAATGCATCGGCTACGACTAGTTTTGTTCCAGGTTTCAGGATGCGATACGCTTCTTTAAGACTTTTTTTGTGGTGGCCGCCATGACATAAACTTTCTACGGCAATGACCCCATCTGTGGAATTGCTTTTTATACTCGTATGGTTATAATTTTCTTGCAGAATGACACCTTTTAAATTTTGTAACAATTTATTTCCTTCTTGCATCTGAAAAGGGGAGAGGGTCACGCCAATTGCGGATAGTTTTTCGTCTTTTTTTAATCCATAACGCATGGTACCGCCCATTCCGCAGCCAAAATCGGCAATAAGGTTTGCCTTTTTCTGAAGTTGCAGCCTTTTAAAAACTTGCGCATTCATTGCATTTAGCATCGTATCTCTGCGGAAAGGATTGGTTTTTAGAAACTCGAAGTAGCCAAAATGCATATTGTAATCCTTGCTCCAAAATTCATAATCTTCCGTAGCTTCATCATAGAATTCGGTGACCTTTTCTTTATTCGTTTTTTGGAGTTTTATTTTGTGGTCGAGGGTTGCTGTTTTCATGATTTTAGCTATTTAATTGTTGTACATGCTGTTTGCTTTTTCTTCTTCCTCTAAAAAACAATAGAAGATTAAGAAATAGCATCATTCCGAGGTATATAGAAAATCCACCAATTTTAAAACTCAGAATTTCAATAAGATTTTGATACGAGTTGTTGAAATGGTAAGACTCTATTTTCAGGATTAATAATGCCCATCCCAAATTCAAAAGATAGAATCCAACTTTGAAGAGTCGATTTGTGGCATTGGCGATTTCTTCTTTCCCTTTAAAGATGTCAATCATAAAGGTTTTTCCTTGTTTGAAAAGCGTTTTTGAAACAAAATAGGTTAACGCAATTGTTATTGGAAGATAAATAAGATAGCCGATTAGAATTTTTGAAGTTTCCATAATTGATATATTTAAATGTTAGATTTTTTTAAAATATTTATAAATCCAAAAGAGATTAAAATAATGTAATGTCAATAGAATCGTAATAATAATAGCGGTATGTATAGCTATTTCTTCAATCATTTGTTCTATCGAATTGATTGTTGTCCAGTTGTGTATCATTACTACAGCGTAACCAATATTTAATAGATAGTAGCCTGTCAGTAATACATTGCTAATTTGTGTCACTAATTGATCGTTATTAGGGATACTGTTTTTGATGTACGCTTTTCCGTTTGTATAGCATATAAACCCTGTTCTGGCAATGATCATAAGGTTTATGATAAAATAGAGACCATATGTTATAATATTTAGGTTCATATTTAATTATTTTTAAACTTTCAATAATTTTTGAAATATAAATTTTAAAGAAAAAGGATCGAAATCCTTTAAGATCTTTAATTATTTAATGATTGTTACTTCATCAATTTAATCAATGTTTTAGTAATCCAATTTTGTTCTTGATGCACCACCTTATTTAACATGGTGTTCGCTGTGTCTGCTAATTCGTACAATGCTTTAGTTTGTTGTATGAATTCTTTTGTTTGCGGACTACCATCATTTTTGATTTTTGATATTTCTTTCAAGATTTTGATTGTGGGTTCAATTTCTCTACGACTTCGCTCTTTGGCAATTTGTTTAGAAAGTTCTTGAACATCCTTTTCTGAGGCAAAATATTCTTTTCGTTCTCCTATTTTATTTTCTTTGTAAACAATTCCCCAATCCATTAATTGTCTTAGATTCATACTCGTATTACCTCTGGAGATGTGTAGCTCTTCCATGATGTCTTCCATAGAAAGCGGTTCCGGAGAAATCCATAATAGGGCATGAATCTGGGCCATGGCCTTATTAATTCCCCAAAGTGTTCCTAGAGATCCCCAGGTCGAAATAAACTTTTCTTTTGCTTCTTGTAGTTCCATGGTACAAATATATAAAATATTTTAAACTTTCAAAAATTTTTGAAAGTTTAAAATTAATAATAGAAGAGATAATCTATAAAATTGGGTTAAGAATAAGTGTTGATAGATTGCTAAATAAAGGTTTTATAGAAAACGGGTAATTTCTTGATAAAATATTTTAACCCTGCAATTCATCTTGTATATCGGGATTTTGTGTATTTCTTCACAACGCATTTTAAATAGTGCTAATCATAAGGTTTAGTGCTTGTTTGTTCGTATTACGATGGTTTGATGCTAATTGTAATTAGAGTAATAGTGTAAGGTAATTCGACAGGTTTTAATCGTTAATTTATTGGTAATCATATGTTAATTTGCCTTTTTGATACTGTCCGAAGTAGTTTTTTTCCAGACCTTTATAGTAACTAACTCAAACTAAAACTCAATGAAAAATTCCATTTTAGGAATAGCGCTTTTGGCGTTATCAGGATTTTTTTGTGCTGTAACTGCACAAACTTCCCCAGAGACTTCATCAACAATTTATGCAACCATGGATGCAGACAATGCAGCCTTAATGGCTAAAAAATATCCTAAGGATATTAAAGTGTTGGCGTCTCAGGGGGAGTCTAGTGCAGTATTATTAACAGAAAAAGGAGCCGAAGAGGTGCATCATACTGTTGAGGTTCACGGACCAGGATACGTATATAAGCCTTCTGAAGAAACTGCTATAGCAGCTGTTAGAGCTGCAGCTCAAAGAAAAGTTCAGGCTAAACGTGCCGATGCTTATACCATTACACAAGGTACTTTGGTGAATCAAGCCTTAGGTTTGGTTAATAATATCAATATTGCAAATCAAATAGTCGAATTAGAAAATTATGGTACGCGTTACCATACAACCAGTATTGCGCGACGGGCGGTTGTAGATACTAAAACGAAATGGGAACAGTTAGCTGGAGGGCGATCAGATGTATCTGTACGCTTGGTAGAACACAGTAGTTCCCCAATGCCATCAGTGGTTATGACGATTAGAGGATCTGAAGAACCAGATGATTTTGTCATTATGGGTGGCCATATAGATTCTACAGCTGGTAGTACCTCTACAACGAATGCTCCTGGCGCAGATGATAATGCGTCGGGTATTGCTACAATTACCGAAGTTGCAAGAGTATTAATGGAAATGAATTTCAAGCCAAAAAGGACGGTAGAATTTATGGCCTATGCAGCAGAAGAAGTAGGACTTAGAGGTTCTAATGAAATTGCAACAGATTACAAAAACCGTAATGTTAATGTAGTAAGTTATTTACAGTTTGACATGACCAATTATAAAGGTTCCGCTGATGATATTTTTATCTA
>CAZYRG010000147.1:4924-8265 GCA_964650425.1 uncultured Flavobacteriaceae bacterium
CATGCGGCCAAATTTGCCAAACTGGGCTTAGAGTATGTGATAGAAATAAGTAATGGTATTGATACGGATACAGGAGGTGGTGATATTTGCGATGGTGTTGCTCCTTATGATAGGGCAACTAGCTATACGGAAGGTGATAGAGTAACTTTTCAAGGAGATCTATACATTCGTAGAGCGACCAGCTGGGAGAATCTTGGAGCTTGTGGAACACCACCAACAACTCCGCCAGATGTAATAGATATCTGTGAAGGTATCGCTCCTTATAATAGAGCTACAAATTATAGTGTAGGTGACAAAGTTACTTTTCAAGGGAATTTGTATGAGCGTCAAACGAATAGTTGGGAAAATCTTGGAGCATGTGGAACTACAGGTGCCAAAAGTTCAGATAATTTACTCAATAACCTAGCGGTTGATAACAAGCTTCTGTTATATCCAAACCCCGTAATAAATAACACGATCACAGTAAATATTGGAACACCGATAGCTCAGGATAGTATGTTATTGTTGATCGATATGAAAGGAGATATTGTACAAGAGATCAAAGCGAGTACAGGTGAAATTACAATAGATCTCTCTGGTTATGCTAGCGGAATGTATTTTGTAAGCTTATTAAATGAAGTTGGAGTAACAAATGAAGCATTTGTAAAGAAATAAAAATTTTAAAACTTAGTTTTTAGAGGAAAGCGGATGACTATAGTGCCATATAGCATCCGCTTTTATTTTATAAGATGAGCTAGGACTCTGCTACCAATAGCCCTGCACGTTTTAATAATGCGTCGGGTTTTGGTTCTTTTCCGCGGAAGCGTTTGTATAAAGTCATCGGATGTTCCGTGCCTCCTTTTGAAAGGATGTTATCGGCAAATTTTTGAGCGACTTCTTGATCAAAAATACCTTGCTCCTTGAAATATTCAAAGGCATCGGCATCTAATACTTCAGCCCACTTATACGAATAATATCCTGCAGAATATCCGCCTTGGAATATATGCGAAAAAGCGGTACTCATACAATTTTCTGCAACATCTGGATATAAGGACGTTTTTTCAAACACCGACTTTTCATGTGCCTTGACATTGGTAATGTCGCTGGGATCTTGTCCATGCCATGCCATGTCTAATAAGCCAAAACTCAATTGACGTAGCGTTGCCATACCTTCTTGAAACGTGGATGATGCTTTGATTTTCTCAACCAATTCCATAGGGATTACTTCTCCAGTTTTGTAATGGGTGGCAAAAAGTGCTAATGCCTCTTTTTCATAACACCAGTTTTCAAAAATCTGACTGGGTAGCTCTACAAAATCCCAATAAACGCTAGTGCCTGATAGTGAAGGATAGGTAGTATCTGCTAGCATTCCATGCAATGCATGGCCAAATTCATGAAAAAGTGTGGTTACTTCATTAAAGGTAAGTAGTGATGGTTTACTTGGTGTGGGTTTGGTAAAATTACAGACAATAGATACATGAGGTCGGTCATTAATAGCATTTTTGCGTTTTTGAGGTTTGTAAGATGTCATCCAAGCACCTCCGCGTTTGCCCGATCTTGGATGAAAATCTGCATAAAATAGGGCAACACTAGCTCCTTTGCTATTCGTAACGTCATACACAAGTACCTCTTCATGGTAGGTGTCCGCACTTTGGTTTTCGGTAAAATGTAGTCCAAAGAGCTTCTGCGCAATGATAAAGACGCCATTAATCACATTTTCTAATTTAAAATACGGTTTTAAAACCTCGTCATCCAAATCAAAACGTTTTTGTTTTAGTTTTTCCGAATAATACGCACCATCCCATTTTTGTAACTGGTCAATGTTGTCAAGGCTTTTTGCAAAAGCTTCTAGTTCTTCAAATTCTTTGACTGCTGCTGGTTTGGCTTTGACAAGTAATTCTTCCAAAAAGGAAAGTACTTTTTTCGGAGTTTTTGCCATACGCTCTTCCAGTACAAAATTTGCATGGGTGTCGTAACCTAGTAATTTTGCACGCTCAAAGCGAAGTTGTGTAATGCGTAAAATATGTTTTTGGTTATCTAGATCATCATTACGAAAGGCGCGAGCACCAAATGCTAAGGCGAGTTTTTTTCGTAAAGCTCTATTCGTCGCATATTTCATGAATGGAATATAACTTGGATAATCGAGTGTAATTAACCATCCTTCTTTTTCTTTTGAAATAGCTAAGGCTTTTGCCGCTTCTTTTGCACCTTCAGGCAAACCATCTAGGTCCTTTTCGTCAGTTAGTACTAGTTCGAATTTATTGGTCTCCGCTAATACATTCTCACCAAACTTTAGGGTAAGTGAAGAGAGTTCTTTATCGATAGCCCGAAGTTGTGTTTTTCTATCTTCGGGTAAATTGGCTCCATTACGTGCAAAAGATTTATACCTTTTATCCAAAAGTGTTGCTTGTTCCGTTGTTAGTGATAGTTCATTTCGGTTGTTGTAAACCGTTTCTATACGTTTAAATAAATTCGCATTGAGCGCAATGTCGTTGCTAAATTCAGATAACAAAGGAGATACTTGCTGTGCAATCTCTTGTATTTCGGAATTCGTCTCTGCACTATTTAGATTAAAGAAAACACTAGTTACCCGATCAAGATGTTCTCCTGAATAATCTAAGGCTTCGATGGTGTTTTCAAAAGTTGGTTGCGCTTTCGAACTAGTAATAGATGCGATCTCATTTTTTGCATTTTTTATTGCTTCTTTAATTGCGGGCAAAAAATGGCTATTCTCTAATTTAGAAAAGGGAGCGGTATCAAAGGGTGTTTTTAGTGGATTTTCCATGAAAAAACTATTTTTTTAGATTTAATTACTTGTTGTCGATTATTTGTGTTTTTTGTCGATTCTTGTACATGAAAAAAGCTTGAGTTTTTTAATATAATTCCAATTCCATGTAATTTCATCTTGGTTTTAAGAGTTGACCTTATTAAGCCTAAAAGTAAACTATAATTGTCATTTTGGAAGGTCGATGGTTTTTGTTGCTTTGGGTAAGGTCAAATATATGGAAAGAGTCACAATTTTGTGGCTCTTTTTGTTATTTCATATATATAGAAAAGTGTTACAAAATTGTAATGCTTTTTGTAATTAGCTTTTTTTTCTGTAAATTGAAGTGAGAATAAAAGTTGTTACGGTTTTTCTATAAGGTTTTCGTAGAGATAACTTAACATATTTTTTTGTTAAAATTCATTTTTTTTTAAAACACGTCATTTCGCTAACATGTAGATTTTTCGCAGGTTGCGGAGTTGTTAAATGTTAAAATGTCGTATTTTGTCGAAAAATAAAATGATTTTATCGGTATAATTCAAAAGATTTTTAGTAATTTTACCGCGTTAAGTGTTATTAATATTACGTCATAGTAATA
>CAZYRG010000148.1:0-8260 GCA_964650425.1 uncultured Flavobacteriaceae bacterium
GTACGAATACCACCACGCATTTTTCTAACAATACAATTTTCTACTTGTACACTTCCACCACGTGTATATACACGAATTCCATCTTCACAAAGAGAAAACACACTACCTGATTTAATAGGACGTGGGTTATTAAAGTCTTCGCTATAGTCAAGGTAATTGGTCTTAAAAGGAATTGAATTTTTATCTGTTTCAGCAAGTATATCTGCTGTAGGTCTCACTTGCCCCTCTACTATAGTATTTCTTACAATGGTATGATTAGAAGGTTCTTGAATATAAATACCGTGTCCGAACGCTCTCATTTGAAGTTCGCAACCATCAATTACCGCATTAGTACCCTGAACAGCGATACCACCACGTTTATCTAATCCAAATACATTGTCTCTTCCTATTCCATAAATACTTCCATATCCATAAGGAAAAGAACCTCGTATGGTCAACTTCATTCCAATGACAGAATTTCTATCTCCCTGTATCACTATATGCGGGTCTGCCCCTTGTGCTAATTTTTTTTTGTCATTATTGTAAGTGACAAAATCAGATATTTCTGTTAATCCATTATCATAGGTGTTTTCAAAAACTCCATCTCGGAGTGTATTGTTATTCCCTGTAATTAAGAAATGTTGATCATCTGAAGATCCAACAGGAAATTCGATATAGGTTCCTGATAAATCAATAGTATTATTAGAACCTGTGCAATGAAAGAATCTTGAATTCTTAGGCAAGCTCTCAATATTATAATTTCCTGCTTTCAGAACAATTGTTTGATTACTTGATTTAATGGCATCTTTCAATTCGGCTAATGAATTGACAACTTTTTGTGCATTTGTTGAAAAGGATATCATTATGATAGACATCATAATTAGGAGGCATCTTTTTTTCATGATTTCAATTTTTTATGTGTTATTACTTTTTGAGAATTTTTAATGTTGAACTAGTGGTTTTACTATATATTTTAGCATAATAAACTCCTGTTTTCAAAGTTTTTAAGCTTATAATTTCAGTGTCATTTAAAATGGTTGCATTACGTACTACACTTCCCTTTATATCATAGATTGTAATAATAGAATTCGCAGCGTTTTGGATGGTTATTGTAGTCGTTGCTGGATTTGGATATAGTACTACATTTGATAGTTCACTATTAGTTTGTGAAATAGCTTTGTTACTTGGTGAAGCCTTTGTTGTTAAACTTACATTGCTAGTTATTGGAGTTATGAACCATTGTAAATTTTGGCTAGTACTACCAGAACTAAATAGATTAATATCTTGTCCATTTCGACCTCCTGCACCTCCGTTGATAGCAAAGGTACTTGCATTTCTTTTTATTAGTTTATAACTCCCATCACCCATGGCTTTTTTTTGCCATTGTTGATTTAGACGTGTTGGATTTGTTCGCCATAAGTATACGGTTTGTGTGTTTGCACCACCGTTGCCTGCATCTAAACTATAATTGGTTCCATATTTTTCATAGGAATAAAATCCATTTCCTCTATCAATTTCAATCCATATTTGACCTGGATCAGAGGTGTCAGTTGCAGATAAACTTACGTTTTGTCTATTTGCACCTCCATTACCACCATCCATAGCAAAACCTGCAGCGTTTCGTTTTGTGATGTGCACTAATCTATTCACATACCATTGTAAATTTTGACTAGTACTAGCAGAATTCCATAATGAAATATTTTGTCCTTCTTTTCCACCGCCACCGCCATTGATCGCAAATGCGTTCTTATTTCTTTTTATTAATTTATAACTCCCATCACCCACTGCTACTTTTTTCCATTGTTGGTTTTGTGCATCGGCATTGTTCCACAATTTTACATTTTGATTTGTTGCTCCTCCGTTACCTCCACCGATACTATAGGGAGTTCCATATTTTTCGTAAGCAAAATGACCACCTCCTTTATCGATCTCTAGCCATAATTGCCCTGGATCTGATGAATTAGCGGCAGACAAACTTACATTTTGTTGGTTTGCGCCACCTAAACCTCCATCTATAGCAAAGTCTGGGGCATTTCGTTTTGTAATATGGACCAATTTTCCATTCGAGGAATGCCCATTTTTGCCATATACCAGTAATTTAGGGCGAATACGTAGGTTAGGGTGTTCTGAAGAACCAAACCTTGCTCCTTTATTATTACTTAATGTTGAACGAATTCGTATAGACAATTTGTTATTACTGTCTAATGCATCCAAGACTTCTTTGGTAACCTCAATACTAATGTCTCCACCGTCTCTCCATTTTTTTAATACCTTTGAGCCGTTAGGGCTGTTTGCCTGCGTAATAGTTGATTCCTTCCAGCTATCATTAGTAACCAATTCCGCCTGGTACTGTGAAATTTCAGAACCTCCATTAATGGTAAATAATTTAATTTCTGCAAAATCAATAGCTCCAGTTATAGCAGAAACATCAAATTTTATATAAGCCTGACGCCCACTATCTTTAGCTACTAATTCTTCATCGTTAAAATTAGTATTTCCATGATAGTACGCATCTTCTTGAGGAGTTATAATTGTATTTGGTCCTGGTTTAGAATCAAAATAATCTATATAATCATAAAGATGGTTATTCATCTCTTTCATGTAACCAAGTACGGTTCCCTGTCTAGCTGCAGCTCTATTAACAACTCCTTTGTTACCATTATTATCATCGTGAAATTTAAACCAATGAAACCCAACTACTACACCTGTCTCTGCCAATGTGGATAAGAAATTTTGATAAAACAAACCTCGTGATCCTTGAGTTTTCATTTTCCAACCTGCACCAATAGATGGAAAATCTGGACCAACTTCCATTCCATAAAATTCTGTCATCATTAATGGACGACCAGACCACTCTGCCATATTTTGTACTTCAAATTCCCTTGCACCCCATTTGCTATAGTGGTTATTAGAAAATATATCTACATATTTACCCGCATTTCTCATAAACGCTTCCACCGTCTTTTCTTCACTATTACAACGAGTACCTATATACATATGATTTGGATCTACAGCTTTGATCGCTGCCGAAACAATAGAGTAATACCGTTCTGCCATTAATGCCATATACGCATGGTGATCAGCTAAATTCCAATTGTTAGCATTTTTACCTCTTGACTCCAAAAAGTTAATAGCCGTTATGTAATTTTTATCGGAACGATCTGGTAGTTCTAAGTGGGCAGGAAGACCCTCTCCTTTCCATGGCAACTCATTATCCGAAAAGTATCCAAAAACCTGAGGATCATTTTTATATCGTTCAAATCTTTTTGCTGCTTCAACACAAAAGGCTTTAAATTCATCATCAAAAACAGGCATTTCTATGCGAGTGTCACGTTGCCTTCTGTATTCTGCCATAAAACTAAGCCTTGGGCAATATGCTAAAGGCTTTTGCTTATCTAAATTAGAGTCAAGAACTTGTTCCATACTCCAATTACCCATACCGTTAAAACCATTGTCGTCTAACAAATCATGAGCTCCATCTATTCCAACTCTATCTACACGCACAGAGTTTAATGCTTTATGTATAAAGTAATAGCCTTCTGGGTCAATTGCCCACCAACGACCATCGATTTTTTCTACACGAAAAAAACCTGTTCCTTTAGTTCGGTGTGCTTTCCAGCCTCCGTACTTACTAAACTTCATATTAACTGGGTTCGGTTCATAATCTTCTATAGATTCTAGAGTTTGACTACTCATTAAAACACTACTCCCTCCACTGCCATAAAGAGTTGCTTGGGGTTGTTGCGCTATAAGCGTGCTTATGCCAGTTAGAAACACGCTGTATACTATTAGAAAGAAATTACTATTTTTAATCATGACTTAAAATGTTATTTATAGGTATTTAGTTTGTTGTGTTTACTGATGTTTGAAATAATAAATACGCTATTTTTTTATCAATTTTTTTATGGAATTCATCCGTTCGTTCGTGACCTTGGCGTAATAAACCCCTTGATCTAAATGATCTAAATCTATCGTTTCATTATCACTAGAAATTGATTGCGTAAGTACCTTACTCCCTTTTATATCATAAATAGTAATGATTGAATTTGCAGCATTTTGTATAGTAGTTGTAGTAGTTGCTGGATTTGGGTACATAACTATTTTTGATATTGCAGTAGGAGTGTTTTCTTTATTACTTCGTGAATTGGTGTTGAACTCAATCCAATTCAAATTAAATAAGAAACCATTACCGCCTTTAAACACCAAATACACGTTTCGGGTTCCATTTATTTTACTAATATTGGTGTTTACGGTTCTCCAATTTTGAAAACCTCCAGTATTCCCAATATCAATAGACCCTATTAATGTCCCTGTAGGGTTTGCTATGCGTACTTCAAGTGTTCCTCCTCCTGTTCTAGTAGCCACCCTTGCATCCATATTAGTGATATCTCTAAGAAATACATCATCAAATCGTATCCAATCTCCATCATTTATATAACCAACATTTTCACCACTCTCTGTACTTGCTTCTGTTTGAATTCCGGACATACTATCAAAATCTTCTGCTTCCAAACGAATACTTTGAGGGCTAGATCCTACCTCTGTAATTTTAAATGACACCCAGGTTTGGTCTTGTGCTGTTGAAACCATTTTTACCTCTCCAGAATTATTTACTTGTAACCTTCTATGATTAACAGGACCTTCTGGTAAGGTTAAAAAATACGTACCAGTTCTTGCACCGTCTGTAATGGCATAATAGGTCCTGTTTCCACTAACGGTGGCAGACTCCATATCTGCATCTTCTCGATTTTTTGATCTTAATCTTGATTTTGTTCCCCCTTTAGCCAATTGAATATGCCAATACCCATTTCCTTTAGCTACAAATTTCCATTCTACATCCGAGTTTGTTGTATTTGTAGCGGTAGTATATGGTACTTCGCTTTCGCCATCAGCAGCCAATCGCAGATTATGATGTGGATTATCTATGTAGTATTTTTTAGAAGGATCTGGTGTAAAAGAATTAACAAATCCTTCCGAAAACTGTTGTATTCCAACTGTAATTGGCCCGTTACGATCAATAGCATTCCCATAATAATCCATATTAGGTATTGATGGTAAAGGTATTCCACTAGCTATAGCTGGTGAACCTGATTGAATCATATAACCATTTGGACCATTACCTGGATTTACAAATAATGGATTTCCTACACTTTTGTTTGTCTCATCTGTAGCAAGGTCAACTGAATTACCAAAATAAAGGTTATGAGACATCGTATTATTAATAGCTAAATCATAATCATGAAATGTATTGCTTCCTAAATTATAAATGATATTATTATGATAGCTTGTATTTGTTGGAAAGCCGCGAACTCTATCTCTACTTCTGAATATTCTAGTATCCGATTGGTCTTCTCCAATAAAAATGATGTTATTATGAATAACTCCATTCGATGTATTTCCAGTAATTTTAAAAGCAAATTTATCGTCCGATGGGTGAGGTTGTAATCCATCTCTTTCTATAATATTATATCGTACAACAGGATTGTCATTGAACCTATTGGAATCAGGATCCGCTCCTCCCGTTACTAACAAACCATTGTCATTGTCATGCAAATAATTGTATTGAAGAATACAATTCTTAGTTCTAAAATCAATATCTGGACCACCAGCATCTCTATCGCCTACATTTGCTTTGGTAAATCTAAATTCATTGTATTGCATAATACCACCATCTACATTAAAGAAGAAAGCAGAATTACCGGATTCTTTTATACTACAATGATCAAACAAACAATTTTCTATAAGAGGCTTATCAGCCATTCTCATAATTACTGCATTTGCACCAGATCTTTCAAATGTAGTATTAGTAATTCTGTAATTTAGAGTAGGTGTAAAATTTACACTTGTAGTAAGAGTTCGTTGTCCATAAGGTGAGTTATTAGAAATTGCTGTTCTATCTACATCATGTATGTAGCAATTATTAACTAATAAATCATTATAATAGGTAGGTATGTCATCTCCAAAGTTATGTATATTAAAATATATACCCCCATTAGATTTGTTTTGAATTTTACCGTTTACACCATGTATTTCTAAATTATTAAAATGCAAATAGTCTACTGACCCCATATCGTTTGCCTCCACTAGTATTCCATATTTAAAAGAATTTTGTCCATCATAAGGGGCTGGCATTTCTACATTGGCATATTCAGTAATATTATTATTTTCCCATTCCGCTATCGTTTTTCCATTTTCTTCAGAAGCATCAAAATTGGTGATTTCTAAATCATTAATTTCCCAGTATTCTTGATTGGATAAACCTATTGTACAAAATAGTATTGTATCAGGATCAATACTACAATTCACATTACCTTTTCCGTTTAATGCCGGTTTAGGACCATTTCCATATCTGCCAATAATGATTGGATTACCAGCCTCTCCAGAACCTTTTGGCATAATAGTCCCCGACCAAGAACCTCCAGCTTTGAATAAAATTTGAGCTCCTGGTAAAAATGTTGTAGCATTGATATTGGTTAGCGTTTTCCAAGGTGAAGAAGTGGATGTGCCCGAATTAGCATCATTCCCCAATTCATTATCTATATAATAGGTTTCACTACCTGTTATGTTTAGCTCATTAGCTGTTGTGTTTACTCGATTAGTTGCACCCATAAGTTCTAAGAAAGCATCCGCATATCTTCTCCCAAGTATTCGCTGCCCTTGTGAATCAAAATGAGTTAAGTCTGGAGCATTTAGGTTTTCTGTAGTGGCAACCCCCGTATTAGAAACTAATTCTGGTAGGGTTAGTATATTTTTATTAAAGTTTTCATTGACTTCACGCAATTGACTTAATTGACCTGCAACAAAAGGCATATTTGGCAGATTTAGTTTTTCTCGCCATGAGTTGATCAAATCTTCTAGAGTCCTTACATAGCTACCATTCTTTCTATTGGCCTCACCTTGATGCCAAAGGATACCTTTAAAAGTAGTATTTGGGAGACTCAAAGCGACCAATAATCTTTTGTAGGCTTCTTCAAAATAGGCTTCTTCATCACCATCTCTCCAGGTAAAAATAGACGTACCTCCTCGGGCATTAACGACCATTCCAATGTCGTTACCCGTTTGCGCATGCATCCTTTCAGCAAAACTATAAGCGAATCCTAATTCTTGTAATTCTAAACGTTTACGGATGGTTGAATAAGCATTCATTGGATTTCTTGCAGGTTCCCACGCTTCTGCATCATTTAGTAAAAACACACCATCTAACTGTCTACGATCTTGATTTTCAATAGCACCTCGACCAGCCGCATTTGATTGTCCTATGACCAAATAGATATCTTTGGGTCTAGCGTTAGAAGATTGTCCTTCTATTACTAAACGTGCTTGGAACTGTCCTATATCTTGTTCTTCGGAGGCTATAAAAATAGTTCTACTAATAGCATCAGGATCACTAAGAGCTACTGTCAACAATCGACCAGCTCTATCTTGAGCAAGATTAGTTATATCTAGTTCTACCCAAGAAGGTGTAGGTGAAATTCTAGTAGTTGCTGCTAACCCTGCTCTGGCAGGTCTGTTGTCCCACGTAATTTGATTTTCCCTCCAAGTCGTAGTCGTCGTTCGGTACGCTCCCAAATTCATAGTTGTTTGAGCGTAACCATATACTAGTAAACGAGCAGATTTTATAGAACTAAAACCATTTAAATTAAATTGCAAATAGGCATCTCGAAGAAAATTATTACTAGCACCAGCTTTGATTTGCATTTCTTTTGAAGTTCCATAATTTTCATCGCTATTGCTTCCCCCTCGAACATGAGCATCTCGAGTTACAAAAAGCGTATTACTATCATTTTGAGCATAGGTGTTTTGCACTATTAAAATAAATAGCGCAAACCTAAGTGTGTGCATTAAAAAATGATGACCTGTTTTCATGATTTGTGTTTAATATTAGATTAATATGTCTAGTTTATTGCTTAACTAACTTGATAACTACCTTAGCGCTTTCGCCTATGATTTCGCCATAATATATCCCTGTAGTCATTTCGTTAAAATTAATAGTCTCACTATCGCTAGAGATCGTTTGCGTAAAAATCATCTTACCATTTACGTCAAATACATTTAATACAGAATTTGCTGCATTTTCTACAGTAGTAGCGGATACTATTGGATTTGGATATAATTTCACCTCTGGTGCTGCTATAAGAATATCATTTTTATTACTTAATGAGCTGGTATTAAACTCAATCCAATTCACGTTGAATAAATATCCATTACCCCCTTTAAATACTAAAAACACATCTTGAGTTCCATTTGCGTTTTTGATGCCCGTACTTAATGTTCTCCAATT
>CAZYRG010000149.1:0-1149 GCA_964650425.1 uncultured Flavobacteriaceae bacterium
ATTTGCAGTAGCTTCAAGATGTAATAGATTTTCTAATGCATAAAGCGGGTTTAATTAATTAATACTGCCTTACATTCTTTTAGAATATAATTAAAGTGATCGATATCATCTTTATTTAGTTGCAAGATACCTGTTATACGTACAATATCGTCTGTTTTAAAGTTTGGAATATTCACAAATTGCAATTCTATGGCTGTTTCTGGACCGGCTTGTCCACAAAAAAAGCAATCAGCCATGGGACCTTTGGATAAAATGTATATATTTTCTTCTGGATCAATATTAAGGAAATACCCGGATATAGTGATTTGTTTTCCCTCCAGTTCCTTTACAGGGGCTAAGAATTCAGGATACAAAAAATAATCATCATATGCGGAGAAGAATTTTTCCGTAAAATTTACTTGCGCTAAATCTTTCCAACTTACTTGCTTTTGACTATAGCATAGCGAATAGATTAACAGTACAACAGTTATTAAAATTTTATTTTTCATTACTTAAAATTGTTGAAATATCCATCTTTAGAATGGGATATATAGCCAGTAAAATGGAGAAGCTAGTGAGTATAAAAACCAAAATACCAATAGGCAGTATTTCTTGAAACGAGAGTTCCTGAAGCACATACAATGTGTCATCGGCATTCATCATTTGGAACAGGAAATTGATCCCCACTTTTACACACAGAAAACCTAGGGCAAAAGCACCAAACCCAATGATAAAACCTTCATAGGCTACTATTTGTATCAATTGAAAGTTACGTGCTCCATAGGTTCGCATAATTGCTAAGTCAAAAGTACGTTCTTTGACCATTTTGTATAAGCTTGTAAAAATGATAATTCCCGAAATGAGGAGTATTAAATAAGCAATGCCGCTGATTGTTTTAAATCCAACACCTGTATATTCATACAATCGATCTAATTCGTACTTGGGCAAAGCTGCTTGCATATTGGTCCGCTTATTAATTTTTCTAGGCATGGTTAATAGTCCTCGTGGGTTTCTAAAAGAAACTAACAAGGAGGTTATTTCCTTATGATCATCATGTTCATCATGTACTTCATGTTTATGTTCTTCTTCATGATGTTCTCCTTCATGATGTTCCTCTTCATGATGTTCTTCTTCATGATGTTCTCCTTCATGATGTTCTCCTTCATGATG
>CAZYRG010000149.1:1249-8219 GCA_964650425.1 uncultured Flavobacteriaceae bacterium
CTTCATGATGTTCCTCTTCGTGATTATGAACATCCCAAACACTTTGTAAATTGGTTAGAATTAAACGATCTATAACTTTTTGAGTCGGTTGTAAAATACCGACTACGGTTAGTTTGTCCGAGTGAACATCGATACTATTTTCTAGTAATCCATGAGAGCTTAAAAATGTATCACCAATTTTGAGGCTTAATCGTTTTGCTACCGTGGCACCCAAAACTACTTCTAAGGATTTTTTAACGCTACGACCATCCGCTAATTCAGCCTTATAAATTTCAGTAAATTGATTAGTGGTTCCAACGATTCTATAACCTTTGTAATTGTCTCCATACGATATGGGTATTGCCGATTTTACCAAAGGGTTTTTACCTTGCTTCAACGCCTCTTTGTAGGAGATATTGCCTGTGGGACTATCCAAATGCAGTACCGAAGCCAGGACTAACTGCAAAGGACTTCCTTTAGCACCAATGACCATATCAATTTCGCCTAAATTATGCTCCATTTGGTATTCAAAAGAACTTTTTAGCTGTTGAATTCCTAAAAGAAGGATACTACTCAAAGCTAAAATAAAGACACTTAAAAAGGTATAAAGTGGCTTAGATTTTATGTTCTGGAGGCTTATTTTCCAAATATTCATAGTGTTATGAAGTTTTGAAAGAATGATTTAATTCTAAAATCATGGGTGATTACAATTAAATTCGCATTCGTACTTTGTGCTTGTTTTAGAAGCAGTTCCATGACCAGTTTACAATTCTCATCATCTAGGCTAGACGTAGGTTCATCGGCTAGAAGTACTTTTGGTTGGTGGATTACGGCACATGCGATGCCCAATCGCTGTAGTTGCCCTTCACTTAATTCGTTTATTTTGTGATGTTTAAAATCGTATAGCCCTAGTTCTTTCAAAACTCCATCAATAGCGGTGTTATTCGTCTTTTTTTTACTGAAGAAAAGTCGGGCTTGCAAATTTTCTAGAACGCTTAACGAGCCTATGGCATGCTTTTTTTGAAATACCAATCCAATAGCTTCTCCTCTAAATTTATCTAACTGATTATTTTTCAATGTATTTAAAGTAACATTATCAATAGTTACTTTTCCGCTATTCGGTTTTAAAATCCCTGCCAAAAGGTGTAAAAGCGTTGTTTTGCCAATACCAGATTTCCCTAAAATCAATAAGTGCTCTTGCTTGTTTAAAGTGATATCAGGAAAACTAAAGCTGTTTCCCTTTTTGTTATATTGAAATGTAAGATTATCGGTATGTATCATTTTGAATATTATAGCAGCAGCCTAGTCCCCTACTCTAATTGGCTATAGGCCACCTATCTTGCTGTGGAAATAAATGTTTTTTCCATTCTTGTGTTTCAAGACTGGTCAATAAACAATCTTCCAATTCCGTGATCATTTTTTCTTTGTTTATATATTGTCCTATAAAAACTAATTCTATTTTCCGGTCGCCAAATAACGTATCCCAATCCGATTCAATCACCTCTTTGTTATCCGCAAAAGTAGGATTGCTTATCCGATCGCCAAAAGGCATAGAAGCCCACCAAACACCAGCATTATCAGCTTTACAAGAACCTCCTGCGGAACTCCATATTAATGCTTGATCGGATCTAGAAGCCAACCAAAACAATCCTTTACTTCTAATAATATTTTGAGGAAAACGTTGGTTTAAATAATTTAGAAAACGTTCTGGGTGAAATGGTTTTTTACTTTTGAAAACAAAGGAACTTATTCCGTACTCTTCGGTTTCAGGCACATGTTCATTTTCCAATTCTTTTATCCATCCTGCAGAAGCTTCGGCCTTTTCATAATCAAACAAACCTGTATTCACTACATTTTCTAGCGCCACTTTGGATTCATTGGCGGTAATAATGCGTGCTTCTGGGTTTAGTTTATGAATAATAGCCTGGAGTTCTTCTAATTGTTCCTTAGTGACCAAATCAATTTTATTGATAATAATAACGTTGGCAAATTCAATTTGATCGGTTAGTAAGTTCACAATAGTCCTAGTATCTCCTTCTATATTGGTCAACGATCGTGTTGTTAGGTAGTCTGAACTTGAAAAATCTTTCAAGAAATTGAATGCATCAACTACCGTGATCATTGTGTCTACATAACTGAAACGGCTTAAATCAATCTTCCCGTCTTCACTTTCGAATGTAAAAGTTTGTGCTACTGGAATGGGTTCACTGATACCTGTACTTTCGATGAGCAAATAATCAAATTTGTTTTGAGAAGCTAACTTTTCTACCTCTATCATCAGGTCTTCTCGTAATGTACAACAGATACAACCATTGGACATTTCTACTAACTTCTCCTCTGTTCTAGAGAGGGTGTTTTCATTCTCAATAAACTGTGCATCAATGTTCACTTCGCTCATATCATTCACAATGACTGCGACTTTTAACCCTTTTTTATTATGCAACACATGGTTTAGTAATGTGGTTTTACCAGCTCCTAAAAAACCACTTAATACGGTTACAGGTAATTTTTTCATTTTTTTGACTTTTACGCGTTTTAAAACACAAAAAATAATTAATTTAATGTGTTCAATTACAATTAATTAGATTTATTTACCAAAAGTGTTGATTTAATTATATTTTCTAAAAAAAAAGGATCACTACCAGGCCCAATAGTTAACAATTTAGCACCTGTTATGGGCATCCCGTTAAATGGACGAATAAACACTTCCCCATCCGGTTTACGCTCAAAATAGGTGTAATTGATAGCCTCCCCTATTTTTGTACATCCTTTTACTCGGAGAATACTTTTGGGTATTTCCGAACAAATCGTTTGGATATATGATTCGTTAGGCAGATCGGGCAAATCAACCGAGCATGACGCCCAATGTGCTTTTTGATGGTCAAACTTTTGTGCCGTATTTTTGGATGGAGCTAATCCTGGAAGTATTAAAACATCCAATCCGTTCATAGGAACTATTTTTGCAGCTGGATTCAATTCTTTTAACTCCTTCATTACTTGCGTTTTTCGATCTTTTGTTGCGTTCTCTAGATGGGTTAACACTAATAAAGAGGAAACCTGAACTTGATTCGCTTCCAATTCGTTGTGTTCCCCACGTTGTTGCCAGTTTTTAACATCAACCACAGAAATTTGAATTGGAGGCAAAAAACGATCATTGAGTCCAACACCCAAAAACTCCATTAACGAACAGGCATCCGACGTTCCGTTGGCTTCAATCAGCGTAATTCCATTTCTCCTTTCAGGAATTCTATTCACTGCATTTCTAAGCTCATCGATACCGCTACAACAAATGCAACTGCCGCTTAAAGGTTTAATACTATTTGACGCGATCTGTTTGGTAAATTGCTGAGCATCCATATACGCATTTTCATAATCATTGAGAACAACAAAAGGATTCCAACCGTTCGTAGTAAAATTTTCTAACAAATATTTTAACAACGTAGTTTTTCCTGCCCCCAAAAATCCAACAACAGTTATAATCGCTTCCATACTTTTATATATTATTAAAGTTATTTCCCCTTTGGTCTAAATGGTTTGATAACTGTCTCGTTACATTCCAAATATGGACCATCCATAAGATCAATACAATAGGGTACAGCAGGAAAAACGGCATCCAAACATTCTCTGATGGACTTGGGTTTTCCGGGTAGATTAATGATTAAACTAGTGCCTCTAAGTCCAGCAGTTTGTCTTGACAGAATGGCTGTTGGGACAAACTTCAAAGATTCAGTTCGCATCAATTCTCCAAAACCAGGCATCATACGATCACATACAGACTCCGTGGCTTCTGGTGTCACATCTCTCTTGGCCGGCCCCGTACCGCCTGTAGTCACTACAAGACAACATTCTTCCTTATCCACCAATTCGATCATCGTTCTTTCAATAATCGCTTGTTCATCAGGTACAATTTTATAAACATCTTCCCATTCCGAAACCAAATAATCATTTAACGTATTTATGATAGCTTTTCCACTAATATCTTCATAAACGCCTGCATGGGCTCTATCACTTACTGTTATGATTCCTATTTTGATCATATAGCTATTTATTTGTTTTCTTGCTTCTGGTTTATTCAGTTTAGATACTGCTTTTCTATGCAGATTAATTCAGAATAAACGTTTTTAAATTTGTGTAGAAATCGATCATATATTTTGCCCCTAATTTTTAACTGGGGATTTATGGTACCATTTAACTCTTGTTCTAATTCTTTTATTTTACTATTTAGATAATACGAAAGAATTAAAAAATGATTGTAATCCCTATCCCAAAAGAAATCAGAGTGGTTCTTTTTTGTTTTAATTTCCTTATAAAAAGTATGTAATCCCCTTATGGTGGAAAAATCACAATTTTCCAGCGCATCTATAACAAAATGATTCGTATTGGAAAGGACAAAATACACTTCATCAATATGATGTTTATGAATTGTTTTTTTTATTTCTGTTATAGTACCATTGCTAAGAACAACAGAATTGCCTAGTGAGGTGTAAAAATAATTTTCGTTTCTGAACGTCCTATTAATAACACTTTCTAAGCAATCTGTCGGGCATAATAAATATAGACACCGCTGCATTTAATTACGCAATTGGATCTGCTATGACATATGGAAATGACGAATGATGTACATCTATTTTCAATTCACCATCAACTAATTTATACCCAAATGTATATTCCACTTTTGCTTCATTGCCATCTAAATCGGTAAAAAAGTAATTCCCCATAGCAATGGCTCTTTTTTCATCCAAAATGATTCCGGCATTTTCAAATCTAACTTTTGTCCAAGGGTTTATAGCAAATCCTTTATCTTCATTACAAGCACGATCGTTTCCTGCAATAAAATAGGACAACGCTTGAGCCTTTGTAGGTCTAAATTGCTCAATTTCGCATTTGGTTGGTTTAAATAGCACTGTTCCTAATTCAAATGCATAAAGTTTATCTAAAAATTCACTAGCATAAGATTCACAGTCCGTTCTTTGGTTTTTTAATGAACCTATTTTAACAACACCTGCTCCCCAGGTATTTTGTGCTTGTACTACTTGATCTTTTGTTATCATTTTAAGTTTATTTATAGTGTTTGTTTTATGAATTCATGGCGCGTTTTCGATTCTACATAGCAACTTAATTGGAGCTACAAATATACTACTATTAAACACTAAAGCAACTAAGTTGCGTTATATTATGGGTTCGTTGGATGCTATTATTTTGTTAATAATGTTTTACATTATTAACACATTCAAATAGTACATCAAAGTCACTAAAATTAGGATGTTACTAAGTGTATGAGGGATTCATAACTAAATCACTATGAACTAAAAGTACCATAGGTTTTGTAACAATGAATGAAATTCATTATTAACAATAGAAAACGGCAGGAAGTCTCAGTTTGCAGTTTGTGAATTCTAAGATCAAAAACTGCATACTGATACTTAACTAAAATCTTTTTAGAATCTAAAAGGTAGATGCATTAAAATGCGTAATTTTAACTATGAAGTGATTTAGACCAATAAAATAGCTACTAAATTAGTATATTTATTAGCATAATAAAACCCCTAGTGTTATGATCTACTTTCGTATACTACTCATTACAATAGCTGCTTTACTATATACAAGTTGTTCAAATAAGGATGATAGTGTCCCTGGTCCCATAGATGAAGGTTTTACCTATGAGGCTGGATTGGAATCCAATGAAATACAGTGGGAAGGTCGGACACGAACTTTTTTGGTGTATTATCCTTTAGAGAAATTTAAGAATGAATCATTACCCATTTTGTTTTCGATTCATGGAGGTGGCGGTACCGCCCAAGCAATGATCACTTCTACACGGAATCGTTTTAACGAATTGGCAGATAGGGATGGTTTTATTGTCGTGTATCCAGAGGGTTTTGAAAAACAATGGAATGATGGCAGAGATGTCCAAGGAATCGTTACTGCTTGGGACGAAGATATTAATGATGTGGGATTCATTACTAGTATCATCGATCGTCTGGATACCAATCTCGATGTGGACCGGTCCAAAATATTTACTACAGGTATTTCTAATGGTGGATTTATGTCCTCTCGGCTGCTTTGTGACCGCTCAGACCTTTTTCGAGGTGGAGCTATTGTTACGGCTACTTTGAGCGAATCCTATTCCAATAATTGCCAACCGTCTTCGCCCAATGCTGTATTGGTCATTAATGGAACGGAAGATCCAATAGTCCCGTACGAAGGTGGACAAGTCATCGTTTTGGGACAAGAACGAGGCGAAGTATTAGGTACAGAACCTTATATGCAATTTTTGGCAAACTTAAATGGTTGTGAAACCACCCCAACGATCACCGACTTAGCAGATATGGAGGATGATGGCACCACCGTGCAAATCTATGATTATGGTAATTGTCCATCGAGCAAATTACAATTATACCGCATCGAAGGAGGCGGTCATACCTGGCCAGGAAGCATCGATTTTCTTGGCGAGAACTTAGTTGGTGTAACCTCTCAGGAATTTGTAGCCTGTGATGTGATATGGGATTTTTTTAGTGAGCTTTAGTAGAAATTCATTTAACCCGCTTTATGCATTGGAAAATCTATTACATCTGTGATCTATTGCAAATACTACCGTTTCACTACTTTTTTCAATTTCACCATAGCGATGCTATGCAGAAATCAAGAAAAAGTTAGTATTTACAACAGCTCAAAGCTTCATTACGAAGTTCCAATGCATAAAGCGGGTTTAAACCTTTTTTAATTTTCTGAAAAATATTTTTTCCGTTCATATTTCTCAATTATTGACTTTCCTAAGACTGCTTTGAAACTAAAGAATCACAATCCTTCTCCTTAGAAAGCGCTAACATATTTTACATAAATTGAATCATCCATAAAGATTTTGTAATAAATCAATTATATATATATATTTTAAACTAAAACCCACGTTAACTTAACGTGAGTTCGGGATAAAATATTTAACCTGGATTATGCATTAAAAAATCTATTACAGCTCAAAACTACTTCAAAT
>CAZYRG010000150.1:0-4228 GCA_964650425.1 uncultured Flavobacteriaceae bacterium
AATTAATCTCTGTGACCAACGATTGATATACATCACACAAACAATCAATTTCAGAGCTGAAGCTGCCCATTTTTGGGCAGCTTCTTTTTTTACTACTTATTAACACGCAAACGTTAGATGTGCTTTTTTTGATAATGTAAAATCGATGTACTACAGGGTGTTTGGCATAATCCCTAGTAGGATTTTTAGTGCTTATAGAATACTGATACTATGGAGAGGCTTTCCGTTAAGGGATAAAACGAACTTTTTGTCCAACTATAACGTTTTAGAGGATTGTTTTTTAACATTTTTAAAAATCTATTATCGATTTTCTAAAAAGAAGGAAAATTCTTACTTTATATCACTTTTAACTAGATGTAATTGCTCTTAATTTTGTGGTAAACCAAAATTTACCCTTATAAGAAACACAACTACAATTATTTTTTAAACGTTGAATCAAATTTTATGTTGCTATAGGTATTCCCCCCAAATACATAAGTAACGATCTCAATAATAATGGGGATTTTAAAATGATAAATACAATGAAAAAAATTGCAGTTTGGTTAATGTGTTTTTTATGCGGTAGTACTATTGGCATAGCACAAGACTTTAATTATGGAGAAGCACTCCAAAAATCATTATTCTTTTATGAAGTACAGCAATCAGGAGAATTGCCTGATTGGAATCGAGTTTCATGGAAAGGTGATTCTGGATTGGATCACGGGCAGGATGTAGGTGTAGATTTAACAGGAGGTTGGTACGATGCTGGGGATCACGTAAAATTTAATTTTCCGATGGCCGCAAGTGTAACGATGCTGGCATGGGGAGGTGTTGAATATAAGGATGCTTATGAAAAGAGTGGACAGATGGAGATCCTCAAGCGAAACCTTAAATTCACATTGGATTATATGCTAAAATGTCACACTGCACCTAATGAGTTATATATCCAAGTAGGGAATGGTAGAGAAGACCATAAACAATGGGTAGCTGCAGAAGCGATGACGGCTAGAATCCCTCAACGACCTTCTTATAAAGTGGATGCTAGTGATGGAGGAACAGATATCGCGGCTGAATTTGCTGCTGCTTTTTCCGCCTCAAGTATTTTGTTTAAAGATTCTGACCCAGCCTATAGTGCTACGTTGATTGAACATGCAGAACAATTGTATGATTTTGCAGATACCTATCGTCAAGAATATTCTAAATCGTATGAGGATGTTGCCGAGTTTTACAATTCATGGAGTGGTTTTCAGGATGAATTGGTTTGGGGTGCCGCTTGGTTATACCGTGCAACAAATAAACAATCATATCTAACCAAAGCTGAATCAGAATTTGATAAAATTTTGGCTGATGGAGGTGGCAGACCTTATGCGTTTTCTCATTCTTGGGATGATAAATCTTATGGGAGTTATGTGCTTTTGGCACAATTGACTGGAAAGCAAGAATATATTACTGCAGCACAAAATCATTTTGATTTTTGGACCGTTGGACACAATGGAGAGCAAGTGACATATACTGATGGTGGTCAAGCTTGGTTAGTACAATGGGGATCTTTGCGTTATGCAAATACAACTTCTTTCTTAGCATTGGTTTTTTCGGATAAAATAGATATTCCAGCAAATTTAAAAACACGGTACCACAATTTTGCCAAAGGACAAATAGATTACGCACTTGGTGATAACCCTTTGAATCGTAGTTTTATGTGTGGGTTTGGAAACAATCCGCCTTTTGATCCACATCATAGAACAGCACATGGAGGCTATGAGAATGATGGAAACGGCTTACCCGTAGTACAAAGTCATATTCTTTATGGAGCTATGGTAGGTGGACCAAAAACTCCGGATGATCGTTTTGAAGATGATCGAAATGAGTTTTTGGCAAATGAGGTTGCAACAGATTATAATGCTGGACTTACGGGAGCTTTGGTACGTTTATATGATGAATATGGCGGTAATCCTCTAACAAACTTCCCGGTAGAAGAGGTTCCTACACGTGATGAGTTGCGTAGTTTGGCAAAATTCAATAGTAACAATGCTACAAGTTATACCGTAAGTATTCGATTTCAAAATCGTACGGCTTGGCCTGCTAGGAATACGAACAAAGTTTCTATGCGTTATTTCTTTGATATTTCAGAGGCAATTGCTGCTGGCGGAAGTATTGATGATTTTGAAATAGCAAGAGGTTTTTCGCAAGGATCATCTTCTATAAGTGTTGAAGAATGGGATGTGGCTAATGGAGTTTATTATATTGATATTTCTTTGGTTGGAGATGATATCTGGCCAGCTGGCCGATCAGAACACAGACGTGAGGTTCAGATTAATATCAAAGTCAATGGAGGATTCCCATTTGATGATTCTAATGACTGGTCCGCAGAGACTGTTGCTAGTGGTAGTGATCACGAAGTGAGTGAAAATATTCCCGTTTACGACAATGGTGTGTTAGTTTTTGGACAAGAACCTGATGGTAATGGTGGAGGAAATAGAAGGCCTAGAGCTATCTTAACTACCAATACGCTAAGAGGAGATGCTCCACTTACTGTACAATTTGATGCTTCTGGATCTTCGGATCCTGATGGGGATTCATTATCCTATGCTTTGACTTACGGCAATGGTGCATCCGATACAGGAGATACAAATTCATATACGTATACTGAAGTTGGTGTATATACTGCAATATTGACTGTTAGCGATGGTAATGGAGGAACAGATACAGAAGAAGTAACAATTACAGTCACTGCACCTGGGACTGGAGGAGGAGATTGTGCTTTTGGAGCACCTATGAGTACTGCATTACCCGATATCAATACAACTTATGAAAACATGTTTGTTATTGGTGATGGCGGTCCGCAGATGGATAATTTTGACAAGTTTACGATTAATTGGAGTTTGACAAATAATGGACTTTACGGTTTTGCATTTAACCTAATTGATGGTAATCCTGCATTTTATTTAGATTTGAAAGAAAATGCAACTCATACGTTTGACAATGCTGAGCCATCGATTAGTATATCTGGATCCGGAATCTCTGGTCTAGATGGTGCTTATGATGTGACGATGGATCAAGGAAATTTTGTTATGGTTTCTCAAATATCTGGTTTTACCATTTATTTTAGCGAATCGTCTGTGGCTCCAACATGTGGGACTAGTTTAGGTGTCAATGACTTTAATAGATTAGGAATAACACTTTCGCCTAACCCGGCAAATACTTCTTTTAATATCACAGGTGATCAGTTAACGGGTGCTGTTATTAATGTTGTAAGTATAACAGGAGCAATTCTGCGATCACAAACTGTTACAAGCACTACTAGGCATACAATGAATATAAGTGATCTTGCTGCTGGTTTGTACCTAGTGCAAATACAAACAAAATCAGGTAAGATAGGTACGGGTAAACTTTTAATATTATAATTAACCAACTCAATATTTTCAAAACAAAGGCTGCCCAGTAGGGTAGCCTTTGTTGTTTTACAGAATGATTTTGCTACTACAATGAATCATAAAGTTCTTCCAAAAAAGTAGGGCTAACCTTTGCAAGTGCATATCTTTGCAGTTCGAAAAATAGCATCAGTGTTACAAAACTATACAAAAGAATTTTCTACAAACTTCAAACTTGCAGCTCCGATTATGATGGGGCAGTTAGGGCAAGTTTTGGTGGGTTTGGTCGATAATCTGATGGTAGGTAAACTTGGAGCAGCACCATTGGCTGCCATTTCTTTGGGAAATGGATTGATATTTATAGCACTCGCTATTGGACTAGGTTTTTCATTTGCGATCACACCATTGATTGCAGAAACGGATGGCAAACAAGATATCGAAGGAGGGCGTCGATATTTGCACCATGGAGTAGTGTTGTGTACGGTAAGCGGGATCGTCTTGTGTCTTTTTTTGTATGTTGCAAAACCCATTTTATACCATCTCAATCAACCTCCAGAAGTGGTGGAACTGGCCTTACCATATCTCAATATCGTAGCCTTGTCGATGATTCCTTTGATGGTTTTTCAGGCATTCAAGCAGTTTGCGGATGGCTTATCACAAACCAAATACGCGATGTATGCTACGCTGATTGCGAATGTGGTCAATATTATATTTAATTATTTATTGATCTATGGAATATGGATCTTTCCGAGATTGGAGTTAGAAGGCGCTGCAATTGGTACCTTAATTGCACGTTTTTTTATGTTCGTTTTTCTGTTTTTGATTCTACGACGAAAAACGAAATTTATTCCATACTTGAAATGGTCATTCAAGGAACG
>CAZYRG010000150.1:4328-8165 GCA_964650425.1 uncultured Flavobacteriaceae bacterium
GAAGAATTTGATAAAGCAGATCAGAAACAGCTTGAAGAAGAAGCGGTAACTTTAATGCAAGCGGCAAATGATTTTTATGATCGGGAGATCGCTCGTTATGATGGGTAATAGTTAATCACAAAGGTTGATGAGGTTGATTTTCAAAAACCCGAAACCAAATATGCAAGCATATTATATGTGCTTAAAAAAACAAATATTACAAACAAGACATAGTAACTAAAAATATAAAACGATGAAAACATTATATACAGCAGTAGCAACAACATCAGGAGGTCGTGATGGAAACGTATCAACGGATGATGGTGTCATCGATATGGATCTTACATTGCCAAAAGGATTAGGAGGTAGTGGTGATGCAAAAACAAATCCAGAACAATTGTTTGCAGCAGGATACTCTGCTTGTTACGGAAGTGCATTGCAGCATGTGGCAGGGTTGCATAAGATTGACTTAGGAGATTTCTCTGTTACGGCCAATGTATCTTTGGGCAAAACGGAAGAAGGAGATTTTCAACTAGCGGTAGTCTTGGACTCTTATTTGCCGGGCTTGGATGTCGCAACTGGAGAACAATTGGTCAATGAAGCACATGAAGTATGTCCCTATTCTAGAGCTACAGAAAATAATATTGATGTAACGCTTAATCTATTGTTGGACGAATAATAGGAACAGCTACAAAGGTAGTATCCCATGCCAAATACATATATGTTAGTGATTTGGTGTCTTCAAAATAAATAGCGAACTGCTCAATAATATTGAGCAGTTGTTGTTTTGGGACTTCTATAGTCAGTACATCTAGTGCAGAATCATGTGTTGGGGTACCATCAAAGGAAACTCCCCAGTTATAAGAACCGCTATTAAAGATTACTTTCCATGATGTTGCCCCCGGAATGGTCCATAATGTATAAGTGCCTTTTGGGAGTTGTGATCCGTCTATGGTTAGGGTTTTGGTAGTTGCAAAGGTTGTCGGTTCATTGGCTCCCGTACGCCAGATTTGATTAAATGGTACAAGTTCGCCAAAGATTTTTCGCCCTTTTTTATACGGTGCGCTATAGGTTACGGAAATATCAGCATCACCGATGACATGCGTAATGGTAGTTTCAGGGCTGTGCTTCTTGGTATTGTATTTTAGGAGATGATATCCTATAAATACTAAGAGTATCGCCATAATGACCATACTTAGAAGCATTTTTGCTTTTTTGGACATAGTTTGTTTTTGTAGGTGCAAGATAAAAATTAGGAGGTATTCCAACAGCTTTGGAGGTACTTATTTTTGAGCTAAAAAATCTTTAGAAATTTTTGTAAAAAAAGTATTGGTGATTCGGTAAAATATTCGTTAATTTGCATCCTGTTTTGAAATAATACTAAAAGTCAAAAAATCATGTCAAGAGTTTGCGAACTTACTGGGAAAAAAGCGATGGTTGGGAACAATGTTTCTCACGCAATGAATAAAACGAAGCGTAAATTCAATGCGAATTTGATCAAAAAGCGTTTTTATATTCCTGAAGAAGACCGTTGGATTACCCTAAAGGTTTCTACAGCAGCTTTAAAGAATATCAACAAAAAAGGAATTACTGCTGTTTTGAAAGAAGCAAAAGCTAAAGGATTTCTTACCAAATAATTATTGCACAGCGTAAAAAGAAACTACCATGGCAAAGAAAGGAAATAGAGTACAAGTGATACTGGAATGTACGGAGCACAAAACAAGTGGTCAGCCAGGAACATCACGTTATATTACGACTAAGAATAAAAAAAATACACCGGATCGATTGGAGATTAAGAAATTTAATCCAATCCTTAAGAAGATGACGGTTCATAAAGAGATAAAATAATAAGACATGGCAAAGAAAGCAGTAGCATCGTTACAGAGCAAGTCAAACAGATTGACAAAAGCGATCAAAATGGTAAAGTCTCCAAAAACTGGAGCGTATACATTTGTTGAAGCTATTATGGCGCCAGACGCTGTAAATGACTTTTTGAAGAAAAAGTAATTTTCAAACAATATACATAAATAGCCGTCTCGATTTTTTCGGGATGGCTTTTTTGTTTTAATTTGCATTGACAATAAGAATACATAGGTATTCATGTATAATATACTAACCCTATTTTTGAATGAGTTTTTTAAAAAAAATATTTTCTTCTGACAAGAAAGAAACCCTAGATAAAGGTTTAGAGAAGTCTAAAACTAGTTTTTTTTCTAAACTAGGAAAAGCTGTGGCAGGAAAGTCCAAGGTGGATGATGATGTCTTGGATAATTTAGAAGAAGTATTGGTGAGTAGTGATGTAGGTGTAAAAACAACCGTCAAAATCATCGACCGTATTGAAACCCGTGTTGCCAAGGATAAATATTTAGGCACAGAAGAATTAAACGCCATTTTAAGAGAAGAGATTGCGGCTCTATTATCCGAAACTACGGTTGGCGAAGAAACAGATTATAGTATTCCAGAAACCAATAAGCCTTATGTGTTGATGGTTGTAGGGGTTAATGGAGTTGGAAAAACAACGACCATTGGCAAACTAGCCTATCAATTCAAAAAGAAAGGGCTTAAAGTCGTCTTAGGAGCTGCTGATACCTTTCGGGCGGCTGCAATTGATCAATTACAGGTTTGGGCGGATCGCGTGGATGTGCCCATTATCAAGCAAGAAATGGGGAGTGATCCTGCTTCCGTAGCCTTTGATAGCCTGAATGCTGCTGTGGCACAAGATGCAGATGTGGTAATTATTGATACCGCAGGGCGTTTGCATAACAAAATAAATCTGATGAATGAGCTCACCAAAGTAAAACGCGTGATGCAAAAGGTGGTAGATCATTCGCCACATGATGTATTATTGGTTTTGGATGGCTCTACAGGACAGAACGCTTTTGAACAAGCAAAACAGTTTACTGCTGCTACAGAAGTGACGTCATTGGCTGTAACAAAACTTGATGGGACTGCCAAAGGTGGAGTCGTTATAGGGATTAGTGATCAATTTCAAATACCTGTAAAGTATATTGGAGTAGGTGAAGGGATTGAAGACCTTCAAGTATTCAATAAATATGAGTTCGTAGATTCTTTTTTTAAGTAAAAACTCGCAATACTTGCCTAGCTAGCATTCTTGGAGATTATTTTTTGTTAGTTCTTTAAAAGTGAATGGTGTCTAAAACGTTTTAGAGGATTTTTCCTTCAGATTGACTAAAAATTATTCTTGAGGATATGGTAATTTCTGTACCTTAATTTTAGCATTTATTTTGTGCAAAGTAGCCCGTATTGCGGGATTTGTTTTTCTTGACCGCTCGACGCAGTTTTACTTTTTCTTTAAGATTTTTTGCGTTTAGGACGTTGTATTTTTGTGGGAACTTAAATTAGAACCCCATGAGATATCATACAAGAAAAGTAGTAAAACCTGAAGATTTAAATCCTAACAACACCCTATTTGGAGGTCGTTTGTTGGAATGGATTGATGAAGAAGCTGCATTATATGCAGTCATTCAATTAGAAAGTAAGCGGGTCGTCACCAAATATATGTCAGAGATTAATTTCGTAAGTGCTGCTGTAGTGGGTGATATTGTTGAAATCGGAATAGAAGTCGTTAAATTTGGACACTCTTCATTGGTTCTGGAATGTGAAGTGCGTAATAAGTTGACAAGAAAAACCATTATCAAAGTTGCGCAAATTATCATGGTTAATTTGGATGAAAACGGAATCCCCGCAGCACATGGAAAAACGAAGATCGAATATGTTAGGGATCGATTAGCTGCCGTTTAAGAATTCAGTTAAGCGTATCGTATAGATTTAATGAATGAAAAAAGGGTTTGACTTTTAAGACAAACCCTTGATGTTTTGATATTACACGGAATTGAG
>CAZYRG010000151.1:0-8091 GCA_964650425.1 uncultured Flavobacteriaceae bacterium
TCCCACCTTGAGTACAGATTTGATAACCCTTTGTAAATTAATTATTTGCAAAGGGTTTGTTTTTTTTTTGATTAAAATTTAAATCACTGATAGTCAATTGTAAAAAATTCGATAAATGCAATAAATCCTACTTAGGTACGTCAGAAAAATCAGCGTAGTTATTAATGATTATTTTCTCCTTTTGGTTATCATTTTTTAACAACATGAGACTGTTACTGTATTTTCTTACTCATACCCTGCCAATCTTTGACGGCACCAGAAACATTCTGGCGCTAGCGGGGAGGAGTCTCTAGAGGTATATGATATGCTAGGGAAGCTTGTTTTGAGTCAAAAGCTTACAGCTATCTCAGAGCATTCTGTTTCTTTGAGTTCAATACCATCAGGTATTTACTGGTTTAGAATTAATACTGCTACTGCTGTTGCGATTAAAAAAGTTATAGTGGAATAGCAATAAAAACAAGAAATTAGTACAAGAATATAGCCTGAAGAATTCATTCTTCAGGCTTTTTTATCCGAAATATAGAAGAAAATCAATAGTGATTCGGTTTTTTTATAGTACTATTTAAATATCTTTTTCAAAATAGGAGATTTTTTTCATTCAAACCACTTCCCTCATTCATATAGCGACTTCCCTCAATTGTCATTTGGATTCAACCTAATGTAGGTTAGTTTTGAGGTCTATTAATTAACCATTGAATCCATGAAGAATGTAATGCTCAGAGTCTATCTTGTTATAAGCTGTTTTTTATTAGGTACTGTTTGTTGTTTCTCGCAAAAGGGAACAGTTTCTGGGGTATTAGCCTCCGAAGGACAACCATTACCAGGGGTAAATATTATTATTAAGGGGAAGTCTATAGGAACACAAACAGATTTTGATGGGAAGTATCGCATCGACTGCAATGTGGGAGATGTGTTGGTTTTTAGTTATATAGGATTTTCCTCAAAAGAAGTGCAAGTAACTGCAAGAATGTTTGGAGAAAATACAACTATTGCCATTGAGAAACCTGTAAAAACGATAACCAATGAGGCCTATACCAAGGCAGTAAAAAATATGAAAAACAGCATGTCTGGGATTCTGGACATCGTAGAAAACCCAACCCATTTGCATGATTTACAGCGAAACTACTTTTATGGAGATCGGATCAAAAACATTACGATTGATTCAGATAAGGTTCATGTTGAGGATTTTGGTTCGGAGATATACTATGAGATAGGTTTTGATCAAAGAATTATCCATCAGTTTGTACAAAACAAAAATCTTCATCAATTGCAAAGCACCTATGCGCAAGGGCGACCAGATAATGGAGGATTCTCTTGGTTTGGCGCTGAGGTTGGAGAACCCTTTTCTTTTGGTCCTAAGCTTAATAATTTGGCATATGATGGTATGCCGTATCGTTTTGATACTAGGGGAAGGTTAGTGCCATTGGGATCAGGTAATGGGCAACAACCAATGGCTATGAGAGAAACGCTTTTTAATGCAATGACAAATACTGCTAGTAGCCTTAGTCTAGGAGTACGTAGTAATGAAAAAAGCATAAAATTAAATGTTGGTCATAGTAATAGAAAAGGGGTTTTTGGTTTTGGGAAACAACTAATAAATGAATTAGATATTGGCTATGAAGAGCTTGAATATGATAAGAAAATGCAATGGAGAGCATTTTTGAAATATACAAATACTGATGAAAAACAACCTAATACGAATGGTTTTTATAACAATGTAATCAAAAGCCATTTTCTTACCCCCATATCTTTTGATAATACGCAAGGGTATCAGTTTGTCGACGGTTCGCAACGTAGTTTTAGCCCTGAAGAAAACAACAATCCCCTTTGGTTATTGAATACTAACCAAAATCAACAAACATCAAATCTTTTTGTGGCTAGTGTACAAAACAAGATACAACTTGGAGAAAATACAAAACTGACACCTAAGCTAAGTTATGTGAGAAACGAAAATTCCAATGTATTTGGGTTTCCAAAGGGCACCGTAGGTTTTGTTGATGGATATTTGGGGGATAAATCCATAGCGCAACAAAGCATAAATTATGACATGGATTTTTCTTGGAAATTTTATGGAAAAGAAAGAAAATCTGAGGTTACCTCTACAATCGGATACCAACACCAAGATTTATTTTATAAACTTTTAGAACAGGATATTATGAATCCTACAACAAGGGTTCATGAGGCTCAGCGCAACACATTGAGGATGTATAATAAATTTTGTTATGAAGTATTTCCAGAAATGGATGCAGAATTAACATTAGCTAATAATTCCTATGTTTCATCCATACAGCAAACGCGATTATTTCAGCCGAAGATAAAGTTTTCTATAGATCTTCAAGAAGTCTTTGATACGGGCAATTGGCTGAATAATTTTACCTTAACTGCTGCTACTGCTTTTTCGGCTAACGAAACCCCGCTTTTGTATACGAATTCAAGCCATAGCAGTTTGGTGCTATTACCCGAGGAAAGTGCCAGTTATACGGCAAATGACGAGCTTTTTGTTACGAATGACTTGCAATTAGAAGATGTTCAGAATTTTGAGTTGGGAGCTGACTTGCGAATATTTATAAGGGGAAAGAACTTGAATTTTGGAGTAACATCTTATCAGAAAAAAATAGCAAATAGCGTCTTTCCGATTATTACTGCTAATGGGTTTGAATTACAAAACGTCGCAACCATTCAGAATAACGGTCTAGAAGCGACATTTTCTACTCGTATAGGTGGGTATGATAGATTTTCATATGCCCCTGAAATTACGTTTTCTTCCTATCGGAATAAAGCTTTAGCCTTGAATACAACTGAAGACCGTGTTCCTATCGCAGGTTTTGCTACAACCTCCAAAAATTTAATTGTTGGGCAACCTGCAGGAGTACTTGTAGGTACCGCTTATGCAAGAGACACACAAAATACTATTATTGTTGGTCCGGACGGTTTTCCAATGGTCGCATCACAAAAACAAGTGATAGGTGATCCTAATCCAGATTTCACAATCGGTTTTTCGAATACATTTCGATGGAAGGAACTGTCGTTTGAGGTACTCTTGGATATTCGAAAAGGTGGTGATGTGTGGAACGGGACACAACAAGTACTCAATTATCATGGAGTTTCAGAAGAAACGGCACTTTTACGAAATACCACAGATTTTATATTCGAAGGAGTCACATCAGGAGGTACTAGAAATAGTGTTCCCGTAGCTTTTGCAAGCCCAAATAATGAGGTAACGACGAATCGATGGGTGCGCTATGGGTATGAAGGTGTGGCTGAAGATGCCATTGTAGATGGTAGTTATATCAACCTTCGCTCCATGAGCTTATCCTATAACTTTTCAAAAAATTACAGAGATGAATTTTTTAGAGAATTCAAGGTGGGGCTTTATGCTAATAACCTTTTTACGTATACAAAATATAAGGGGGCATCACCTTATCATGGATTATTTGACACCAATTCTGGTGAAGGGTTGCAATACTTTAATACACCACTCCTTAGTGAGATCGGTTTTACTATCAATATAAAAATATAGCCTCATGAGATATTATATTAATACATTCAACATCACATTTGTTTTCTTAATGGTACTAATAATTCCACAAAGAGTATGTGCACAAAATGAATTAGTAGAAAAAGTATATACGCAAACGGATCGTCCATTTTACTTTCCAGGAGAGACGATTTGGTTCAAGTCCTATATCACGGTGCCCGATCATACTGTTACGTCGATTAGTGATGTACTACATGCAGAATTAATTTCTCCCAAAGGTGCGGTGGTAAAGAATCTTGATTTAGCCATTACACAGGGATACGCTTATGGAGATTTTTCTTTACTTAATGATTGGATTGGGGGTGTATACACCCTGAAAATGTATACCAATTGGATGAAAAATTATGAAGAAGAGGCTTTTTTTACCAAAAAAATAACTGTGCAGAAGATTGTAAAACCGAACCTACTGTTGCAATTGAAGTTTGAGAAAGAGGCCTATGGAAAAGGGGCTCGGGTTGTTGCAAATTTTGAAGCGAAAGATCTAAAAAATCAAGCGTTAGAAAATACTGAGATTACCTACAAAGTGGCGGTTCAGGGAAACACAATTATAGAAGAAAAAGCACTAACAAATACGCAGGGTAAAGCAGCTGTCACATTCAAACTTCCAGAAGATTTGCAGACCCGTGATGTGGTTCTCAATCTTATGATTCCACACAAAGGATCCACAGAAGCACTATCCAGAAGTGTTCCTGTACTATTAGATAATTTGGATCTGCAGTTTTTTGCAGAAAGTGGAAACCTGGTAGTAGGTACGACGAACAAAGTAGCCTTTAAATCTGTAAACGAATTTGGAAAACCAGCAGATGTTACTGGTAAAATTGTGGATAACTCAGGTAGTGTAATTACTACATTTAATAGCTATCATGATGGAATGGGAAGTTTTGAGTTGACTCCGGAGACAGGGAAACGTTATAGTGCAATGATTACCGCACCGTTTATTTCCGAAGAACCAATACCTTTGCCAATAATTCAGGAAAAAGGGACAAAATTTTCTGTGTCAACAATAGAAAAAGGTACAGTAGCATTAGAAGTTTTCTCTTCTATAGCCGCAGATTTCCGATTAGAAATTATCGATGCCAACGCCAAATTATCGGCGAAAAACATTCAATTAGAAGCTAAAAATAATTGGTTCCGGTTTTTCGAAAATGAATCTTTTTTTGAAAAAAAACTAACCATTAATACAGACGATTTTCCAAGAGGAATTACAAAGTTTACCTTGTACGATGGATCCAATTCCCCTGTTGCAGAGCGACTGGTATTTGTGAATAAGGACAGAGAGCTACAGGTGGCTGTATGCCTAGATAAGGAAACCTATCAAACTCGCGAAAAAGTAAAAGTAACTATCAAAACCAAGGATGTAAATGGAAAAGCGTTGCCATCAAATCTTTCCGTAAGTGTTGCAGATAATAAATTACTTTCTTTTGCAGATGATAAGCAAGACCACATACTGTCTTCGTTGTTGCTTTCTTCAGAACTTAAGGGGAAAATTCATAAGCCTATTTTTTATTTTGACAAAGAAGAACCAAAAGCAAGCAAAGCACTGGATTATGTACTATTGACACATGGTTGGAGGACGTTTATCGAATACCCCTCGATAACCTTAGAAAACGCAAAACACAAACCAGAACATCGAGCTATTTGTAGTGGAAAGGTTGTTGACAAAAATGGAAATCCCTCTTTTGCTAAATTAATATTGTTTGAAAGATATGGAACCGATGTATTGGTCTTTGAGACTGATGAGAAAGGTGCCTTTTCTTTTAAAACAGATGAACAAAAATCTTATGTATTACTGGCTTATAGAGAGGACAAAAAGAAATTAAATATAATTGCAGATTTTAGAAACAATAACAAACAAAGGAGCATAGCATATGATACTACGAGGGGCATAATGGAAGATACCCGGCAAAAAGAAGCCTTTGTAGAAAATAAGAAACCTTTACAAAAAAGTATCAAACGCAAAGCTGTAGCTAGTGTTTCTCTAAAAGTTGATGATGCAGAATTAGATGAAGTAGTTGTCGTGGGCTATGGAACTTCTGAGCGGAAAAGTATGTCTGGAGCTAGCACTACTATAATCGCTGAACATATTTCTAGTATTCCAGCACTTTCTATGGAACAAGCGTTACAGGGCAGAGTGGCAGGTGTAAGTATCGCTGGGGATAGCTATAGTTCAGGAGTGCCTGGAGCTAGCACCAAAATTGTGATTCGTGGTAGTAACAGTCTTTCAGGTAATAATACTCCGTTAGTTGTTGTTGACGGGGTAATTATGAATTATGCTACTATAGCAAGTATAGATCCAAATGCAATTGCAAATGTGGAGGTACTCAAAGATGAAGCATCTTCTGCTATCTATGGATGTAGAGGAGCTAGTGGAGTGATAATAATAAAAACGAAAAATAATAATGAGTATGGGTGGAAATCACTTAATAATAGGCGATTTAATAATTATGCAACCCATGCATTTTACAGAAATTATAAGGCAACAAGAACGTACAAAGGACGACAATTTTATCAGCCGATCTATGATAGTAAAGAATTGCCAGAGGAACGCACCGATTTCAGAAATACAATTTACTGGAATCCTGTAGTGCAAACAGATGAAAATGGAGAGGCCGTTTTGGAGTTCTATAATTCGGATGCCATAACGTCTTTTAAGATAATTACTGAAGGGATAGGTTATAATGGGTTATTAGGTAGAGACGAGACTTTGTATAGCACAAAAAAAATGCTGAATGTCACATTCAAAGCGCCAAGCTATTTGGCATTAAATGATGTAGTCGAATTACCAGTAACCATAACGAATGAGTCTAATGAACTATTAGATGGAGATTTGGAGATTGATTTGCCTAAGGACTTGAAGTTTCTGTCACCTATGGATTCCAAAATTGTGATACAACCTCATAGTTATGTAGTAAAGAATATACGGGTCATTCCTATCGCAAAGGCTGAAAATACGGTGATCACGGCCACGGTAAAAACAAATAAATATACGGATGTATTCAAAAAACAAATTACAGTACTAAGTCCTTATTTTCCTATTGAAGCATCTGTTTCTGGGTCAACAAATAAGTCGTTCTCACTTTTTGTTGAAAACCCAATCGAAAATAGTCTTACTGCTACATTTAATGTTTATACAGATATTGTCGGCAATGTAATGGATGGTATCGGATCATTGATACGTCAACCTTATGGATGTTTTGAACAAGTTTCGTCCGCTACTTACCCTAATGTTTTGGTGCTAAAATATCTGAAAGAAATTGGTAAAAATGATCCAGAGATTGAGAAGAAGGCGCTTAGTTTTATCAAAAAGGGGTATAAAAAGCTAGCTGCTTATGAAACCAAAGAAAATGGGTTTGAATGGTATGGCAAAACACCTCCGCATGAAGCACTTTCTGTCTATGGTCTCATGGAGTTTAAAGAAATGAAAGAGGTGTATGAAGGTGTGGATCCAAAAATGATCCAACGAACCATCGATTGGTTATTGAGTAGGAGAGATGGTCAAGGTGGTTTTAAACAAAATAAAGGAAAATACGGATTTTCGGCAGCTCCAAAGAATGTCAATAACGCCTATATCGTATATGCAATTAGTGAGGCGGGAATTGCAGGGCGCATAGAAAATGAATATAATTATACCTACAACGAATCGCTTAAAAGTAATGATTCTTATCGCATGGCTTTGATGGCACTGGCAAGTCATAATTTTGGAAGATCAGAAGCTACGAAGAAGACTTTGTCAAAAATTAAACAAAATATTCTGGACTATAGTTTCGAGGCATTGCCGGTAACACATACCATCACGCGTTCTTGGGGTAAAGCAAAGAATATGGAGACAGTAGCATTTACCCTATTAGCCTTAATGAAAGAAACTGAACCAGACGAATCACTCATTGTAAAAGGGGTCAGGTATCTTATAGATCAACGTAGATCTGGGCGATTTGGTAATACACAATCTACGTCTATGGTATTAAAAGTACTAATCGAATATACCAGAATGTTTAAACAAAAAGTCATCAAAGGAAATACAGTAAAATTGATAGTAAATGGTCAAACATTTAATCAATCACTAGAGAAACCCCTAGATGGTAAAATTATGATTCATGGAATTACGCCATACTTTAAAGAAGGGAAGCAAGATATAAAGGTCGTTTTTGAAGATTCTAAGAATACGTTTCCTTATGAATTACAACTGCATTGGGATAGTAGGTTACCTGCTTCTTCTGCAGTTAGTAATGTGAAAATGAAAACTACAATTAATACTACTACATACTACAAAGTAGGAGATAATATGAGAATGGAAGTTGCCGTAATAAATCAGCAGAATCAACCACAACCAATGACTACTGCTATTATAGGAATACCATCCGGAGCAGCCGCACAACCATGGCAGCTCAAAGAAATTTTGGAAGAGGAAAAGGTTGCTTACTACGAAATTTTTGACAACTATCTGGTCTTCTATTGGAGAGAACTAGGTCCTTCGGAAACTAAAATAATCAATTTGGATCTCAAAGCAGAAGTGTCAGGAAATTATAAGGCACCGGCAAGTACCGTGTATTTGT
>CAZYRG010000152.1:0-8051 GCA_964650425.1 uncultured Flavobacteriaceae bacterium
ACCACCATTGGTGATAACAATCTTATTCATATCATTGGGGTTCACTTCTATATCCGTAACACCACGGACAGGAAGTTTTTTAGTGGTCCATGTGTCTGAATTTACAGCTTTTACATAGAGGTTGTCAGATTGGATAGCATAAATTCGTTCTCCTTCTGTCTTGGCGATTGCAATGTGACTAAGGTTACTTCCGTTTGCTAGTTCATTGCTTATAGCAGTCCAAGTATCACCTTGGTCCAAACTTTCATACACGCTGTCATAACCAACAACGAGTCTATTAGAATTACTAGGGTCCAGACGAAATGGTGTAATCCATAGACCTTTTCCACCCTTGCCAGGAGGAGATATGTTTTTATTTACACTTCCGTTAAACCGTCTCATATCACCAAACTGGAATTCCCAATAAATAATATCCGAATTATTAGGGTCGATCTCCGTAATCATTCCATCTCCAGTGCCAGCAAGTTCATTCCACGCACCGTTTTTATTTCGGTACATACTTCCATTGTCTTGCGATCCACCAGAGACAACATTAGGCTCGGTTTGTGAAACCGCTATATCATAAAATTGTGTGATAATTAAACCATCACTCAAGTTTGTGAACTCATTATTGTCCACATTATACACATCGATTCCTCCGTCATGACAGAAATAAAGTTTGTCGTCTTCAAGAGGGTTGGCATAGACATTACGCATATCTACGTGTACAAGGGGTAAATTATTACCTCCCAGCCAATCCGATATTTGATTAAAGCTAGATCCTCCGTTTGTAGATCGAAATAATTCAAAATAACCAGCAATATAATCATTGGGATCTTTGGGGTTAATGGAAACAACCTGAGTATCCCTATCTTCTTCCGGTAAGGCGTGGGTAATTGGAAAAGAACTTCCTGAATCGATGCTTACTTTTAAAGAAGTATCATGAGCAACAACGACTTTATTTGGTTGTTGTTCAGTCAGTGCTATTCGTACTGTTTTTGTTCCAAAATCCTCAATTAATGTAAAGTTATCACCTCCATTAGTACTTTTTAGAAATTGACCACTATTAGTGCCTAAGTATACCGTATCACTATCTCCATGCTTATAAAGCACTTGTGTACAAGCTGAATTGGTCACCTTTGTATAAGTCTCAAAACCATCAGTTGTTTTGTATAATCCCGCTTGCGTAGCCACCAATATAGAAGAGCTATCATCTGGGTTTGCTGATAACCAATAAATACGCGTGTTCTGCGAGGTAGAAAAGATAAGATTCGTCGGATTCCAAGTTACACCAGCATCTGTTGACTTGTAAACACCAATACTTGGCAAACCATTCCAGAGATGATCACCAACTGACAGATATAAAATATTTGGATTTTCTTGATCTACTACAATAGAAGATACAGCAAGGTAGGGAAGCTCATCACCAAGCGCTTGATATGTCTGGCCACCATCTTCAGTCTTCCAGATACCACCAATGGCCGCACCAACGTAAAAAATATCGCTATCAGTAGGATGAAATGCAATAGAAGTTGTTCTTCCCATAGAAATTTGAAGTGTTATAAACTCCTTATTAGAAATATTTTCCCATGCTATGTTATCATAGGGGTTATTTGTACTGTTAGCATTTAATTGTTTTGATTTTGCTGATTTTTGTTGAGAAAAAGTTGCAATATCTCCAAGTGTACCATCCGGGTTTAAACTATTTTCCCAGTAATTTAGCCATCTCATATATTTGACATATTTCCCATCTCGATGTTCTCCTATGGTGAGATCATATTTTGATAAATTAGGATGTTTCTTAGCGAAGTGATCGTCTGCCATTTGACAGATTTTTTCAAAATTATTCCCTGAGCAAAGAATAGATTGTATACGTTCTTCTTGACTGAAAAGACTGAAGGAGAAAAACAAAAAGCATAGGGTAGTAGTAATATTGCGATGCATGATTTTTATTGGTTAAATGTGTAAGATAATGATTTAAAGTGTTTGATAAATAACTCTATAGAATAGTTATAGAGAAATTATTATGAAATCCACTTTATCAATTTTTCTTTTGTTCGTGTTAAGAATTAACGATAACATCTCTTCTATGTTGTGTTTGCTTACCGAAATGAGGCTTTAGGGGTGTAAATTTACCAAGATCAGGGGTGAATTAACAACGCATTAATAGGATTGATTATTTGATAGGAGTTCTATTGAAACTACTTTTTTTTACAGAAAAAAAAACGTCAAAAAATTTAGCGATTACAAAAGCTGTAAAAAGCTTCGAAGTTGTATACTTCGAAGAGCCAACATGAGGTATTGAAAAACAAAAAACCGTCTATACTCAAATAGACGGTTTTTTCCCTGTTCTTGTCTCGTCCTAGAATAAGGTACTGCTATTTTTATCTTTTCATAGCATAACCGCTTGCTCTAGGCAATTCTCTAATAAAATCAAGGATTGATCTAAAAGTAAAGTTTTTCATAGTTTTCTGAAATTAAAGTTGTTAATGATTTTGTTCATCCAAAAAGATAAACCTTTGTATAATTAGTGTCAAATAGAGGGGATTTGTTACACTATTTTTTACTTTTTTTAAGTAAAAAAATGTATCGACTATCTAACGACTCCCATTTACTTGGATTTGCAACCCGAACTGCATTATGGCGTGTCTACACTGCTTTCCAAAAAACGAAAAGAAATTTTTTATATAGATAGGATGGTATTAAAGCACTACATCCAGAATATTCAAAAAGAATTTGTTATGTTTTCTTGTTTTTGCGTCATAAGAATATAAACAAAAAAATAAAAAATCATGAAAAACATTACTACATCAATTATTAGATTAAACCTTAATGCAGTTATCAACTTTTTAAAAAAATTACCCGCAGCATCGAGCTATGCCATGCGCAGATAAATAATGATGTTTATTAGTACAAAAAAAGTACTAGGATAACAATAAGAAAACTGTGAAAAAGGAGGCTGTCGAAAAATATTTCAGGCAGTCTTTTTCTTTTTAAGAAGAGAAATTACAACTGTTCTGTCTATACCCATTCCATTTAGTTTGACTTATATCAAAAGTTAAACCCGCTTTATGCATTGGAACTTCGTAATGAAGCTTTGAGCTGTTGTAAATACTAACTTTTTCTTGATTTCTGCATAGCATCGCTATGGTGAAATTGAAAAAAGTAGTGAAACGGTAGTATTTGCAATAGATCACAGATGTAATAGATTTTCCAATGCATAAAGCGGGTTAAATAAGTATGCATAAAGTGGGTTACACCAGATTCAATGATATTATATTGGAATAAAAAAAGCCTGCGAGGAAGTAGAAAGACCTCGCAGGCTCACACTAAGTGCTTAAGTGGAACATAATTATTCCGAAAAACCAACAAAAACACTATCTCCCTCAATCTTTACGGGATAGGTGGCAATAGCATCCAAATCCCCATTTAGATTTTCTCCCGTTGTTAAGGAGAAGGTTTTTTTGTGCATCGGGCACGCCACTTTGGCAATTCCCTTATCATCACCGATCATACCACGACTCAAAACCATTTCCATCTTATGAGGACATAGGTTTTGGCAAGCATACCATTTACCCTCACGGGCAAAATTAAATACAGCAATTTGTTTGTCTTTATATTTGATGCAAGCGCCTCCGTCTTTTGGGAAATCACTTACTTTGGCAGCTTTGTACCAAACGTTTACTTGGTCTAATGAGGTAGTTTTATAATTATCTAACATGGTATTCATAAGTCAAAAAAAATTAGAAAATAAAATGAATTTGGAGGTAAATTACTTCCAGTGTTGCGGCATTTTTTGCTCACGTAATGGAACAAAAACCAAATTATCATCAGCATCATCACTATTTACAAAATGGCTAAACCGTTTCATCATTTCAGGATCTTCTATGGCTTGTTTCCATTCACATTCGAATTTATTTACAAGAGCCTCCATTTCTTTTTCTAAATCAGCAGCAATACCAATAGAATCGTTTATTACAACATCTTTTATATATTCGATCCCACCTTCCAGTCTATCTTGCCAAGCAGCAGTACGTTGTAAAGGTTTGGCGGTACGCATGTAAAACATAAGATAACGATCTAAATATTTGATTACGGTTTCGTTATCGATCTGTTCTGCTAATAATTCGGCATGACGTGGTGTTGCACCACCGTTTCCTCCTACATATAAGTTCCAACCACCATCAACGGCTATCAAGCCAAAATCTTTACCACGCGCCTCGGCACATTCTCGGATACACCCAGAAACGCCACCTTTTATTTTGTGAGGAGAGCGCATACCTCGGTAACGGTTTTCTAATTCAATTGCAAAACTGACACTCTCGTCCATCCCGTAGCGACACCATGTAGAGCCTACACAACTTTTTACAGTACGTAAAGATTTTCCGTAGGCATGACCACTTTCAAAGCCCTTATCGATAAGATCTTTCCAGATTAGTGGTAATTGATTTAAGGTCGCCCCGAAAAAATCAATACGAGCACCTCCAGTAATTTTGGTGTACAAATCGTATCGTTTTCCAATTTCTCCTAAATCAATCAGTTGTTGCGGAGTAATCTCCCCTCCAGCAACACGAGGTACCACAGAATAGGTTCCATTACGTTGGATATTTGCCAAGAAACGGTCATTAGAATCCTGTATGGCATATTCTTTATTGGCAGTATCCGCATGGATTGTTGCCATAAGGGATGCTACTACAGGTTTACAAATTTCGCAACCATGTCCGCCTTTTCCATGTGAATCTAATACTTGATTAAAAGTTGTATACCCTTTCAATTTAACAATATCAAACAACTCTTGACGGTTGTAGTCAAAGTGTTCACAAATGGTATCTTTTACTTCTTTTCCAAGGGATTTAAGCGTAGCATCGACCAAATCTTTAACCATTGGTTTACAACCCCCACATCCAGTACCCGCCTTGGTGCACATTACAACTCCACCTAAATCTTCGGCAGTTCCATCTTCGATAGCACCACAGATTTGTCCTTTGCTTACACTCTCACATGAACAAATTTGCGCGTCATCAGGTAAGTCCATGACATCACCAAGCAATGATCCACCTTCACCACCACGACTTCCTAGGATCAGATCCTCAGGATTCTCTGGTAGTTTCATTGCGGTGTTGTATATCTGGAACAACGAGTTGTAATCAGAAGAATCTCCGATAAGGATACCTCCGAGAAGTGTTGCTCCGTCTTTTGATACATTAATTTTTTTATAAATTCCGGTACGTTTATTTTCATAAACGATTTCATCAACATCGAGTTTAGCTTCATTGAGAGCGTCTCCAAAACTCGCTACTTCCGTACCGATCAGTTTTAGTTGCGTAGACATGTCAATAACCTCTGGCATAGCAGCGTCAGTGACATTGCACAATTGTTGTACAGCAATCTCTGCCATATCATAACCAGGAGCAACGAGTCCATAGATCATGCTATTAAGCAAAGCACACTCTCCGATGGCAAAAATAGCTGAATCAGAGGTTTGCATATGATTGTTAACGACAATACCACCTCTGGTTCCTACCTCAAGACCACATTCTCTAGCAATCTCATCTCTCGGACGGATCCCGGCAGAAACAACCAGCATATCCACTTTGAGCTCCGTATCGTCTATATATTGTAAACCTTCTATGGTTTTATCACCTTGTATGAATTGTGTCTGTTTAGACAGGTGTACTTTTAATCCTAAATCTTCAATCTTAGCTTGTAGCATATCACTAGCACCTTTGTCTAGTTGTCTTGGCATCAATCGAGGAGCAAACTCTACTACATGTGCATTGAGTCCTAATTCTTTTACGGCGTTTGCACATTCTAAGCCTAAGAGTCCACCACCAAGTACGGCAGCTTCTGTTTTTCCTTCTGCTTTGATCTTTTTGGCATAAGATTCCATAGCCTCAAGATCTTCAATAGTACGATACACAAAAACACCTTCTTTTTCTACCCCTTTAATCGGAGGGACAAATGCTGAAGATCCTGTTGCAAGGATTAAGTAGTCGTAAGGATAGGTAACACCACGATGATTAGCCACAGTCTTCTGTTCTCTATTGATCTCCGTAATCATTTCGGAAGTGTGGAGATCAATATTGTTATCTGCATACCAATCAGCCGTTGACATACTTAAGTCTTCAGCTGTTTTGCCTGCAAAATATTCACTTAGATGCACTCGGTCATATGCACGACGTGGTTCTTCTCCAAATACCGTTACGTTAAAGTCTTTGAAGTTGGGGGTAGCCGCAAGTTTTTCGCAAAACTTGTAACTGACCATTCCGTTACCGATAACTACTACTTTTTTCATTTTTTCTACTTTAAGGAGCTACAAAACTACGTATTTTTACTTAATTTTAAGAAAAATTACGTATGATAATTACGTATTTATGTACGGGTTTTATTGAGAAAATGATAATTTTTAGTAGTTTATAGCCTATTAAACAAAAAAAACAGCGATATAAAACTATATCACTGTTCTTTGCACAGCTGTGCGTAATTAACAAATAATTATGAAAAGATGTTTATTCTGCCGTTGGAGCTGGTTTTTTCCATTTAAGGAAGTTAGGTTTTACCATTAATTGTACCCATCCCCAATTTTGAACACTAGCAGGATCTGCTTGATTTTTTAAGAACTCCATTCCTTCGCCTGCAAACATGTGTGAATAGCCAACGTTTAATGTAGCATACGGTAACAATTTTTGTGTATACACTACATCTATTTCTGTTCCTAGATAGCTATCTGCTTCTGATAGATCAGTATCATCAATCAATGTACCTGCTGCACCAAAATAATGTCCTTTGACTAATAGTTTAGATTTTTCTCCAGTTTTGAATACTGCTTTAGCATAGATGTCAGTAAGTCCAACATTATTAGCGTGGTTACCTACATAAAAATAATCCATGAAACCATTGAATTTATGATTTGTTCCATAGAGAGGGAAAAAAGCTTTATTTTCACCTCCCGATACGTTTTGAATGGTACCATCTGTAGCAACTGTTTGGTCATTACCGCTTTGTATTTCAAAACCTAATCCTAGGCCTGTACTACCAGCTTTCGTGTTTGCTTCTAGTCCTACTAAGTATGCAGATAGGTCTACTTCTTGAGCAGCTTCTCCCGTTTGTAAGTAAGCATTTAAAGCTAGTTTAACACTACCTAACTTAAATTTGGAATGTGTACCAAAGGTTTGGCGGTGAAAGAAACCTTCGAGTGGAAAGCCAACTTCATCTTCTAAAAATGTTCCAGGAAATATTAGCTCAGTTCCGCGATTCTGAAAAGTATTATTTAAAGCAAGTAGACTAATGGTATTCCCTTCTCCTGCTTTAATAGTTGCATGGACATATTCCATGGCTTTGTAACTAAAAAAACCGTCTACACTATACAAAGTAGTAGTCGTACGCCCTGGTAATGCCGCAAGATCGTCTTGACTAAAGGCGAAACCAAAATCAAGCTTAAACTTATCATCTTTATATTTTAATAAGGCAGCATCATGAAAACGTCCTTGAAGCGCCCAGTCTAATCCACCGAAAATACGCTGATCATCGTAAGATATAGCTTGTCTACCAACTTTTGTAGACCATCCAGTTCCAAACATGAGTTCTACCCATGCATAGGCTAATTGTAAGTTATTATTGACATCATTATCTAAAATTTGTCTGGTATCTCCCCAAACTCTAACGTCTTGTATGCCCAGTCCAGCTTTAAACTTATCGGCTTTATATCCGAATTTTAATCTGGAACGTTGCTGAACATTGGCTGCAGGGTCTGAGTCTTCTGGGACTAGGTTGTTAAATCCACTTCGATATTCAAATCTTGATCGAATATCTGCATCAATACTAAGTTCCTGCGCATACATTCCTGTAAGACATAATAAGAATGTTGCAATGAGTGTTAAATTTTTTTTCATTTGTCTGTTTTTTTGTTTTTCTAAAAACTGGTTTTTATTTTTCTAAGTAATCCGATGGATTGTTGTAGTTGTGTTTTGAAATAGACATCAAGTATTAATACATTTTGCTTTTAGTTCTTGTCTTTTTAATGTCTTAAATGACAAACTACGTATTTACAGCAACAAAACTAAGTATTAATA
>CAZYRG010000153.1:0-8011 GCA_964650425.1 uncultured Flavobacteriaceae bacterium
GGGGTTTGATATGTGCTCAAAATTAATCAATAAACTCATATAAAACACGTAAATAGAAACACCTCAAATAATTTTTCGATATAATGCGAGTTCCATAGATGAATTACGGTAAAACCATATTTTTAACATTTATTTAACTTTTTTAATTAGGGCAAAAAAGAAAAGCCTCGAATTTCTTCGAGGCTTTTCGGGTATACTAACTAATTTCATAGCAATTTGATTCCCGTAATCATCAAGAGTAGTTACAGTATGCAAATAGTGAGTTAGTATTTGAGTAGTTCCCGTTTTATTTTGAGATAAAAGGACTGCCTATTGTGCCAATTGTGGCAATATTACCTTATCTATCACATGCACAACACCGTTTGCTGCTTGTACATCTGCAACAACAACTGTTGATTCTCTTCCATTTGCATCGGTAATAATAGCCGTTGTTGGATCGATTGAAATATCTCCTCCCAATGTTGTAGCTGAATCTGGTAATGCATTAGAACGTACATTGGCACCTGCAATAGCGTGCATTTTTAATGTAGCGTCTAAAGTACCAACTGGAATTTCAGCTAAACTAGTTATCATTTCAAAACCAGGAGTCATTGAAAATTCATCTAATAATGCTCCAAAAGCATCATTTGTTGGAGCAAATACCGTATACATTCCTTCAGCGTTACTTAATGTACCCACAAAATCAGTAGCTAAATCCTCTCTTGTCAAAGCAGCCACCAATGTTTCAAAAGTTGGATCTGCAGTTGCAAAAGTAACTACGGTTGGTAGAGTAATTACATCACTCACAGCATGAATAACACCATTAGAAGCATCCGCCAAATCTGGAGTTGTTACATCAACCATTCCATTAAGTTTAACACCATCCGCGCTCACATTTACATACATGTTGATTGCGGCATCTGTATCTCCATATGTTGCTAAAGTTTCTAGATACGTAGTAGAAAGATCTGCCGCAAATGCTTCCGCTCCAATAACATGGTTTAATAATATTTGTCTTAATGTTTCGTCAGGAACTTCTTCCAAAGTAACTCCTAGAGCGGTCAATAACCTACCAAAAGCATCATTATCAGGCGCAAACACCGTAAAATTACCTTCTCCGTTAAGTGTTTCTGCTAATCCTGCTTTTTGCAATGCAGCAAGCAAAGAACTATATTCTGGAGTTACAGTAACAATCTCTGCTATTGTTGGCTGCACTACTGGTGGTACAGTAGGAGTAGTGTCATCATCACCACATGAGAAAAGACCCACAGCTATAAAAGCGATTCCTATATATTTCAATACATTTTTCATAATTACGTTTGTTTATTTGTTTAATGATTTAATTCAAACATAAAACAACTTGTTTTCGATTTCTCCCCAACTGATTTTTCATTTTAGTAAAATTTTAACCATAAAACCTCCTTCCAAAACAATAAAAACCACTGATTATCAATCGCGTATTAGAAATACTTTTTTTTTATTTTTTTTAACTAAAAATGACCCAATGATCCTAAAAACCTAAAAAAAGTGATTTTCTATAGTGTTTTCTTTTTACAAAACTTTACACAAAAAAATGTACCTTACAGTATTATTATTAGACATTCTTTATGGCAATTTTGACCTCAAATATTGATACCACTTCTATACAGGGTACTTTTGTAACGCAACAAAAAAATCAACACAACATTGCTGCTACTACTGCCAAAGAACGCATCGCTAAACTAAAAAAGCTTTACAGAGCTTTAGATGACACTTACAGAATCGAAATCCACAAGGCCTTACTCGCAGATTTTAACAAAAATCCAGCGGAAACGGATCTGAATGAGATATATCCGTTACTCAAAGAAATTAAATATGCTATTAGCAATATCGCTAGCTGGATGCGAGATGAACCCGTAGGGAGTCCATTAGCACTTATTGGCTCTAGATCCTATATTAAGTATGAACCCAAAGGGGTATGCTTACTCATATCACCTTGGAACTTTCCGATTCTCCTTACTTTTGGTCCATTGATATCCGCTATTGCCGCTGGTAATACAGTGATCATCAAACCCTCGGAACATACCCCCTACAGTACGGCAATTATAAAAAAAATAATTGCAGAATTATTTGAATCTAACGAGATCGCATTATTTGATGGTGAAGTAGCTGTAGCTACAGCATTACTGTCACTTCCTTTTAATCATATTTTTTTTACTGGATCTCCCGCTGTGGGAAAGGTCGTAATGAAAGCTGCTGCAAAACATCTTACCTCAGTAACTCTAGAACTTGGTGGTAAATCTCCTTGTATTATAGATCAAAAGACGAATATTAAAAAAGCTGCAAAAAGTATCGCTTGGGGTAAATTCATGAATGCTGGACAGACTTGTATTGCTCCAGATTATGTATACGTCCACAAGACACAGTTGTCAGATTTTGTAGCGGAATTAAAGAAAGTCATTACAGAATTTTATGGTGCTACTCCAACAAATTCTGATGATTATACTCATATGATAAATACCAATCATACCAAAAGAATTCAAAGTTATCTGGAAGATGCTATAGAAAAAGGAGCTAAGATTGAAATTGGTCGACAAGAAATGCATTTAGACACTGTTATCCCTCCGACTATTGTGACAAATGTTCCATTGGATAGTGAGTTGATGCAGCAAGAGATTTTTGGCCCAGTGCTTCCTATACTTACTTATACAGATATCCAAGAAGTGACCACCTATATTAACAATAATCCAAGACCATTAGCACTCTACATTTTTGGAAAAAGCAAAAAGCGTATTAACTATATTTTGAACGCTACTAGAGCTGGAGGTACCTGTATCAATAACACTATTGTGCATATTTTTAATTCAGAATTGCCTTTTGGTGGAGTGAATACTAGTGGTATTGGTAAATCCAAAGGTATCTATGGCTTTAAGGAGTTTTCTAATGCAAGAGGAGTTTGTAAGCAATTATTACCCAGTACAGCTTTACTATTAATGCCTCCATATACAGGGGTTAAAAAGAAATTGATTCGTTTCATGATGAAGTGGATATAAAATCCACATGTCAAAAATTAACATAACTAATAACTAAAACAGAAATTATGAAAAAATTAGTAGCCGAGTTTATAGGAACTTTATGGTTAGTATTAGGAGGATGCGGTAGTGCCGTTTTAGCAGCTGCCTATCCCGAATTAGGAATTGGATTTGTAGGTGTAGCTATTGCTTTTGGTCTAACCGTCGTAACTATGGCCTATGCGATAGGACATATTTCTGGTTGCCACTTGAACCCAGCAGTTTCTATTGGATTATTTATAGGAGGCCGTTTTGACAAAAAGGAACTATTCCCCTACATTATCGCACAAGTACTAGGAGGAATTTCCGGTGCAGGCATTTTATATCTCATTGCTACAGGAAAATCTGGATTTGAGGTAGGAGGGTTTGCAGCAAATGGCTACGGGGAACATTCTCCTGATGGTTATAGCATGCTATCTGCGCTAATAACAGAAGTGGCGATGACCTTTATGTTTTTGATCATTATTTTAGGTGCTACCCATTCCAAAGCTCCTAAAGGTTTTGCTGGCTTGGCCATTGGATTAGGGCTAACGTTAATTCACCTGATAAGCATCCCTGTTACTAATACTTCTGTAAATCCAGCAAGAAGTACGAGCCAAGCACTATTTGCTGGTGATTGGGCTCTTGGGCAATTATGGTTATTTTGGGTTGCTCCGATTATAGGTGCCATTTTGGCCGGAGTCGTTTATAAATTCATCTCTCCAGAAGAAGCGTAGTTCAAATAGTAGCTATTTTTAATAACGTACATAGATTTAACCCGCTTTATGCATTGGAAAATCTATTACATCTGTGATCTATTGCAAATACTACCGTTTCACTACTTTTTTCAATTTCACCATAGCGATGCTATGCAGAAATCAAGAAAAAGTTAGTATTTACAACAGCTCAAAGCTTCATTACGAAGTTCCAATGCATAAAGCGGGTTTAACAAAAAACCTATTCCGAATTTGATTCTGGGTAGGTTTTTTTGCTGAAAAATATAGAAAATTTAATTCAGTATCTACAGACTATAAGTTTCATCCAAAAGCTCATGATCCAAAACAGTATAACCTTCCTCATCATAATAATACGCTTTTTGAAAAGCATGGTCTATTCGAATGTTTTTTAGCACATAAGAATGGATTTGATATACTTCTTGATTAAAAGATTCTTCATAATAGCTTGCCATAATTAAAAATTCACCTCTTAAATTACATAACTGTTCTCGATCGTATGTAGAAAATGGACTATTTTCATCTATAACATGCACAATAGTCCATGTAGTGGGTAGGTACGTAATTTTATCGCGCTCTAATGTTAATCGATAAAAATTATTCTTATAGGCTCCTGTTTCATCTTTTTCTGATAATGTCAAGGTAACTTCAATTCGCGGTTGGATCATTGTACTAGCACTACTACTCATCAAACGGAACATTAGTGCATCATGATCTCCGTGTTTTCGTAATACCATAACTTTACTAAAACGGATATTAGCATGAGGCTTAGAGAAGCGACCGTATAGCAAACCTGTAATAAAAGAAAAACTAAGCAATCCGATCATTGCTTCAAATGAAGAGATAAAGCCAAAAACAATTCCCTTTGGAGCCAACGCTCCATACCCCACCGTAGTAATGGTTTGTGCAGAAAAGAAAAAAGCCTTTAAAAAATCGCGGAATATGTTTCCCGAAGGCGTTGTAATTGCTTCAACACCAATTATGGTATAACACAAAGCAAAAAGACTATTCAGTAAAATATATCCTAAAAACACATAAACAAAGAATCGTGGCCAAGAAATATCAATTAAATAGGAATAGGTTTCAGAAAGTTGACTGCGCTTATTACGATGTTTGATATTAAACGATCCATCTTGATTGACAAATCGCCTGGCATTCTCATTAGATGCCGCTCCAATACCTGGATCTTTTATGCGCCTTGCCATACCTTAGCTTTTATTCACAAAACTATCAATCTTTGCTTGTAATTCTTCTGTAGGTTGTTGTAATGGTAAACGCACATGGGATTGACATACTCCTTTTGCCTTTAGAATTCCTTTTATACCTGTAGGATTTCCTTCTTCAAAAGCATACACCATTGGCGGAATTAGATCAAAATGAATACTATAAGCCTCTTTATTTTTGGCTTGTAATCCCAAACGCACCATTTCTGAGAACTCTGACGGAAACCCTTGTCCCACCACTGTAATTACTCCATCACCACCTGCGGTAACCAATGGTAAAGCAATCTCATCGTCTCCCGAAATCACTTTAAAACCTTTTGGTCTTCCAGCCAATATTTTTAGTACTTGTACCAAATTGTCCGTAGCTTCTTTTACCGCACAAATATTGGGATCTTCTGCCAGACGAAGCGTAGTTTCAGCAGTCATATTCACCACCGTACGTCCTGGTACGTTATAAATAATGATAGGCAAAGGAGAAGCTGCTGCAATAGCTTTATAATGCTGATATATTCCTTCTTGACTCGGTTTATTATAATAAGGCACTACTGATAATATAGCCGCAAAATCTTGTAAATCAGAAGTGGTAATTTCATCAATAATTTGTTGTGTATTATTTCCCCCAATTCCAATCACAATAGGTAGACGTTTATTATTTGTCTTAATAATACAATCAAGGACAGCTTTCTTTTCGGCTTTACTTAATGTTGCTACCTCTGCAGTAGTTCCTAAGGCAACTAAATATTCTACATTTCCATCAATACAATAGTTGACCAAATTAGCCAATCCTTCAAAATCTATAGAACCGTCTTGATTAAATGGTGTTACCATGGCAACACCGGTCCCAGTAAGAAAATTATTCATTATCTATAAGTACTTTTATCATTCTACATACTCCTCAAAGTGAAGTATTTTATATTATATTCAAAATCTTTAGGTATTTTTTAAGCTCAGCAATAAATAAGTTCGTATTCCCATTTGCCGATTCTATCACCAAATCATTAATCCGATGATCTACCTCACCAAAACCTATTTTGAATTTAGCTTTTGACGCTGCTGCCACATAATTAATCAATAAATTATTTTCTGTATAAAAATTAATCAGCACATCATATTCTTTGGATAAAAAATCTTGCAAAAAACCGCTTTTTATAGCACCCGTATTGCCCACGCCTTTATCGTTAAAATAGTTGGCTTCTCCTAGATTCCCTTCTTTTTCATTGTAGTCTTCTTTGTAGGCTACCACTTTTAGATTTGCTGATTTAACCCCTAACTCATCTGCAACCTTTACCAAAGACACTATATTGACTCCATTAGAAGCGTCAATAAGTACCGCAAGTGTATTTAATTGCTTGATTCCAGTATTAGGCTTTCGCTTTTTGAGCTCTGTCTCTAAACCTTTTTTTAAAGCTCTATTTTTAAGGCCTTTAAAAATCATATAGTGTTATGCTGATTACTCCGTGAAAAATTGTTAACAAATGTAGCTATTTTAGGACGTAAAATCATCCTGTTTCCTCTAAGAAAATATAAAATAGCAATTCTCCGACTAAAAATTTTACAATCTTTCTGATTTTAATCCTACTTTGTCATCTTAGCTTTTTCCACAGTTTTTCTGATAAACCACCTATTCGTATTTTTATCCTACTTTTGCAGCCTAATGACAATTTTATAAAAGTAAAATATCATGTCAAATACAGACGAAAATATAGAATCATATCTAGAAAATAGACTAAAAACGGTTAAACAAGAATATGATCGATTAAAAATTATTGCTATTGTACTTGGCGCAATAGCAGTGCTACTATTGGGGTGGATCCTTTATTCCAGTTTTTTTGGAAATAACAATCAAGCGCTTTCTGAAGAAGATTTGCAAAAAAACCCTTATATAGTAGAACTAAAAGATCGTATCTACCAGCTCAATTCTCAGATCGTTGACTTAGAATCTAACACTGCAGAAGGTACGGTCTCCTCTGCTAATGGGTCTTTAGAGGGACAAGTAGTATATTCGGTTCAAATAGGAGCATTTGAACAAAAAGATTTATCGCTGTTTTCCGAAAGCTTTACCAATTTTAAGGAAATCCAGCAAGGAGGTTTCAATAAATATAGTATTGGTAACTATGAAAATCTAGAAGAGGCACAAGAACTTCTCAAAGAAATAATTGCTATAGGGTTTCGAGATGCATTTATCGCTTCTTATACCAATGGAGAGCGTCTAAAAATAGAAGACGCTAATTAACAATACAATTGCTATTGAAGTGGTTTTTTATCGATTTCTCTAGAACGATATACTTTCGGGTCAGTAATCATATACTGTACTAAAAAGAATACCGCTAATAATTGATAAATTCCATTGATAATCTTAAGACCAATTACATTGACATAAAAGCGATCTAGAGCAAAACATATATCACTTATGATATAACTTGTAATAGCGATTACAAACCAAAAAGCTTTTGCAGATTTGATATTTACATACTGTAGCCAAGACGCCAAAAACAGCGAATATAATATCAAAAAATAAAGGTTCGCATACACTAAGATATGCTGTATATTAGGCCTAAGAAGTACATAAACTTGATAAACAATAATTGTAAACATGACAAAAATTACCGAAGTTGATATAATATCTTTTTTGCTAAACACTATAGGTTTATAATCTTTATATAAAAAATAAAACAACAGACTATAGCAACATAAATAACAAACGAGCACATAGGTAATCTTAGAAACTTCTATGAGGAGCAACACATCTCCCAGAAAAGATAAAAAAAGCACCAAAACAAAGACCCAGTTCAAGGTTTTGGCATTGAACCAGTACATCATAAAAAATAATGGAACAGTCATTGGCTTCGTATAGAGCTCCATTTCCTTAATTTCTACAACATAACCTACAATACTTAATACGCCTGTAACAACAAGCAAGATTTTTATTAACGTCCTTACTTTCAATATACTGTAATTGTTATTATAGTTTTAAATTAATGATTTGCAGGTAATTATGATTTTGACTATCAAATAACATCCTCACCCAGCCTCTCCTTCAAAGGAG
>CAZYRG010000154.1:0-7987 GCA_964650425.1 uncultured Flavobacteriaceae bacterium
CTATACACTGTAGAAATCTAACTAAAACGAAGAGGTAACAAGAAGATAAAGGTGTGGGTATTGAATAACAATGATGATTACAAAACTATGTTAAGCACATCAATCATTTCCTTTTGGATAACAGATAAAATACTTGGTCACAGGCTTAGACAAAGCTTCTAGATTAAACTCATCACTTGCTTTGACGACATCCATAATTTTTTGATTCTTGAAAAGAATATTGATATTCTGTTTATTCTGATGATAGGCTTGATTTTCGATCATTCCAGAAAAAACAAAATAGCTAGCATCTTCCGCATTCAATTTGTAGGTATCGATAGTGGTGGTAAGATGCTTATCCAAACTTTTTGAAGTGATTGGTTTTCGTTTTATTTTTATTTTCAATAAATCTCTATTGATAATCATATTTGACAATCGACTTAATATCGGATCTGCCACATCTCGCCATTCTTTCATTGCCAAAACAATATCATAATCATCCAATGTGGAAAAAACATGTAGCACTTTGTCATCAAAATCAGTTTCAGAAATGGTTTTGTTTAAGAAAAAAGACAAGCCCTTACTTGCCGGTAACACTACTCCATCTGCTGTTAACTCTTTAGCTCTTTTGAGTACTCGTATTAATAATTGCTCGGCAACAAGACTTGTTTTATGCAAATATACCTGCCAATACATCAAACGCCTAGCAAGCAAAAATTTCTCTACAGAATAAATTCCTTTTTCCTCTACCACTAATTGGTCATTGACCACATTAAGCATTGTGATGAGTCGTTCACTATTAATATTACCTTCAGCTACTCCTGTATAAAAACTATCCCGTTTCAAATAATCCAAACGATCCATATCCAATTGACCAGAAATCAACTGATGTAAAAAACCACGACCATATTCCCCTTTAAATATCTGGATGGCTAACGTTAAACTCCCGTTAAATTCTGTGTTCATTTTTTCCATGAACAGGAGCGAAATTGCTTCATGACTTACATGATCTACAATGCTATGTTCCATCGCATGTGAGAATGGACCATGTCCTATATCGTGTAATAAAATAGCAATATACAAGGCTTCTTCCTCGGCTTCAGAAATTGACACCCCTTTGAAACGAAGGACACGAACGGCATTCTGCATTAAATGCATACAACCAATGGCATGATGAAAACGGGTATGATGCGCGCCGGGATAAACCAAATAGGACAGTCCCATTTGCGAAATTCTACGTAAGCGCTGAAAATACGGATGCTCGATTAAGTCAAAAATCAACGCATTGGGGATTGTAATAAATCCGTATATGGGGTCGTTTAATATTTTAAGTTTGTTCCTTTTTTTCAAACTAAAATTATAGTATCTTCAATTTGCAACAATACTGTCAAAACACAGTATTTAAAAAACAAATATACTTAGAATAACACGAGCTAACGTATTTTTTTTGAAACTCCCTTAAAAGAGTCATTGCAGTACTATATAATCCTAGAATTTAAAAAACAAAATATACACAGATGAATAACATCAAAGTACTTTGGGTAGACGACGAAATTGATTTATTAAAACCTCATATCCTATTTTTAGAAAAGAAAAATTACGAAGTGACTACTTGTCAAAGTGGTACTGAAGCACTAGAAGTTATCGATGAACAAAATTTTGACATTGTTTTTCTAGATGAAAATATGCCTGGTCTTACAGGAATAGAGACTCTTGGTGAAATCAAAGAAAAGGAAGCCAATCTTCCCGTAGTAATGATCACTAAAAGTGAAGAGGAATATATTATGGAAGAAGCGATCGGTAGCAAAATTGCCGATTACCTGATCAAACCCGTAAATCCAAATCAGATTTTGTTGAGTTTGAAGAAAAATCTAGATAACTCACGTCTAGTATCCGAAAAAACTACTTCGAATTATCAGCAGGAATTTCGCAAGATTGCAATGGATATGGCCATGGTCAACTCGTTTGAAGAATGGGCGGATCTATACCAAAAATTGATCTACTGGGAAATGGAATTAGAAAACATTGAAGACACTGGAATGTTTGAAATCCTAGAGTCTCAAAAAGTTGAAGCGAATACGCAATTTTGCAAATATATAGATAAAAATTACCCAGATTGGTTTGAAGGCAATGGCGATTTTCCGGTAATGTCCCATACACTGTTTAAAGAAAAAGTAGTCCCTGAGTTGAGCAAGAATCAACCTACTCTGCTAATCGTCATTGACAATTTACGCTTTGACCAATGGAAGGCCTTTGAACCTATCATCAATAATTACTACAAGAAAGAAGAAGAGTCATCCTATTTCAGTATCCTGCCCACCGCAACGCAATATGCTCGTAATGCCATTTTTTCTGGGCTAATGCCATCAGAAATGGAAAAAAAGCATCCTGACCTTTGGCTAAATGATACCGATGAGGGTGGAAAAAACATGAATGAAAATGCCTTTTTGGAAGCGCAATTAAAAAGGTTAAACCTGAACATCAGATATGAATATTACAAGATCACCAATGAAAAATCAGGCAAAACACTAGCGGCAAACTTCAAAGGGCTTAAAGACAATGACCTTACTGTAGTGGTCTATAATTTTGTAGATATGCTTTCGCACAGTAAAACGGAAATGGAAGTAATTAAAGAATTAGCGTCTAACGATAAAGCCTATCGTTCATTGACCTTGAGTTGGTTCAAAAACTCACCTATGTTGGAGATGATTCAGCAAGCACAGCAAATGGGATTCAAATTATTAATCACTACCGATCATGGTACAATTAATGTAAAAAACCCTTCAAAAGTAATTGGGGACAAAAACACGAGTCTGAACTTACGTTATAAAACTGGAAAAAGTTTGACTTACGAAAACAAAGAGGTACTTGCTGCAGAAGACCCTAAGAATATCCACCTACCCGCCATTAATATGAGTAGCTCTTTTATATTTGCCAAAGGAGATTATTTCTTTGCGTATCCTAATAACTATAATCATTATGTAAGTTACTATCGTAATACATACCAACACGGAGGTGTATCGCTTGAAGAAATGATTATTCCTTTTATTAAGCTATCACCGAGATAAATTAAATTAGAAAAACGAAATTAGAAATCGGATGCATTTAAGTTTTCCGATTTCGTTTTTCTAATTTCTATTTTATTTATATCCCTTCTCTTCGTTGCACAGGGGTAGTAGGATTATAGCCAAATCCAGGAATTTCGCAAACAACTCCTTGTTGACATAGCAAATATCCAATCGTAGCAAAGTGATGTGTTGCATGGCTATTTGCATGCGCCAAAATGCTTTCTAAGGTATAACTAACCGTTACTTTATCTGTGCCAAGATTATCCGTCACATGCAATAGATAATCCGTATTCGTATTTATATACGAACTCAATGTTTGTTGCAATTGATAAATATAGACCTTAGCAGCTTCCTTATCTGTTGCAAGTGTTATATCACGTTTCCTTGCCGTTAGGTCAATTGCATTATTATCTAAACCAGTAACAACACAATCAAAAAAATCAAGAACGTGTCTCAAATGAGATCCGATACTAGAATAATAGGGAGCTACTGAGACATCACAATATTGTTGATTATTAATACTATCAATTAATGCTATAGCTTTATGAAGATTTTGATTTATCGAAGCTATTATGATTGCTTTCATATATTGTTTATGTTTTTTGATGTTTGCATGTTGATTTTAACCCACGGCTTAATCTCTGCATACAGTTTTGTAAACTATCTTTTTAATAAATAATCACCTCTTGGTTGCGTAAAATAATACTACTTATATAAATATAAGGTAACACTGTTTTACTAAACTACTATACCATATAGTTTATAATTCTTTTGCACAGCTATTTTTTTGACAAGTACATTCAGCTGGAAGATACATAAATAATATGACGCTGAAAATTGTTTAACCCTAGTTTATCATTCATCCAATACACAGTTTCAAAAAACGTATAAAAATTACTGGAAAACCACAAAAAAAACCTTACATCGATAAAATATTGATTTTTGATTCAAAAAAGTAATCCCAGACTACTTAAAAAATCATTTTAAATAAAAAATATAGTTAAAACACGTATTTCATCGATAAAATGCATTTTTTCTTGTTTTATTCGAAAATGCATTCTATATTTGTCTTGTTGAATTAACCAAAAGCCCCGAAGTATTATGAAAGTTCTATCACTAGCAGGAATTTTATTATTAGCTACAATTTCTATCAACGCGCAAAATGATTATGAAGATGCGCTATCTCATGCCAACTACGCCTATGCGCATACTAAAAACGCTCATGAATCGAATAATAGAGATCATGTAATAGAACATTCTGACAAAGCTATTGAAGCTTTTTATGAAGTAGAAGAACTAGCAGATAAATGTGGATGCGAGAATGCTTATAATGCTGCTATAGACGGAAGAGAAGCTGCAGAAAAAACAGCGACACAAGATACTTGGGAACGTAGTCGTTTTTACGCAAAACGCGCTAGAGCGTTTGGAGAAAAAATGGTTTCCTTATTAAATGAGTGTACGCCTTTTGGTCGACCTAACACTGCGCTTGTAAGCAACGATGATCCACAACGAATTGATATCGAAGCACAAAGAGCTGAATTATTAGAGAAAAAGAACTTATTAGCTATGGAGCAAAAAAGATTAGAAGCTCAGATTGCTGTTCAAAAACAAAAGCAAGCAGAATTCGAGGCTCAGCTTCAACAATTAGCAGAACTATAATAGCTAATTTCCCAATTAAACAAACGCCCCAAAGATATAATTGACATTTGAATTAGCCCTAAAACGGCATCAATCTTATGAAGAAGATTGGTGTCGTTTTTTATTGCATCAATTTCTTAATGTGAAAAATGTAATAATGTGGAAATGTATCAATTTAAAAAAGTTAAATAACCGATATTTAGTATTCTTTTCTTAGCGTCTCACCTACTTACTCGTGGTTTTTCAAAAACACAAAAAACTAAGTCAACTTTGTGTTGTACATATATTTGGCAAAAATAGCTTCGAATAGATGCCAGAAAAAGGTTCGAAATACTACATTCTAACTACTTCTGCGTGCACTCCACCTGTCCAATTCCTGTCAATAGGTCTTGTCTCTATACAAAATCTCAAAAATGACTTTTATCAAAAAACCATGAAACAATACTACCAGAAATTGGAACAATGATTATACCCATTAGGAGATGTTTTTATTCTCTTTGCTATCAAATCAAAACAACATACAATGAAAAACTCATTTTCAAAATTAGGAATATTAGCAACAGTATTCTTTACATTCGCAGCCTGTGAGGTTGAAGAATTCAAGGAGTTCGATAAAAAAGGTACAGAAAAAAACCTTATGAACAAAGGCCTCTCGGCAGATGGGTATGTCAATTTTGCTGACAATTCTAGATTAAAAACATTCTGGATGAGATATGATCATGAACCATGGAATAGAGGAAATGCAGAAGTCTATGCGTTTATGATAGGGCTCGACAGGAACAGAAATCCTTTGTTTTCAAAGGTTAGAATGCCCTATGCAAATCATGATGGTGAAGTATATTATATTGATCAAAAATTGATAGATTGGAGCAAAGGATACGCTGGTGGTATGGTGAATATCATTTTTACTGAAGCAGATGATACAATACCTACTACATTGATACCCGGTAAATTTCCTGCAGATTTCGAAGACGGGGAATTTTCAAATATTCCAATACATCAAGCACTAAACTTACTTACAAATAGTTTTAAAAACAGTGATTTTATAGCTCCTGACGGAAGTTTTATTAGTCCAGAAGATGATATCGTTGATGTTTTTCGCCAAGTTAGTCGATATCGAGATTATAACGTCGTAGGAGGTGAACTTGACAATGCCTACATTACATTAGAAAGAGAATTCAATTAAGAAAATTAAACAGGGGTTGTCTGAAAAGCATTTTAGACAACCTCTTTTTGGTTCATATAAACCATGATTATGCAATATATTATATTAATTCAATAAAAACATTTACACACTGGATGTATTAATAAATTAACACATTAATCAAACCTTTTTCACCACATAGATAACAATTCCCCAAATAACTAGTTCATTATCTTCGGTAACTTTTATCGGATGATAATGATCATTTTCTGGGGCCAAAAACAAGCCTTCTGATGTTATATTAAGACGTTTTACGGTGAATTCCCCATCAATAAAACATACAGCAATCTTATCATGTACAGGCTCTAGACTTTTATCAATCACCAAGAGATCACCATCTGCTAATCCCGCATTAATCATAGAATCCCCTCGGACTCTAGCAAAAAAAGTTGCTTCTGGATGATCAATTAGCTCCTTATCCAAACTAATTCGTGGTTGCTTAAAATCTTCCGCAGGAGAAGGAAAACCAGCAGCTATCCCCTCTTCCACTATAGGAAAAGAGCTAGTCCCCAAAGTATCAGGTCTATAAAATTCTAAAGACTTATGATTTTTCACAATTAACTTCGATAATATCTGCAAACTTGGTGGTATACTGTGGCGACAAATGTTCTTGTCGCATTTTCCAAGTGCGTTGCAGATCTTGATTTGCTATTTTTATTTTATAACTACCATACCTATCATTTAACCGATCAATGACAGTCATCAGTGGTTTGTGTTTCGGGTTTTCTTGACGAAATAGTTCTAGCTGTTTCGTATTTGCTGGTGCCAATCCCATAACAACAACCCCAGCCTTTTTGTAATGAATTCCTTTTTCGTAAATCAACCGTAATGCTTTTATCGCATATTTCACAATCACCAATGTAGAATCTGTTGCATAGGGTAGCGTAATCGTAAAACCTGCGCGATGCTGTTCTTGTTCTTGTTTATGTCTATTACTTTTCAAAAACACATAGATCAAACTACAAGTAGTTCTTTGTTTACGTAGTTTCTCTGCACAACTTGACGCAAAAGTAGCGGTGCGTTCTTTCAGATTTTCAAAATCAGAAAAAGTATATTCAAAACTGCGCGTGGTTGCAATCGCCTTTTTGGTGGTGTGTTCTTCTAACATAATGGTCGGCTCGCCACACAAATCTTTTTTGAGCCGCAAACCAATCACGGACATATGACGTCGTACCCAAGCATCTGGAAGTTGTGTAAACTCGTAGGCATTTCGAACATTTTGAATACTTAATCGTTGTTTATGGCCACGACCAATGCCCCAAACATTCCCTATCGGAATCCATTGCAGGGTTTTAATACGTTTCTCCTCACTATCAATGACAAAAACACCTTGTGTTTTTTGCTGAAACTTCTTTGCTACATAATTGGCTACTTTAGCTAATGACTTGGTCGGTGCTATCCCGATACTAGTGGGAATATTGGTATACTGGGAAAATTTTTTTTTATTTCTAGCCCATATGCTTGCATATTTTTATAAGAAAGATCCAGTTTCAAAAAAGCCTCATCTATACTATACACCTCAACGTCTGATGAAAACGTCCGTAACACTTCCATCACCCGACTACTCATATCGCCATAGAGCGAATAATTTGAAGAAAACACTTGTACTTGCTGTTCTTTGAATACGGTTTTGTATTTGAAAGCGGGAGCTCCCATAGGAATTCCTAATGCCTTTGCCTCATCACTTCTAGAAACCACACAACCATCATTATTAGATAATACGATTATAGGCTTACGCACCAAATCTGGGCGAAAAGCACGTTCGCAAGACACATAAAAACTATTGCAATCCACAATGGCATACATAGGGGAATCTTTTATGTAAAGATAGTTTTTCTAGTCCAGAGTTATAAGTTCGGAGTTATGAATTTTGGGTTTTGGGCTGGAAATAGTAAAACCGTTTTTTTGATTAACGAGTAACGAATGTGGATTAACGATTATTGATTTATGTTGTAGCTGGAAGAGAAAATCCTGGAAGATGGTAACTAAACACCTCACCAATCAATAAATTCTTTTTTCTGGTTATTAAAAATAATGATAGTAGATCAAAATATAGATTTCGTGAGAATCGAATACTGAGAATTTCAACTATACAAAA
>CAZYRG010000155.1:0-7868 GCA_964650425.1 uncultured Flavobacteriaceae bacterium
ACAAAAGAAAAAAATCACTTTTTTTAACAGTAATTTTTCTTCCAATTCTTTATATTACAGCTAGTTATCCACTTTATTTTTTTGATTATGAAAACAAAGCACAGTATAATACGATACCATAGTGCCCTTGCATGCCTGGTATTACTTTTCTTGAGTATAACAAGTATGGGATATGCGCAGGATAGTTTTAAGGAGTATAAAGGAATAGTTAAGGATGGTGCCACAGGATCACCTTTGGTGTATGCAAGTGTTGCCATTACTGATAGTAATATCAATACTATTACCAATTCTGAAGGAGAATTTGCCATAAAAATTCCTACGAAAATGGATAACGCAACTGTTGTGATATCATTTTTGGGATATAAGGAAAAGCGAATTCCTTTATCAGAATTATCTTCTGGAATTAATAAAATTAGATTAGATATTGCAGCAGTACAATTGAGCAGTATTGCTATTTCTGATTTGCCAAAAGATCCAAAAGCTTTAGTGCGGTCTGTATTAAAAAAGAAAGGAGATAACTATTTTGATGATCGAACTGTTATGACGGCATTCTACAGAGAAACGATCAAAAAACGAAGAAAAAATGTTTCTTTATCTGAGGCTGTGGTGAATGTATATAAACAGTCATATCAAGATGCGAGAAAAGATTTGGTGTCATTGTATAAATCCAGAAAGAAAACGGATTACTCTAAACTTGATACTATTGCATTGAAATTACAAGGAGGGCCTTTTAATGCGCTCTATGTGGATTTGATGAAGTACCCTGAGTATATTTTTGGGGATAATAATATAGATGACTATGTCTTTAGATTCAAAGAGTCAAAACGGATTAATGATAAAACGGTTTATGTTGTAGCTTTTGAACAACATCCGACCATAACATATCCTTTGTATTATGGAGACTTATTTATTGATGCAAATACCCTAGCATTGACACGCGCATTATACAGTCTTAATATTGAAAATAAAGAAATTGCGAGTAAACTTTTCGTAAAAAGAAAGCCTAAAGATGTAAAAGTAATGCCAGTAGAGACGGTATATCGTGTAGATTATAGAGAAAAAGATGGAAAATGGTATTATGGATATAGTAATGTTCAGTTGGCTTTTAAAATTAATTGGAAGAGCAAGCTATTTAATTCTGTATACAAGTTAACTAGTGAAATGGCGATTACCGATTGGGAAAAAAATACCGAAAACCTTTCAGCCAAAGATCGGATACGACCTAATATTGTGATAGCGGATGAGGCATCAGGATTTTCTGACCCAGAGTTTTGGGGAGAATATAATGTAATAGAACCCGAAAAATCTATAGAATCAGCGATTAACAAAATACAGCGACAATTAAGACGCGCTGGTAATGCAACGAATTCTGGGACTGCAGCTTCCAAACCCTAATAGGAAAGAAAACTAGTTTTAAAACTCTCAAAGGAAATGAATTGTTTCTTTTGAGAGTTTTTTATTATTTAACTCGCTTCAATACAATTAGTATAAACGGGAACTTTAATTCAGTCGTTCCTGTTCTTCATTAGACATGGATGCTCTTTTGGCCATGCGTTTAAGGTTTTTGTTTCCGAAAGGTGTGCTAAAGCTTATTCTAAAGATGGGACCTTCCAGATCATAAAAAGCTTTATACCGTATTTCTGCAGCCGCTGCATCAAAACCGACTTTATATTGGCTCATTGTATTAAAAACATCTGTTACGTTGAATGCTAGTGACTGCCCTCCTTTAAACTTTTTGCGTAATCCAAAATCGATTCCCCATCTTGGATCAATTTCGGCTGCAGAATATTGAAGCCTTGAATAGTATTGACTACTAAGTTCTGCTTCTAAATTCGCGCCAAATTGGTAACTGTTAACGACTAGCAGATTGTAATTGAAATTAATGTTTTTTAAAGTAAATCCTTCTATAATAGGTTGTTGTTGTATTCTGTTGAAGTTTGCATTAATGCGACTATTCCACTTGTTTGTTATTTTAATAGGCATGCTGCTGGATAGGGATATTGTGTTTCCTTCTTCAGCTTGTAGAGGTCTGATTTTATATAACCCAAGTTCCTCATCGATATCAGGTTGCAGATTAAAAGTTGGGTTTTCATAATCCGTATAAAGGACGTTTACGGTAAGTTTTTTATAGCGTAGGTCAAATTTTATTCGTTTAGATATTGTAGGTATTATAATTGGGTTTCCAGTAAACAAAGTGAATTGGTCGTAAAAGTAAAAAGCAGGAGCAAGGATTAAAAAACCAGGTCTTTCTACTCTTTCACTATACGAAAGGTTGAGATCCATATCATCCGTTACCATATACCGGAAAAAGATGTTCGGATAAATTCGTCCATTTTCTCTATTTAGCAGAATACCGTTTTTGAGTGATTGTAGATTAATTTTATACTGTTCATAACGCGCTCCTCCTTTGAACTGAAGCTTTTCATTGATATTCCAATCTAAAGATAAATACCCTGCGTATATATTCTCATCCATTGAAAAATCATCCGTAAATAGAGGATTGGGAATAAATGTATCGTTCGTAAAGTCTTCAAAAATCAAATCATTTTCAAAAACAGAAGTAGTCCATTTTACACCCGTTTCTAATTGTAGAGATTTTGCGAGTTTGTCCGTATAATTTGCAGCTAGGACATGGATGTTTAAAGGAGTTTTGCTATCTGATTTTGAAAAACGTTCTTCAACGGATTGATCGTTCCTAGTAGTACGGATCGAATAATCTGTTGGATTTTCTCTTTTAAACCGTATATAATCGTAATCCAGACTGAACACTCGATCAGGCGTAATCTGAAACTTATAATTGATATTGCTCAATGTCCTAAAAAGCTGATTGCGCTCTGTGTTATTATTCATAATATTTAGGAGAACTCCGTCAGTTGTTCTATTGTTATTGGCGTCAGAATCCATTTGCCAATCGCGGTACTGGGCCGAAAACAAAAATCCTAAAGCATGTTTTTCTGTGAACTGATAATCAAGTCCTAGTTCACCATAATAAAGCCCCACCTGATAATCTCTTCTAGTAATGGGGTTGTTTACGATCTCACTTTCCCCAAGGGTAAAAACATCGGTCACATCATAATTCTCTATAGAATTGTTGACGTTTGCAGATAGACTGCCATAAAAATTCAATTTATCTTTATTATAATTGATAGCTATACTTGTTCCATATTTTGATTGCACGCCATAACCCGCATTTAACGTAGTATTCCCTATGAATCCTTCAGAGCTTGACTTTTTTGAGTTGATGTTGATGATTCCCGCATTACCTTCTGCATCATAACTGGAAGGAGGGGTGGTAATCAATTCGATGTTTTTTATCGTATCTGAGGAGATGCTTTCCAAAAAAGGGATCAATTCTGCCACTTCCATTCGTATAGGTTTGTTATTAATCATGATTACTACCCCTAAGTTGCCCATCAATTGTATTTCTTCATTACTTCGATCCACAACTATTGAGGGAGATCTACTTAGAATAGAAAGTGCGTTATTACCCGCACTGACCACACTATTTTCGACATTAACAATGGTTCTGTCTACTTTTTGCTCAAATAATGGTTTTTTGGTAGTTATTTCTACCGTTTCCAAGTTTACAGCATCTTTAGTTAATGTGATGGTGCCCAAAGATTCGTTGGGAGCATTTTTGGACAAATTCATAAAAGTGTCCGAAAAACCTACCATACTGATTTTAAGTATCTCTTTGTCGGGACTGTTAGAAGAAATGCTAAACAGTCCTTTTTCATTGGTAATTACGCCTTTCTGAAACGTGCTATCTTGTACTTTTAACAACAAGATATTTGCAAAGGGTAATGCCGTTTTTTCTTCATCCATCACAAAACCTTCCCAGGTGGTTTGAGCATTCATAAAATTGATAAGTATCAAAGTAAAACATAAGGTGCTAATTGCTTTTTTCATGTTTATATAGTTTTAGAATTTATACCAAACCTAAATCACAAAAAAGCACTATTTAGAAAAAAAGGATAGCACGCTATAGCTGATATACAGACACCTTATTTTTTGTGGTAAACAAGATGTGAACTACTTAATCTAAAGTCTATACCATAAAAATGACTTTCTATCCTTTTTAGACAGTTTAGTTCCTCATATTTTTATACATTGAAAGATAATTAGCATGTATGGAGTTTTTCTCAATTGATAAAATTTATACTTCTTGGACCATAAAAAGAATACTTCGGCATGTTTTGTACTGGGGATTTTGGGTTGTTTTTTATGGTACTATTAATAGTGCTCATTCTGAGGCTATAGACATGAAAATACGATGGTATGTCTTAGAAGTTTTAATGTTGGTAGTGAAGGTTCCCTTGGCCTATTTTTTTGCGTATTCCCTTTTTCCAAAGTTTTTACCGCAGAAAAAATATATACCCCTTTTTGTGTTTGTGGTGCTTAGTACGTTTGTAGGGCTATTTACCGTTGTACAAATTAACCATGTTTTCGTAATGCCCATGCAACCTATGGAATTGCTATCGGGTAAAGCCTTTTTTCGCTTTGCAGATTTGATATATATCACGATGCCTGTGGTAGTCATTAAACTTGTTCAGCAGCAGGTAGTTCAGAATAAAATTCATTTGGAAACGCTGTCCGAAAAAACCAATGCAGAACTTCAAATTCTAAAAAATCAATTGCAACCGCATTTTTTGTTTAACACCTTGAATAACATTTATGGAATGATCTTGGAGCAGGAAAAGGAAGCAGGTGATGCAGTTCTAAAACTTTCAGAAATTATTAGTTATATGTTGTATGACGGTAATCATAAAACCGTAGCACTGGAAAAGGAAATACGAATGCTAGAAAACTATATTGTTTTGGAAAAAATGCGGTATGGTAATCAACTCGATATTTCTTTTGAGACTAGAATAACTACCAAAGGAAAATTAATAGCACCGCTGCTTTTGCTTCCTTTTGTAGAAAATGCTTTTAAACATGGAGTTTCCAATAATCCTTCCTCTTCCTGGATACGGATACAATTACATCTAGAAGACGATACGTTGTTTTTTTCTATGGAAAACAGTTTGGATAGCAATAGTGGTAAAAAGTATCAGAAAAGTGGGATTGGACTGGCTAATGTTCGAAAGCGGTTAGCGTTAATCTACCCTGACAAACATACGCTCCAAATTGTAGAAGAAGAGTATTTTTTGGTTAAATTAAATTTGGTTCTATGAAATGTATTATTGTTGAAGATGAGCTTCCTGCGGTAAAAGTGATTCAAAATCATTTAGCGCATTTTTCGGATCTAGAGCTGGTTGGAACCTATCATAAAGCAATGGATGCTTTTGTCGAAATTCAAAAAAACGACGGTATCGACCTCATTTTTCTAGATATCCAGCTACCGCAAATGTCAGGTATCCAATTGCTTGAAACATTAGGTAAATTCCCAAGTGTTATTCTGACCACGGCCTATAGAGAATTTGCTATGGACGGATATGATCTAGAGATTACCGATTATTTATTGAAGCCTATTTCATTAGAGCGTTTTGCAAAAGCTATTGCCAAAGTGTATAAGCAGCATTCGAAACCACATACGATTTCTGATTTTTCAGCAACTCATACGCTTTCTATTTTTTCGGATCCTTTTATTTATGTAAAGGTGGATAGAGAAAATATAAAAATTAAACTAAAGGATATTTACTACATCGAAAGCAAGAAAAATCATATAAAAATTAGTACTAGTACAGGTGCCATTATTACCATGGCTAGCTTGTCACAAATAGAAGAACGTTTGCCTAAACAATACTTTCAAAGGATACATCGATCCTACATTGTCGGTTTGGAACATATTGTTGGCTTTACGCAATCCTATGTAACTATTATGAATAAAGCCATTCCTATAGGGAGCTTCTACAAACAAAGTTTCAGTAATAGTATTCAGGAGTATTTACTGTAAGTCTCAAAATCGTGATTTTTCTGAGTTAATAAATACCATCAGCACTAATAGAACGAACTTCTCCTGAAGTCATTTTATCTAATGTAAGTTTACCCACGCGGACCCGCACAAGACGTAGGGTAGGGAACCCCACTGCAGAAGTCATTTTGCGCACTTGTCGAAATTTTCCTTCCTGTAAAATAACCGAGATCCAACTAGTAGGACCGTGGCGGTCATCTCTAATTTTTTTACTGCGTTCAGGTAATTCTGGTGAATGTGGCAGTTTTGCGACCTTGCAAGGTTTTGTATGATATTTTTGGCCTTCTATACCAATAGTTACACCACTGCAAAGCTCTTGTATCGCTTTGTCAGTTATAGCACCGTCAACTTGTGCATAATATTCTTTTTCAATACCACTAGTGTTGACATGATTGCTAAGCTTTCCATCTGTAGTAATCAATAGTAATCCTTCAGATTTTTCATCCAAGCGTCCAATGGACATACTGTTTTCTGGGAAATTGTATAAGGAACCAAGGAGCTTTTTGCTACGCTGTTTTTGGCCATTATTTACGAACTGGCTTAGATAACCATATGGTTTGTATAGCATGAAGTGTTGATGACTGTCTACTTTTTCTATTTCTTCCATGATTCATGAGCATATTCTTGAAGGGCTAAAATATAAAAGTTATCTTTGCAAAACTGTACTATTAGAAACTAGCATGAGTAAGTATTGGTTGTGTTATCAACCAAGATGATCATTGTTTTTTACAATTCCAGAAAATTGTCTCTTCTTATGTTTTCTTCTAAATGCAATAATACTCTGTATTTCATTTAATTAAAAAAAACAAACGAATACTATATGGCGAGATCTCAAGAGAGTTTTGGTAAGAAGGAAAAGGAAAAAAAACGTTTAGAAAAACGAAAATTAAAGGAGAAGAAAAGACTCGAACGCAAAGAAAATGCCTCTAAAGGAGCTTCTTTGGAGGATATGCTCGTATATGTAGATGAGAATGGACATTTGACAGATACACCACCAGATCCATCAAAAAAAGTAAAAGTCGAAGCCGAAAGTATTGAAATTGCGATTCCGAAACGAGAGCATATCGAAGAAGATCCTATCAAGAAAGGAAAAGTGGCTTTTTTTAATGATAGTAAAGGATATGGATTTATTAATGAAGTGGATACGGGAGAAAAATACTTTGTACACATCAATGGTCTCATCGATGATGTTGTTGAAGGTGATAAGGTAGAATTTGAACTAGAAAAGGGTATGAAAGGTATGAATGCCGTTCGGGTGAAGAAGATATAGTTGTTTCCCCAATAGCGTATTTTTATGACCTAGGATTTTTAGGGAAAGGGCTTTACATAGGACAAACTGTTGTGTACAGTTTTATTCCGTTATTCTTTTCTTTAAATCCATTCTTTCGTGCAATATTCTGGTTATTTCAACATAATATGAATTTAAAGTTCTGTAGAATATTATGTGTCGATTTACTTTCATTCCGAGAAGTTGTTTTGATATCCCTTTATAGTTTTTTCCTAAATCAGGATTTTCAGCGATTTCTTGACAGTTGGATATTAGTCCTTCATAGTATTTGTCAGCTTGTTTTTCAGACCAAACTTCAAATGTGTAATCCCAAATCTTTGATAAATCTTCAACAGCTCTGTTAGTCAATTTATATTCAGCCATTCGAGCGTTTTTTCGCTTTAAGAGATTCAAGATGTTTTTTAGGGTCAAAATCGTGAGCTATTCCGCTGTCAATTCCTTCTTTAATTGCCTTCTTCAATGCAATCACTTTACTTTCTTCTTCTTCTAAAAGCCTTAATCCTGCACGAATAACTTCGCTAACATTTTTAAACCTTCCTTCATTAATGCTATTTTGCACAAATTGGTCAAAATAATTTCCGAGCGATATTGATGTGTTTTTATTCATTTGAATACTGATTTAATTCAAATATACCAAAAATTGGTATAATGTCCAAATTTTTCAAT
>CAZYRG010000156.1:0-7867 GCA_964650425.1 uncultured Flavobacteriaceae bacterium
GGGATAATACAACGGGTCTCTGGGCTATCAATTTCTACTAACAACAACACCTGCGATTGTCGTTGTAATCGCAAGGCTTCTTCATGCGACACATAACCCTGTAACTTCACATACCTATCTAGGCCATACGATCTAATGTGTTCCAAAACAGTAGCACTTACTGCCCCTATAAGTTGGAGTTTTAGCCTTTCGGCGAAAGCTGAATGTTCTTGGACCAAATCTGCTAAAGCTTTCCAAAGCATTTGTGGGTCACGACCTTCTAGCAACGAACCTATATGTGAAATCGTAAAGTCTGAATCCAATGATACAATTGGTAGCTCCTCAGTATCATATCCATTAGTAATAATATCAATAGGCTGCTTAGTTATGGCTTCAAATTCTTTTTTGGTCGTAAAACTAGTTACCAAAATGTGATCTGCTTGGTTCAATACCTGTTGTTCTAATCGTTTGTGCTTTTTCTGGGCTTTTTTTCCAATTTTCAACTTTTTATGATATCCAATTGTAGTCCAAGGGTCTCTAAAATCTGCAAACCAACGAACTCCTGCATGTTCTTTTAGCTGCTTACCGATCAAATGTACGCTGTGCGGTGGCCCTGTGGTAATAATCGTTTCTATATCATTTCTGGTGATATAATCTTGCAAGAATCGCACGGAAGGTTTGACCCAATATTTTCTGGCATCGGGGATAAAGAAATTCCCGCGAATATATAATAACAATCGTTGTATAAACGACTGTTTTTTGCGTGGTGCAATAATTCCTGAACTAATTGTATTCGTGTTTTTTTTGGATAAAAAACCTGCAATCTTATACGGTTCAAAAATGGGTTGCTTTAGAATCGTAATGGCATTAGGAATTTCTTTTTCTAAGGTTTGATCCAACAATGGATAACTAGGATTCTCAGGGATATATACAACGGGTACAATTCCGAATTCAGGCAAGTATTTGACAAACTTTAACCAACGCTGTACGCCAGGACCACCTGCAGGTGGCCAATAGTAGGTAATGATCAGTACTTTTTGAGGTTCAGGATTCAGTGTTTCGTAATTTGTATACTGCTTAACAAAAATACACTATAAAATTGTACAAAAAAATCAATCAAGTCACCTCGTTATTCTTCTTGAACAACTTTAATACCTTTTTAAACAAAAGTACTATAACTAACACAATTGCTCCTATCACCAAACCTGAAAGAAACTCCCCAACAAAACTTGGGAGACTATGCACTAAATCATGGATATAATGGATATTATGAACAAAAATTCCTCCAGATACGGAGAGCAATGCCAAAGTACCTATAACAGAAAGACTTTTGATAATTTTTGGTAGTAGATTAACTAAAAAGCGTCCTACTTTATTTAAAAATGATCCTGTTTCTGGATTCCGCTTGATGATACTATAACCAACATCATCAATCCGAACAATTATGGCTACAATCCCATAAACGCCAACCGTAGCTACTATAGCTACAAAAGAAACTACTAGAATTTGTGTTAACAATGGTTGTGCTGCTACAGTCCCTAAAGCAATGATGATGATTTCTATGGAAAGAATAAAATCCGTCAAAATAGCAGATCGAATTTTTTCTTGTTCCTTTTGCATCACCTCTTCCTTTGTTAAGGTTACCGCTTCTTCAAGATGCTCTACTGGGTGGTCATGCGGTACAAAGAATTCATAGATTTTCTCTGCGCCTTCAAAAGCCAAATACAATCCCCCAAGCACCAAAATCGGAATAATAGTCCCTGGTGCAAAGGCGCTCAATAAAAAGGCAATAGGACAAATAATGATTTTATTCAGTAACGAGCCTTTTCCGATCGCCCATAATACGGGCATTTCCCTGGAAGAAACAAAACCAGAAGCTTTTTCTGCATTGACTGCTAAATCATCTCCTAAAATTCCTGCTGTTTTCTTGGTAGCTACCTTACCCATAACGGCTACATCATCCATGAGTACCGCAATATCATCTAATAAAGCAAAAAATCCTGATGCCATTTTTATCTATTTTTTGAAACGCTAATGTACTATTTTCGCTTGAAAAAATTAGCATTGTATTTACACATTGCAAAACGTACTGTTATAAAAAACGCAATAACAAAAAAGCTCCGATACTTACGCATCGGAGCTTTTACTATTCTTAAAGTGTTTTATGTTATTTCTTAAAGAATTTGATCATCGTTTCGTTAATCGTTTCAAAATTAACTGCACGTACAAAATACATTCCAGAAGGCAAATCACTAACACTTATCTGTTGGTTGTTAATACCATCAGTATTATTTAATGATTTTACTCTTTTACCTAACATATCATAAATTACTACTTGTTTCACTTTTTCGATACCACTTATCGTAATTTGATCATTAGCAGGATTCGGATATAATGTTATAGCAATTTTTTCTTCAGAAGCTTTTTGACCAGTACAACTTGGACTACTAGAAGAAGTACTACAGTATATCGTGAAATTTCTTCCTTTAGAAACCATTGCAAAATTATTTCCATTTTTTGTCACCCAGTAATCACCATCTATTCCAAGTCCAGATCCAGAGATGCTCACGGACGGGTTACCGCTGCCAAAGTTCTGCTCTATATTGCCTCTCAAATCCACATAATAATCAGGATTACCGTTTCTAGTATTGAAAGCAAACTGCGTTACTTTTTTAGTCCCAGCATTCCAACTAATTCTGAATCGCTTAAGGTTAGAAAGGTTGGGTCCATCTCCTAATACATAAATATTAGAATAGTCTGCTTTGTCCAAGCTTGGCAAACTAGCTGATGTTGGTGCTCCAAAAGAACAGTTACCAGTAGTTGGTGGTGTTGGATTAGGGTTCGTTGTGGATACTTGCTGGATGTAACAAGCTTTCTTAACGCCCGGTATCGGATCTCCAAAAGTAGCATTATTACATGCTCTATTTGAGCTTACATTTTTAACAATTTCGAATTGTCCATTTGCACCATACGCAATATTAACGGTACCTGATACATTTACCGTACCACCCTCATCGGTAGCAAACGTATAACCATCTGGTCCGCCAGAAGGTGGTGGCGGTGGTGGAGTGGTTCCCCCGCCTTTAGTGACATTCACATCATTTTTTCGTAAGTTCGCAAGACGACTAGCCCAATTCCCCCCAGGAGATGTCAAAAATACTTGAAACTGGTAGGCATCATTAGCTACTGGTGTATTAGAAGGAATTGCAACATTAATTGATTTTGTTCCTTTTCCTGCATTTACCGTTGTTCTTGCTTCTTTGTACGATGTCCATGGAGCAGCGTCTAGCTGGAACAGAACTACTATTTCACTATTTGCTGCTGCTTCATAATTAACATCAACCGAAACAGTTTCCCCTTGTTTTACACTAGAAGGAGCTTGTACACTATTTACTTTGTTACTAGTAGTTGGCGGTGTTGGTGTAGGTGCTGGAGTAGCTGTACAAAGCGTTTCTGATCGACTAAGATTAGTCGCATTAGCTTCTGATATACTTGTCTTATACAGCACCATTCTATCTACTAAATGGTTTTTAGAACGCCCAGAAATTTGGATGGTATATACTCCTGCACTATTAAATTGCGCAAATACTGCATGTGGATCAAAGTCGTTTGTAGATGATCTCCATGACCAAGCAGTTGTTCCATTGCTATAGACTTTCATCCAACCATTGGCACTTGCTCCCTCTGCAACTGGTGATTTACCAGCACCTTTAGGATACACTTTCTTTCCGTTCTTTTCACCAAAGAAATCATTTGCATTAATCTTTAACCAGGTATCATTATGTTCTGTAGCATCATTTCCTTTTCCAACTTTGTTTCTCCATTGGAAACGATATTTACCAGGACTATTGATTTTAACTTTAGCGCTGATGACTCCGTTACCAGGATTGTTAAAATTATCAGATCCCGTCCATTCTAAATAATTAGCCCCAGAGAATCCAGAAGCAGCTGTTTTTTTGCTCCAACTAGTTCCAGAAATATCTAATCGTTCTACTTCAATAACCGCTAGTCCATCCTTTTCTTCAAAATCATAGTCACAATTTCCAGGAGTTGGTCCAGGTGTTCCTCCACCTGTACCTGTACCTGTACAAGTTAATTGAATAGAAGTCCAACGACCTCTTGAAAAAGCGGTTCCACCACCTTCTGGTATTTTTCCATTGGTAACAGAATTAAATTCTACTCTGATTTTTTGTCCTTTGTTAATTTGAATAGTATTGAACGTTCTTCCTGCAGCGGTATAATCCGTATTGGTAGTAGGGTTTTTATATGTTCCTATCTGCTTTCCATTGATACTAATTCTATATTGACTTTCGCCATCAACTTCTGTCAATGTATTTAACCGAATGTTGTATGTACCAGAATTTCCGTTAAAAGTAGTCTCGCCAGCAGCAAATTTATTCTTATGCACCTCTGCATTAATCGCCATAGCACCTCTAGCTGCATCTATATAAGCAGGAGAAAAGCCACTCACATTCGTAGAAAAATCTGATGTTGCATTAAAAGTTATGCTACCACAATTTCCTGGATTCGGATCTGGATCTGGGTTTGTTGCTCCATTTTTAGTTATTAAAGCTACCCAATCATCATTACTTGGCGCTTTTAAACTACTCCCTGCATTTGTTGCAGCTGTCAAATTTCCACCAGTTCGAGGGTTGTACCACTGTACCTTATAGGAACTATTTGCACCTTGGAGGTTAATATTAGTAGTTCCACCATTTGGTCTATATACTGCATAGACTTCACCAGCTTTTGCAAAAACATAATCATTCCCATCAGAAGTCACTCCATCAGAACTAACCATATTAACCATATACGGTTGCAAATAATTATTAAAGAAAGCTAGCGCATGACCACCATCTCTATATTTACCGCCTCTTTTTCTATGATCATTTCCATTAATATCTCCATCATTATCGGTATAACCACTGTAATACTCAACTCCTGCTCCACCAGCCATAAGGGTTCCCCAAAGTACCTCATCTCTTATGCGTTTATCCGAAACTCTAACACCTTCTCCAGCACTACCTTGTTCATCATTAGCAACAATCCATTTTTTTCCAGCATTTCTGGATTTCTCTAACCATCTACGGACATCATTATGCACTTTGGTCTTATCTGTCTGGATAGAAGCTCCAGTTAACACGGACTTATTACCTAATAAAGGATCATATCGCTGATCCTGCTGATTAGGATAGGTATGAATAACAATATTGTGATCATAAGGATCTAGATTTTTGATATAAGATGCAGTAGACCTTGCGACAGCATCTGTCAATGTAGTCTCTTCAGTTAAATTCCAATTAAGCGCTAAGTGATGTCCAAATCTAGCAATCAATTCACGGTAATATACCTTACGTTGATTTCCAAATTTGTCACCATCCATTAAGTTATCGTTTTCTGTTTCCATGGTTTTAAGGTGCAAGTACATCCCTTTCTTATCGGCATACTCCATTACTTTTTCCCATTGCGCTAATTTTGAAACATCAAAACGCGTTTTATTAACCTTACCCCATTGATCTTTCTGTGCAGTTTTTCCATACTGACTCTCCGAAATTTGTAGCGTATGAGGAAAAACAGCTCCCCCATCACCACTAGTATTCCAAGTTAGGAAAGAGAAAACATTCGCACCTTGACTTGATAAGTAATTAATCATTCCAAGTATTTCTGTTCCTTTACCGCCATCCCAAGTATAACTACTAGCGTCACTAGCATTATAATCTTGCTGATGTGGTTGCCATGTTTTACTTCCAATTTTATTCAGCGTATTTTTATAATTAGGAGTTGCATCAAAGTCTACATAATTAAATGCGTTTTCAGGAGAATCTGCTCCTGCTTTTACAAACCAATTCCCATTAGGATTTGATGGACTTGTACCAGAATAACGTAAGTAATGTTCTCCTACATATTGTAGCATCCCCTTATTTTTGGCTCGGTGATCTCGACCAGATTTGTTAGACTCATCGATATCAAACGATCCCGACTTGTTGTCCATAAATCCAGCGCCGCTACCTCCTCCGTTGATAGCTACATTACTTCCTTTTTTGAAAGAAGCTTTCCAATTCCATTTTCCAGTTTCGCCTGGAGAAAAATGTACTTTCCATTTGTTTCCAGAATTACAACCAGAATCTGCAGGATTATTACATCCTGAGAAGTATCCAGGCACCTTGTAACTAAGTCCTCCCTTGGTAAAGGTAACCTCTAATCTGTAATCTAAAAATGGATTAGGGTTTGCTGATTCTGAAGTGTTAGGCCCGTCAAATGTGATCGTAACCTTGTGCCAGCGTTTGAGTTCTCCTGAGACGTTTTGTGCATGCGCAGAAATAACAAAAACTGCCATAAGCAGTAATGCGAAGAGTTTTTTCATGATATATGTACTATTTAGTTGGTTAATAAGTACCAAGATTGATACTTCTTATTATAAATATAACGTTTTCGTTTGGAAAAAATTATGCATACAAACACTTTAACATAAACAGCTTAATTTGAAACAGTAATTCACAAGAATCTTGATCTACACAAAACCCGGTATTAACATAATTTTTAACAATGAAATGCAATAAAACTCTATTTAATTCAAATAAAAAGAAAGAATTTACCTACATGATATATTTCAATTTTTTTTCATGTAAAAACTGATATCAATCATACAATTACATCATCGTATCAAACTAGGTCATCAAATTGGTACTGGAAATATCATTTTTTAGAATTCTCTTAGAAACATAATAGTTTTTCTATAAAAATATTCGTTTTTTTTCTGAATCATGCCGTAAATTGTGTACGCCATCATTAATACAAATTAGCAGCCAATTGTTTTTATGTAGTAGTTCGTATTTTTATGCGTGTAGTAAAAGTGTAAAAACAAACCATAGCTATACATCAAATATGTTGCAACTATTCTATGATTTGATTTTACACCTAAATATGAGGGTGGTCAATATGCAATTTTGTTCTTTTGCTTTTACAGCTATATTTTCTAGAATTGTACCAATTTGAAATCCTCTAGAAATGTTATTTCGTTCCATCAGCACCTATACACTCTCTCTAGTTAGCCCAACAGCCATGTCCTTCAGAAAAACCAGCATATTCCATGTAGTTGCCAGGAATTGGATCATAATTTTGATTTTGCTTCAAGGCTTTTTCTGTTGTAAAATATCCTTTGAGCACCATAATTTTGGTTTTCTTTAAAAATTCTTTAAACGACTCATTATCGCCTGATTCATCTACAATAAATCGATCAGTTAAAGCAGTATTAGGAACATCATAAGCGATCGCTTTTTCTTCTAAATATGTTTTATACCCTTGTAATTGTTTAAAAAAAGTATCTTGACCTTCCTTATCATAACAGTTTTGTACATACATATCTATAAAATGTGGCACTCCAGCTTCAATAGCACCAATACTGTCTGCTTCTGGAATAATTGTTTCTGCTAATGTTGATATGAGTATGCCTTCTTTGGAATTAAGAAACGATTCCTCTGATGTCCAGCTTTTAATCTTATGATCTTTTGCAAACAAATTTTGATAAGGCATAAGCCCTAACATTCCAGATTTAGCCATTAAGAGTATGTAGTCTTTTCTTGTCATTAGGAAGTCGAATTTTAAGATTATTAAATACTTCCATAAATATATAAAGCACATAACTACAGACCTATTTACAGTTTCTTAACATCAACTATTTTATAGAAACAAATCTTAACATCTTCTAACTTGTCGGTATAGCTAACCACTATTTTCCTTAATAATCTATTAGCTAGCGATCCGAGGCATCAAAACTTCTCTTTTAAAAAACCACTCATCTAAAAACTAATTAAAATGTTAAAATTTGTTAAATTTTAGTACTATGTTTTGCATAATACCTTTTTTTAGATATATATTTGCATAAGAA